>DASXIE010000121.1:0-11949 GCA_036498165.1 Caulobacteraceae bacterium
AAGGTCGGCGTCGATCCGGCCCAAGGCGGCACCCATCGGATGACCAGCGACGCCTTCTTCGCCGCCAACCGCGACCGGTTCGATGTCGTCTTCATCGACGGCCTGCACACTTATGACCAGACCCGCCGCGACGTCGTCAACGCCCTGGCGGCCGTGCGGCCGGGCGGCTGGATCGCCCTCCACGACATGTTCCCGCGCGACTGGATCGAGGAGCACGTGCCGCAGATTTCGACCAGCCGGTGGACCGGCGATCCGTGGAAGGTCGCTTTCGAGCTCATCGCTTCGCCGGACGTCGACTTCCGCTTGGTGGCTATCGACCATGGCGTCGGCATCGTCCGTATACTGAATGATGGCGCGCAGTTGGCCGACCGGCGCGGCGAACTGGCCCCCCAACGCTTCGCCTGGTTCCGCGAGCATATCGGCGAACTGCCAGTGATCGATTGGCCGTCCGCGATCGAATGGATCGCCACAGCGTCAAGGTGAGCGCCCTACCGGCCCCCGAACATGGCGTTGAGGTCGCCTCCCTTGGCGGCCCGGGCGAAGGCTGGGAACTCGCCTTCCTCGGCGATCGCGCGAGCGGCGCGCAGGAACTCGCCCCAGGCCGTGCGGGCGAGGGCCCCACCGACGCTGATCCGCCGCGCCCCCAGCCTGGTCAGAACCGCCACCGAAAGCCCCGGGGCCAGGACATTGACGGGCTTGGGGGCGACCGCGGCGACCACTTCGGCGATCTCCGCCTCGCTTCGGATGCCTGGCGCGTAGAGGCAATCGGCGCCGGCCTCGCTGAAGGCGTTCAGCCGGCGCAGGGTCTCGGCCATGTCGGGCCGGCCGACGATGAAGCCCTCGGAGCGTGCGGTTAGGAGAACGTCGGCGCCCGTGGCGTCGATGGCGGCGCGGGCGGCAGCGATGCGCTCGACGGCGAGGGAGAATTCGAACAGCGGCTCGTCAGCTTCGCCGGTGGAGTCCTCGATCGACAGGCCCGCCACCCCGGTCTCCACGCACAAGGCGACGCTCTCGGCCACACCTTCGGGCTCGACCGCGAAGCCGCCCTCGAAATCGGCGTTGAGGGGAATATCGACCGCGGCGGCGACCTTTGTGAGGTGGCCAAGCACGAGGTCGCGGTCGACATGGTTGTCGGCCATCCCCATCGACCAGGCCATGCCCGAGCTGGTCGAGGCCAGGGCCTTGAAGCCGAGGCGCTCCAGGGCGATAGCCGAGCCGACGTCCCAGGGGTTGGGAATGACGAAACAGCCCGATTGGTGCAGGGCCCGAAAGGCGGCGCGCTTGTCGGCGGTCGAGACGGTCATGACGGAGCTCCTTTGGGCCCTCGTTTAGCACCGGCGCGGCCCGTAGGGCTCGCGGCTTTCGGACCTCGAGGCGGAAACGGCCGCCGGTCAAGGATCAAGCTCGGCCTTGCGTTGGCCGCGCCGCCGCGCCTAGGGTTCCGCAGGGACCTTGGGGGGAACGTGGGGTGAGCCAACCAGATGGCGGCCCGAGGAAACTCGGGCCTTTCCTCGCCGCGCTGGTGGTCGCCGGCAGCATGGTCGGCTCGGGAGTCTACCTGCTGCCCGCCAGCCTCGGCGCGATCGGCTCGATCTCCATCCTCGGCTGGATCGGGGCCATCCTCGGCGCGAGCCTGCTTGCCGGCGTATTCTCCTTCCTGGCCATCCTGCGGCCAGACGGCGGGGGCCTCTTCCCTCTCATCCGTGACGCACTCGGCCCCGGCGTCGGTTTCGTCGTCGGCGTCCTCTACTGGTGCCCGGTCGCCAATGTTCCCGTCGCCCTAGCGGTGACCGGCTATCTCAGCTTCTTCGTCCCCCAGGCCGCCAATGGCGTCGGCGCTATGATCGCCAGCGTCTCGATCATCTGGCTGTTCGTCGCCGCGAACATCCTCGGCGCGCGTTTCGTGGCCAAGCTCGGCGGCTGGACGCTGGCCGCTGGCCTCGCGCCCATTCTGCTCGTCGGGATTGGCGGATGGTTCTATTTCCACCCATCCATCTTCGCCGCGTCCTGGAACGTCAGCGGTCACAGCCCCTTCACGGCCGCGCCGAACGCCGTCGTCATCGCCTTCTGGGCGTTCCTGGGCGTGGAGAACGCCATCGTCATCGCCCCGCTGGTGCGCGATCCGGCCCGCAACGTGCCCGTCGCCACCTTCGGCGGCCTGGCCATCGGCGTAGCTGTCTATCTGTCAGCCTGCGTGGTGATCATGGGCATCCTGCCCGCGTCGGTACTGGCGAAATCGAGCGCGCCATTTGCCGCCGCGGCCGCGCCGATCGTGGGGGGCTCCATCGCCGGCGTGCTCGCCCTGTGCGCCATGCTCAAGTCAGCCGGCACCCTGGGCGGCGCGATCCTGGTCACGGCCGAGACGGCGGAGAGCGACGCGGTGCTGGGTCAGATCGTGCCGGGTCGGCCGCCGCGCCGGGCCGACAAGCCGCCGACGTTCAACATTATTCTCATGGGCGTCTTGATGACCGCGACGGTGATCGCCTCGGCCAGCCCAACCCTGGCGCGCCAGTTCACCATCGTCGCCGAAATATCGGTCGTTCTCAGCCTCATCGCCTACCTTGCCGGTTGCGTGGCCCTGCTGCGCTTCAGCGGGGCCGTCGCCAGGGAAAGGCGAATGCTCGTCAGAGCGGTCGCGGTCGGCGGCGCCGTTTTCTGCTGCGGGGCGATCGCCGCCTCCGAACCGGACCTCTTGATCTGGACCCTCGCCGCGGTCTCGGTCGCCAGCCTCGCATGGCTGCCGGTGTGGCTGAGGCGCCGGCGATTGCTGATCGCGCCCAAGCCCGCCTGAGGCGGCGCAGGCTTCGTCAGGCTCTACCGCATCGCCAGCGGCGCGTAACCGAGGTGAAGGCCGGCGTCGACCAGCAGGGTCTCGCCGGTGATGTGGCGGGCGGCGGGCGAGGCCAGGAACACCGCCGCCCCGGCGATGTCCTCGGCGGTCGAGGCGGCCTTGAGGGGCATGGAGGCGGCGACCCCGTCGCGCATTCGCTGGAGCTGATCCTCGCCCATGGCCCGTCCGAACCAGGGCGTGTCGATGAACCCGGGGCATACGGCGTTGACGCGGACTTTCGGGGCCAGGGCTCTCGCCAGTGAAAGCGTCATGGTGATCAGTGCTCCTTTCGAGGCGGCGTAGGGCACCGAGGAGCCGATCCCCAGCACCCCGGCCACCGACGCCGTGTTCACCACCGCTCCGGCCTGTGGCGCGGCTTCCAGCAGGGAGCGGGCGGCGCGGATCATCTGGTAGGCGCCGATCACATTCACCGCGTAGAGGCGGGCGAAATCTTCCGCCCCGACCGCGTCGAGATCGGCGTGATTGTTGGCGAACTTGGTCACCCCGGCGTTGTTGAAGAGGGCGTCGATCCGCCCCGACGGGGCCGCGGCGGCGACGATGGTGGCGCAGTCCTCGTCCCTGGCCACATCGCCTTTGGCGAGAATGCCCTTGGCTCCATGGCTCTCGACGAGGTCACGGGTCTTGGCGGCTTCGTCTTCGCTTGAGGCGAAATTGATGATCACGTTGGCCGCCCCGCGCTGGGCGCACTCGACGGCGATCGCTCGCCCCAGCCCCGTGGAGGCGCCGGTGACCAGCACCGTCCATCCATCGAAATCCCGTCCGCCCATGACGCGCTCTCCTTATGGGGCCACGCGAGGCCAGTGATAGCGAGCGGAGCGGTTTGGCGCTACACGCGGGGGCGATGGAAGAGACCCGCCTCACCCAGCTCGGCCATGAGGCCGCCGTTCCGGCCAGCCCGAATGAGGCGCGGCTGGAGACGGTCGTTAATCCGCATGCGGGAACACTCTATCTCGCCCGCTTCACCGCCCCGGAGTTCACCTCCCTGTGCCCGGTGACCGGCCAGCCGGATTTCGCCCGCCTGGTGATCGACTATGCGCCCGATCAGAGGCTGATCGAATCGAAGTCTCTGAAGCTGTTCCTGGCCTCGTTCCGCAACCACGGGGCCTTCCACGAGGATTGCACGCTGGCCATCGGCAAGGCGATCATCGCCGCGGCCGAGCCGACTTGGCTGCGCATCGGCGGTTATTGGTATCCACGCGGCGGCATTCCCATCGATGTTTTCTGGCAGACGGGTCCCCTCCCGGAGGGCCTGTGGCTGCCCGACCAGGGCGTCGAGCCTTACCGCGGGCGCTAGCCTTCCCAGCGAGTGGTCAGCGCCGCCACGTCCGGGCGGACCCGCTCGAGCGGGGCTTCGGCCGGGGTTCCCAGATGGATGAACCCGGCCACCCGCTCGCCTTCGCCAAGACCGAGCAGGCCATTGGCGTCGGTGTCATAGGCGTACCAATCGGTGATCCAGTTGGCCCCGTAGCCCATGGCCTGGGCGGCGGTGATCAGCATGGCGCACACAGCTCCGGCCGACAACCGCTGTTCCCACTCGGGAATGTCGCCGGCGACGAGCCTCGAGATCACCGCGACGGTGAGCGGCGGAGTGCGGATTTTGCCGAGCTTGGCGATCGCCTTGGCGCCGTCGGGGCGGCCCTGCGCGATCCTCTCGAGGCCGCCGATGAACCGGTCTTTGGCCTCGCCGCCCAGGACAATGAACCGCCAGGGCGACAGCTTGCCGTGGTCGGGCACGCGCGCAGCCAGGGCGAGCAGGGTGTCGAGCTCGGCCGGACCCGGGCCCGGTGCGGTGAGCGCCAGAGCCGCCGCCGAGCGGCGCCGGGCGAGAAACTTCAGGGTCGCCTCCGAGGCCTCGACCGGCAGCGGATCGCCGAAAGCGGGCGAGGGGAGGGGGTTCAAGGCCAGGCTCGATTGTTTGATAATGACTTGCAGGTAGGGCGCCGGACGAAGGAGCGCAACGCACGAAGACAACTTGGCGGCATGGCGCCCCTGGCGGACCGCTTGGGCGGGCGCCATATGGCGCTAAGGCTCGGCGCCGCGAGGGAGGCCCTGAAATGCCCACTGAAATGCCCAAACGCCTGGAAGTGGTCGATGCGGCGCTAGCTCCGCCGGTTTGGGCCGCCCTGCGCAATGAGGCGGCGCACCTGGCCGAACAGGAGCCGTCGCTGGCGTCCCTCCTCAATGCCGTCATCATCCGCCACGGCAACCTGGCCAGCGCCCTTTCTTACCAACTCGCCCGCAAGCTGGGGGACCAGGAACTGCGGGCAATGAGCCTGCGCGAACTGGCCGAGGAAGCCTACGCCGGCGATCCGACCATCATCGAAAAGGCCGAGGCCGATCTTCGCGCCGTATTCGAGCGCGATCCGGCGTGCAAGGGCTACGTCCAGCCGTTCCTCTATTTCAAGGGCTTTCAGGCCCTGCAGACCTATCGCATCGCCCACCGGCTGTGGCTGGGCGGGCGCGAGGCGATCGCCCACTATTTGCAGAGCCGGATGTCGGAACTGTTCCAGGTCGACATCCACCCCGCCGCGGTGATCGGCAGCGGGGCCTTCTTCGACCACGGCACCGGCATCGTGATTGGTGAGACGGCGGTGGTCGGCGACAATGTCTCCATGCTCCAGGGCGTCACGCTCGGCGGCACGGGGGCCGAGCGCGGCGATCGCCACCCCAAGATCGGGGCCGGCGTCCTGCTTGGCGCCGGGGCCAAGGTCCTGGGCAACATCACCGTCGGCGACTACGCCAAGATCGCTTCGGGTTCGGTGGTGCTCAAGCCGGTGCCTGCCCATTGCACGGCCGCCGGCGTCCCGGCCCGCCTGGTCAACTGCCCGACCTGCCCCGAGCCGTCCCGCTCCATGGATCATACCCTCTCCGAGGCGGTCTACGATTACGTGATCTGAAGGCCGGGCCGAGCGCGCGCTTGCGGCGCGCGCGAATGGCGCTAGGTTCCGCGAAGTTTTTAACCCAATTCGCGAGGCGCCGACGTGGACCAGAACGATATCGAGCGCGTCCAGGCGCACCTGAAGCGCACCTTCGGCAATCCCCACATCGCCGTGAAGGCCCGACCCAAGCAGAAGGACTCCGCCGAGGTCGAGATGAAGGGCGAATTCATCGGGGTGATCTATCAGGACGAGGACGAGGACGGCTCGTTCATGTTCGAGATGGCCATCCTGGCCGAAGACCTGGACGCCTGAATTCAGGCGCGCTCGACGAAGCTGTCGATGACCCGCTTCTCGCCGGCGTGATCGAAGGCGACAGTCAGCTTGTTGCCCTCCACGGCGCGCACCTGGCCGGGGCCGAACTTCTGGTGAAATACCTTGTCGCCCGGCGCATAGGCGCTGGGGCCGCCCGGATCGGACATGGCGACCAGACGTCCCTCACCCTCGATTACCTGGGTGCGGCCGGGCGGGCCGCCGGCGTAGCCGCGAGCCTGGGCGCGGCGCCAACCGGGACTGTCATAGCCTGAGCCGTAGTTGACCTCGTCCCAGCGCGAGGCGCCCTCGCGCAGTCCGCCGCCGTAGTAGCCAGTCTCGGAGCCCGCTTCGACGCTGGCCAAGGGCAACTCGTCGACGAAACGGCTGGGCAGCTGGCTGGTCCATCTTCCATAGACCTGGCGGTTGGCGGCGAAGGAAATCCGCGCCTCCTCCCGCGCCCGGGTGAGGCCGACATAGGCCAGGCGGCGTTCCTCCTCGAGGCCCTTCTCGCCGTTCTCGTCGAGGCTGCGCTGGGAGGGAAACACGCCCTCTTCCCAGCCGGGAAGAAAGACGAGGGGAAACTCGAGACCCTTCGCCGAGTGCAGGGTCATGATCTGGACCGCGTCGTCCCCGGCCTCGCGGTCGAGGTCGGTGACCAGGGAGACATGTTCGAGATAGGCTTCGAGGGTATCGAAGGCGGCCATCGACTGGACGAGTTCCTTGAGGTTCTCCAGCCGTGTCTGACTCGTCGGTCCCTTGTCCAGGCGCAGGGCGTCGATGTAGCCGCTCTCCTCCAGAATGGTCTCCGCCAGGCGCGGATGGGCGATGCTCTCCTTCTGGCCGCGCCAGCGCTCCACGTCGCGCAGGAAGCTGGCCAGGGCGGTGCGCGAGCGCCCGGTCAGTTCGTCAGTGCGGACGAGGTCGGCGGCCGCCGCCGAGGCGGAGATCCCGCGGCCGCGGCCGATGTGAAGCAGCTTGCGCACCGTCGCCTCGCCGACGCCGCGGCGGGGGGTGTTGACGATGCGCTCGAAGGCTAGGTCGTCGTCGGGTGACTGGACGAGACGCAGATAGGCGTGGGCGTCGCGAATCTCGGCCCGTTCGAAGAATCGCGGCCCCCCGACTACGGTGTAGGGAATCTGCAGGAGCACGAAGCGCTCCTCGAAGGCCCGCATCTGGAACGAGGCGCGGACCAGGATGGCGATCTCGACGTAACGGCGGCCCTTTTTCCATCGCTCGATCTCCTCGGCGATGAGGCGCGATTCCGCCTCTCCGTCCCACACCCCGCGGACCTGGACTTTCTGGCCGCCGGCGGCCTGCGTCCAAAGGGTCTTGCCCAGCCTGCCCTTGTTGGCGGCGATGAGGCCGGAGGCGGCGGCCAGGATGTGCTCCGTCGAGCGGTAATTTCGCTCGAGCCGGATCACTTGTGCGCCGGGAAAATCGCGCTCGAAACGCAGGATGTTGTCCACCTCCGCCCCGCGCCAGCCGTAGATCGACTGGTCATCGTCGCCGACGCAGCAAAGGTTCCGACGCCTCTGGGCTAGCAGGCGCAGCCACAGGTACTGGGCGACGTTGGTGTCCTGATACTCATCGACCAGCAGATAGCGGAAGCGGTCGTGATACTCGGCCAGGACTTCCGGATGGGCGGTGAAGATCGTCAGGTTGTGGAGCAGCAGATCGCCGAAATCGCAGGCGTTCAAAACCCGCAGGCGTTCCTGGTAGAGGCCGTAGAGGGCGCCCCCGCGGCCGCCGGCGAAATGGCTTCCCTCGCTGGCCGGCAGCTTGTCCGGCCCCCAGCCGCGGTTCTTCCACTGGTCGATGAGGCCCGCCATATGGCGCGGCGTCCAGCGCTTGGCGTCGATGTTTTCGGCCTCTAGGAGCTGGCGAAGCAGACGCTCCTGATCATCGACATCGATGATGGTGTAGTTCGCCTTCAGGCCCACCAGCTCGGCGTGGCGGCGCAGGATCTGGGCGGCGATCGAGTGGAAGGTGCCGAGGAATCTGAGATCCTCCGCCGCGCCGCCGATAATTCCGGCGATGCGATGGCGCATCTCTCGGGCCGCCTTGTTGGTGAACGTCACGGCCAGCAACTGCCAGGGCCGCGCCTTGCCGGTGGCCAGGATGTGGGCCAGGCGCGTGGTCAGCACCCGCGTCTTGCCGGTGCCGGCCCCGGCCAGCACCAGGACCGGGCCCTCGATCGCCTCCACCGCCTCGCGCTGCTCGGGGTTGAGCCCATCCAGATAGCCGCCGCCGTCGGGCGGGCCGGTCACACGGGCGAGATCGGAAATGCGGGGCTGATCGGACACGGGCGGCAAAAATAGGGATTCGGAGAGAACGAACCTAGCACAGGCCCTCAGCGCGATTGGGCGAATTCGAGCGCCGCGACCCGGCAGGCGGACGCAAGCGGGCGATCGCCGCGAGCCGCATCGATCGCGCCGATAAGGCCGGCGAGGGACTGGCCGCGGGACGCCGCCAAGCCTTCGAGCGCGATCCAGAATTCCCGTTCGAGGGCCAGGGAGGTGGCGTGCCCGGCCAAGGAGAGCGAGCGTTTTCGCAGCCGCCTCACCGCGCCTTTCGCGCCTCCTCGTTGCTCTTGATCAGGTAGGCTCTGAGGCTCGGAGTGTCCTTGGTCCCGACGTCGTAAACGCGCCAGTGGCCGTCGGTCAGGGCCAGGTCGAGCGTGATGGTTTCGATGTCCCGCGGACCTTCCGTGCCATGACGAATGACAGCGGCGACCGCCCGCGCAGGGCCGGCGGCGCGAACGGTCGTGACGGCGAACCGCGTGCCGCTGTCATCCTGGCAATCGCAGATCGGATCACCATCGAGCGCCCCGACTTCGCCGCCCGCCAGCCGCGAGTCTTCCCTGATGAGGGCGATCAGGCTGGGGTGGAACACCCGTCCGATCTGCGTCCCCAGGGACTCGAACTCATGGCCGTGCGGGCTTGGATAGTGGCCGTAGAGCCAGACGACGAAAGCCCTGGCCCCCGGCGCTTCCGCCGCGCCGGCCGGCGCGGATATCGCCGCGGCGGCGAGAACCGCCACGGCCAGGGTCTTCAATCCCATCAGCCCCTCCCCGGGAATTATCCCAGCGAGCCGCAGAACCTCTGGATGCGCTGGCAGGCCTCTTCAAGCAAGGCGTTCGACGTGGCGTAGCTGATCCGGAAATGGGGCGAAAGGCCGAAAGCTTCGCCGCACACGACCGAAACTCCCTCGGCGTCCAGCAATGCATCGGCGAAATCGCGGTCGCCGGTGATGGTCATGCCGTTGGGGGCGATCTTGCCGATCAGTTCGGCGCAGGAGGGAAAGACGTAGAAGGCGCCCTCTGGGGTCGGGCAGGCAAGGCCCTGCGCCTGGTTGAGCATAGAAACCACCAGATCCCGTCGCGCCTCGAACAGGGCGGCGTTGGGGGCGATGAAATCCTGGGGACCGTTCAGCGCCTCCACGGCGGCCCATTGCGAGATCGAGGCCGGGTTCGAGGTGCTCTGACTCATCACCTTGCGCATGGCGGTGATCAGCGGCGCAGGGCCCCCGGCGTAACCGATCCGCCAGCCGGTCATGGCGTAGGCCTTGGAGACCCCGTTCATGGTCAGGGTCCGCTCGTAGAGCGCCGGCTCGACTTGGGCGATCGTGTGGAAGGCGAAACCGCCGAACACCAGGTGCTCGTACATGTCGTCGGTCAACACCCAGACCTGTGGGTGGCGCAGCAGGACGTCGGCGAGCGCCTTCAGTTCCCGCTCGTCATAGGCCGCCCCGGAGGGATTGGACGGCGAATTGAGGATCAGCCAGCGGGTCCTCTCGGTGATCGCCGCCTCGAGATCGGCCGGGCGCACCTTGAAGGCCTGTTCGGCGCTGGTGGCCACAAACCGCGGTTCGCCGCCGGCGAGCAGGACCATATCCGGATAGCTGACCCAATAGGGGGTCGGGATGATCACCTCGTCGCCAGGATTGAGGCTGGCGACCATGGCGTTGAAGATCACCGGCTTGCCGCCGGGCGAAACGTTGATCTGGGCCGGGGTGTATTCGAGGCCGTTCTCGCGCCTGAACTTGGCGCAGATCGCCGCCTTGAGTTCATGGATGCCATCGACGTCGGTGTACTTGGTCTTGCCGGCGCGGATCGCCTCGACGGCGGCGGCCTTGATGTTGTCGGGTGTGTCGAGATCGGGCTCGCCCGCGTCGAGTGAAATGATGTCGCGGCCGGTCGCGCGCAGGGCGCGGGCCTTGGTGCTGGCGGCGGCCGTGGCCGAGGGCTGGACGCGGCGCAGGCTGGCGGATTCGACGAACATCGAGGGCGACTCATTTCGGCCGGGAACGCGCGCCGTCTGTAGGGCCTGACGGTCGGGCGCGCAAACCTGTAAGAGGCCCGGCCATGAAGTCCTGGCGCCGCGCGGCTTTGGCCTTTTGCCTGTTCGGCGGGGTGGGTCTTCTGTTCCTCTTTGGGCTACCGGCCCTGGGACTCGACGGCGGAGCGGCGGCGCGCCGCTGGCTGGCCATGGCGAGAGGCCCATTGGCCCTGCCGGCGGTCATTCTCGCCTTCGCGGCCCTCGCTTTTCTCGGCGTGCCGCAGGTGGCCCTGATCGCCGCCGCCGTTCTCGCCTTCGGCCCGTGGACGGGCCTTATCTACAGTTGGACCGGAACGATGGTCTCCTCGCTGATCGGCTTTGGCCTGGGGCGCGGCCTGGGGGCGCGCATGATCGAGGACTGGCCGACGGCCCGGCGCTTCGCCAATCTGGTCGGCCGCAATGGCCTCCTCGCCAGCCTGGTCGTGCGCCTGGTCCCATTCGCTCCGTTTGTCCTCGTCAACATCACCGCCGGCGTGACCCCGATGGGCTGGATCGCCTTTATCGTCGGCACGGGCCTTGGCATTCTTCCCAAGATCGCGGTGATCGCCTTCGCAGGCCATTCGGTGATGGCCGGCGGCGCCTGGATCTGGCTGGCGTTGGCGCTCGGCGTATGGCTGCTCGCCGGCCTGGCGGCGCGCCGCTGGCTGAGCCGGTAGAGCAATATTCTTCCCTAACACGCGGCGGATTGACGCTCTTTGCGCACGAGCGTTGCGCCGGAGTGGCGATTGTTGTACGGCGGCGCCCATGACGAGCCTTCGCACCCTCCTTCTCGGGCTTAGCCGCCCCTGGGCGCCGATCCGGCTCGCTTAGAGCTTCGCGGATGGGCGTTCAGGGGAACCCGTTCCCTCGCCCTTCAACAGACCTCCCCGAAGAGACCTTCGAAATGACCCAATCGAACCGGCCCGCCGACACGCCGCAGCCGGCCCGCGTCATCGTCTTCGACACCACCATGCGCGACGGCGAGCAGTCGCCCGGGGCCTCCATGGCCCTGGAGGAAAAGCTCGAACTGGCCAAGATTCTCGAGGACATGGGCGTCGACGTCATCGAGGCCGGCTTCCCCATCGCTTCCAACGGCGACTTCGACGCCGTGCGGCGGATCGCCCAGATCGTCGGCGAGAGCACGGTCTGCGGCCTGGCCCGCGCCGCGCCGGGCGATATCGACCGCTGCGCCGAGGCGATCCGGCCGGCCCGGCGCGGGCGAATTCACACCTTCCTGTCGACCAGCCCGCAGCACCGCGACCACATCCTGCGGATCACGCCGCAGGAAGTCGTCGACCTGGTGACGAGCTCGGTGACCCACGCCCGCAACCTGTGCGACGACGTCGAATGGTCGGCCCAGGACGCCACCCGCACCGAGCGCGACGTTCTGCGTCGTTGCGTCGAGGCGGCGATCCGCGCCGGGGCCACGACCATCAACATCCCCGACACCGTCGGCTATTCCTTCCCAGGCGAATATGCGGCGATCTTCGCCGACTTGATCGAGGCCGTCCCCGGCGCCGATGGGGTGATCTTCTCCACTCATTGCCACAACGACCTGGGCCTGGCGGTCGCCAACAGCCTGGCCGGCGTC
>DASXIE010000122.1:0-3599 GCA_036498165.1 Caulobacteraceae bacterium
CGCCTTCGAGGACGATTGCGCCCTGCTCGAACTGGCCTTCGAGGCGAGCGGGACGATCGAGATGGCCGCCTGAGGCATGCCCCGCCGAGCGGTCGAGGACGATCTCAGGGACGTGGGCGCGGCCATCGCCTGGACCGGCGAATGGACGGCCGCGCTGGCCGAGGACGACCGCTTCGCCCTCGAGGTCTGCGTCGAGGAGGCCCTGGCCAACCTCATCACCCACGGCCGGGCGCTGAACGGGGAGAAGGCGATCGCCCTCACCGTCGTCGCCGACGACGACCGGGCCGTCATCGAGATCACCGACGGATGCGCGCCCTTCGACCTCACCGTGGCCGCCCCGCCGCCGAGGGAGGGGGCCGACGCCCTCCTCGAAGGCGGCCGCGGCCTCAAGCTGATCCGCTCCTTCGCCGGGGACCTGGCCTATGAAAGCGAGCCCGGCGGCAACCGGCTGACCATGAGGTTCGGCGGCGGAGCCAAGCCGGCGCCGGAGGGCTGAGGGGTGAGGGAGGCGCCGTTCTCTTCCCCCCGCAAGCGCCACGAAACCTCTCCTATGGGGAGAGGGAGGGGCCCGACGAAGTGCGAAGCGCTGAGTTGGGAGGGTGAGGGGGTAAAGCGCCGCCAGCAACTCAACGGCAAACCCATGGCGTCGATGCTCGATCCGTCGACCGCGTAACCCCTCTCCTTCCCACGCCTTCGGCGCGGGCCCCTTCCTCTCCCTCTGGGAGAGGTTTTCGGGACCCTAGCGCCCCAGCGCGTCGCGGACCTTGCTGGCCAGGGTCGCCAGGGTGAAGGGCTTGGTGACCAGCATGGCGTCGGGGTCCAGCACGCCGTTGTGGACGATGGCGTTGCGGGTGTAGCCGGTCATGAACAGCACCTTCAGATCCGGCCGCCGCTCAAGGGCGTGCTCGGCGAGGGCCCGGCCGTTCATGTCGGGCATGACGACATCGGTGAGCAGGAGCTCGATCTCCGGGTGGGCGGCCAGGCTTTCGAGGGCGGCGCGGCCGTTGGCCGCCTCGAGCGTGCGGTAGCCAATGTCCTTCAGGGCGCTGGCGGTGAAATCGCGCACCCCGGCGTCGTCCTCGACCACCAGCACCCAGGCCCCGGCCGGGACCTCTTCGGGCGGCGGCTCGGCCATGGCGGCATCGGCGTCGGCGGGCGCGCGGCTGCGCGGCAGGTAGAGCTTCACCGTCGTACCGGCGCCCTCCTCGCTGTAGAGCTTCACGTGGCCGCCGGACTGCTTGACGAAGCCATGCACCTGGCTGAGGCCCAATCCGGTTCCCTGGCCCGGCGGCTTGGTGGTGACGAAGGGCTCGAAGGCCCTGGTCATCAACTCAGGGGTCATGCCCACGCCGGTGTCGGTCAGGGCGACGAGGACGTACTGCCCGGCTTTCACGCTGGCGTCGACGCGGGCGTAGGCTTCGTCGAGGTAGGCGTTGGCCGTCTCGACGGTGAGCTTACCGCCCCTGGGCATGGCGTCGCGGGCGTTGAGGGCGAGGTTGAGAATGGCGCTCTCGAGCTGGGCGCCGTCGATCAGGGCCGGCCACAGGCCGCCGGCCAGCACCGTCTCGATGACCACGTTTTCGCCCAGGGCGCTGCGCAGGATCTGCGACATCTCGGCCACCGTCCGGTTGACGTCGAGCGAGCGGGGAGCGAGGGGCTGCTGGCGGGAAAAGGCCAGAAGGCTCTGGGTCAGGCGAGCGGCGCGCTGGGCCCCTTCCAGGGCCCTCTCGACCAGGCGGCGACGTGGCTCGTCGTCGACGAGGCGGCGGCCCAGCATGTCGAGATTGCCGATGACGATGGCCAGGACATTGTTGAAGTCGTGGGCCACCCCGCCGGTGAGCTGGCCCAGGGCCTCCATCTTCTGCGACTGGCGCAGCTGGCCCTCGGTGGTTTCCCGCCTGGCCATTTCCTCGGCCAGATCGGCGCGCCCCCTGGCCAGTTCGGCGACGTGCCGTCGCAAGGCGGCGATGACGACGAGGGCGAGGATCATCGAGGCGGAGAGGGACAGCACCACCGCCGCCAGGAGCAGGGCGCGGCGCACCATCACCTTGGTCTCGCGCGCGCCCAGGAGGCTGACTTCCTCGCGGTCGATGGCTTCGCTGGCGGCCCGGACGATCGCCAGGCGATTGACCAGCAGGTGGCCGCGCACCGCGGCGATCGCTTCGCCGGGGCGATTCTGTTCCAGCAGGGCCACGGTGCGGTCGAGTTCCCCGATCTGGGCCTCGGTGGCGCGGTCGAGCCCGGCGATCCGGGCCTGGACCACGGGGTTGTCGGCGGTGAAGGCCTTCAACTGGCCTTCGAGGCGCTTGGCGGCCGCCTTGTCGGACTGGAAGAGGCGAAAGTAGCGCTTGTCCTGGGTTATCAGATAGCCGCGCTCGTCGAGCGTCGCGTCCTCGACCCGGGTGAACAGGGCCTGGTTGAGCCGGCGGACCTCGAGGGTGTGGGCGACCCAGCGCTCGGCGTCGGCGGCCTGGAGCGAGAGGACGATGGCGGCGATTCCGGCGATGATCAGGGCGGCGAAACCGCCCGCCAGAGCCAGGGGCGGGCGCCGTCCGAGACCGATCCGCGTCAACGCGCCCTGAACCACCCCATCCTCCGCCCGGACCATCGATCTAACATCGAAAAGCGGCCCGGGACCAGGGACGGGGCGTTCGCACCGAGAGTGACGCCGGGTCGGGGTTGACCGCGGCCGGTCCGGCGATGTCGAGTGGCCGGGCATGGGCGGAGAGAGACACCTGACATGAGCGATATCCTCGATCTGGGCGGACGCGTGGCGCTGGTCACCGGGGCCGGGCAGGGCGTGGGACGGCAGATCGCCCTGCACCTGGCGAGCCACAACGCGGGGGGCGTGGCGGTCAACGATTTCCGCCTGGAGCGCGCCGAGGCGGTGGCCGAGGAGGTCCGCGCCGCCGGCGGCAAGGCCCTGGCGGTGCAGGCCGATGTTTCGGATCATGCCGCGGTCAAGGAAATGGCGGCGAGGGCGGCCGCCGAGCTGGGGCCGATCGGGGTGCTGGTCAACAACGCCGGCAACGCCGGGGCCAATCCCTCGCCGGAGCTTAACAAGCCGTTCTGGGACACCGGGCCGGAGGTGTGGAACAGCTTCATCGGGGTCAATCTCTACGGGGTGATGAACTGCACCGCGGCGGTGATCCCCGGGATGATCGCCCGCCAAGCGCCGGGAAGGATCATCACCATCATCTCCGACGCCGGGCGGTGGGGCGACGCGGGGCTCGAGCCCTATGCGGCGGCCAAGGCCGGTGCGGCGGGGTTCATGCGCTCGGTGGCCAGGGGGCTGGGACGCCACCAGATCACCGCCAACTGCGTGGCCATCGCGCTGACCGACACGCCGGCGGTCACCCGGACCCTGCAGGGCGATCCGGAGCGGCTGAAACGGCAGATGGAGAAGTACATCATCCGCCGGCCGGGCAAGCCGGACGACGTGGCCAACATGGTCCTCTTCCTCGCCTCCGACGCCTCGAGCTGGATCACCGGCCAGGTCTATCCGGTGAACGGCGGCTTCACCCTGGCGTTGTAGGGGGAGCTGACCCCGTCTTCTCCCCGCTCATCCTGGCGAAAGCCAGGACCCAGTGGTGTCCAGC
>DASXIE010000123.1:0-16723 GCA_036498165.1 Caulobacteraceae bacterium
TCCTTGTCCTGGCCTTCCTCGGCCTGCGGCTTTTGCCCTCGGCGTGAAATGGCGCCATAGGGCCAGGGTGACCCGGGTGGCGAGACAGTGGTTGTGGGTGGCGCTGATCTTCTGCGCGGCCATGCTGGCCATCGCCCACGCCTTCGAGACCTTCGGCCACCTTTCCCCCTGCGAGCTGTGTCTCAAGCAGCGCGACGTCTATTGGTTGGGGCTCGGCCTCGGCGTCGTCGGCCTGGCCTGGAAGCGCTTCGCCGGCCGCTTCGACCCGACCCGGCCAATTGCGCTGATCTTCATCGCCGTCTTCGCCGCCGAGGCGGGGATCGCCGCCTACCATGCTGGGGTGGAGTGGAAGTTCTGGCCCGGGCCGGCCTCATGCAGTGGCGGGGCGACTCATGTCGATCCGGCGGCCCTGCGGCGTCTGCTCTCGGGGGCCAAAATGGGCCTTCCGGCCTGCGACCGCCCCGCCTGGGTGTGGCTGGGCCTGAGCATGGCCGGCTGGAACGCCGTGGCCGCCGCCGTCATGGCCGTCGGCAGCCTCATCGCCGCCATCGCCTGGCGCGACCAGCGGGGCCGGCGGTGAGGGCACGTCCGGTTCCCGCCCGGCCCGGCGCGGCCGGCGTCGAGGACCGGCTGGGGCAAATCCTTCGCGTCGATCACGCCGGCGAACTGGCGGCCGTCCACATCTATCGCGGTCACAGGGCGGTATTCGAGGCGGCCGGGATGAACGCGGCTGCCGAACGGATGGGCGAGCTGGAGGATCACGAGGCGACCCACCTAGCCAGGTTCGAAAACCTCCTCACTGAGCGCCGGGTCCGGCCGACCCTGATGGCCCCCGTCTGGCGGGCGGCCGCCTTCGGGCTCGGTGTCGGCGCGGCTCTGATCGGCGAGAAGGCGGCCCATGCCTGCACCGAGGCGGTGGAGAGCGTCATCGAGGACCATTACGCCGGGCAGATCGCCGAAATCGAGGCCCGCGAGCCGCTCCTGGCTGCCGAGCTGAGGGCGTTCCGCGACGATGAGCTGGCCCATCGCGAGGAGGCCCTGGCCGAGGGAGCGCGTCAGGCCCCACTCCATGGGGTTCTCACCTGGATGGTGCGGATCGGTTGCCGGGCGGCGATCGCCATATCGGAGCGCGTGTGATGGACATCGAAGCCATGCGCCGCGGGGCCGAGGAGCCTGCCGTGGCCGGCCCGGGCGATCTGGCGGGCGTGGCCGCCGACCTCGCCGACGCCTTCTCCGGCGACATCATGTTCGACTGGCTGTTCCGCGCCGACGCCCGCCGCGAGGAGGCCAACCAGAGGTTTTTCCGCCTCATCGTCAAGCTGGCGGTGAGCCAGGGGGCCCGGATCGAGCGGCCGGCCTGCGGCGGCGGGGCGGCGATCTGGATGCCCTTCGAGGCCGTCGGGCCGATGCCGCTCAAGGACGAGCTGCGCGCCTTCCCCACCCTACTCTTCGCCACCGGCCTTACGCGGCTGGGTCGGATGATGGCGCTGCGCGCCGACATGGACGCCCATCACCCTATGGATCGGCCCCACGCCTATCTGTGGTTTCTCGGCGTCACCCGCGCCGCCCAGGGCCACGGCGTCGGTTCGAGGCTTCTGAAGGTGGCCACCGACCGGCTCGACGCGGCCGCCTGCCCGGCCTACCTGGAGACCCAGACCGAGCGCAATCTTCACCTCTACCGCCGCCACGGCTTCGAGGTGATCTCAGAACATCGGCCGCGCGCCGACGCCCCGATGCTATGGAGCATGTGGCGCGATCCGGTCGTCCCCGAACCCGCCTGAAGGAGTCAAAGAAGCGATGTTCATGAAAGCCGCCGTCGGGGCCGTGGCCCTCGCCAGCCTCTCGCTCGCCCTGGCGCCCAGCGTGGCCTCGGCCCGCGATCATCACCACCATCATCACTACTACCGGCACTACTACCGCTCCTGCCGCGACCATCGGAACACCGGCACGGTGGTTGGCGCGGTCGGCGGCGGCCTGATCGGCGCCGCCGCCACCCACGGCAGCTTCGGCGGAACTGTGCTCGGGGCCGGAGCGGGGGCGGCAGCCGGCCACGAGGTCGCCCGCCATAGCTGCTAGCTCAAGCGGCCTCGGGCCGCGGTTTGCGCTCGAACATGGGGCCAAGGGCGAGGCCGGACATTCCGCCGGACGACAGCAGCCCGACATCGGCCAGCAGGATCGGGATGGCCCATTTGTGCGGCGCGGCGATGTAGCGCGGCTGCCAGACCGGGTCGTACTTGTCCTTGAACCGCCGCACGCCGCGGAAATTGTAGATTTCCTCGCCGCGCTCGAACATCAAGCGGCCCACCCGCGACATGATCGGGGCCAGGCGGCGAACCTCCAGGCCGGCGAGCGGCGCCATGCCGAACTCGAAGGTGCGGTAGCCCTGCTCCTGGCCCCAGCGCATCAGCTCGACGAACAGGAAGTCCATGACGTTCTTCGGCGCGTCGTCGGCGTAGCGCATGAGATCCATGGAAAAGCTCGATCCGAGACCCGTGGTCCACAAGGTGGCGAAGGCGACCATTCGGCCGCCGGTCCGCACGACGGCGAGGGGAAATTCGGCCACATAGGCCGGCTCGAAACCGCCCAGGGAAAAGCTCTTCTCGCCGCCGGCATGGTCCGCCAGCCAGGCGTCGGAAACAGCCTTGAGCTCGGCCATCATCGTTTCCGCCCCTCCGGCCGGAATCACCTCGAAGCAGCCGCCTTCCTCTCCAGTCCGCCGCCAGCTGCGCCGGATGTTGCCCAGCCGCCGGCCCTCGACCGAGAAGCTCTCCAGCGGCACGGCGGCGGTTTCGCCGACCTTCTGGATCGAGAAGCCGAGCTCGACGAGGTCCGGCAGGCCCTCCGGTCCGACGCCATAGATTCCTGGCCGGGCGGCGTGGGCGTCGGCCAGCTCGCGAAAGCGCCATAAGAGATCGAGCTGTTCGTCGCGGGCCCCCACGGGCGAGCCGAGCGCGATCCATGAGCGGCCGCGCACCCCGAACATCAGGAAGCTCCTGCCGCTCTGGGAGAATAGGAAGCGTTTGTCGCCGCGCAGGGCGAGGTTCGACGATGGCTCGGCGGCCTCGGCGGTGGAGAGGATGGCCCGCACCCGGCCAAGATCCGGATCGGTCTCGCCGACAACCCCCGGGGTGGCCGGGGTGGCCAGCAGCCGCCACACGCCCACGGCCAGGAGAAAGGCCGCCGCCCCGGCCGAGGAGCGGATCGCCCGCCCGGCGTCCTGGTCGCCGATGACCCTGACCAGGGAGACATTGGCGTAGTCGAGATTCTGGAAAGACCACCAGCCGATCAGGCCGGCGCCGACGAGGGCGGCCAGGGCCGAGAGCATCCAGCCGGGGCTGTTGTCGAGCCGCGACAAGCGGGCGGTGCGGGGGAAGGCGGCGTGCAGTGGGGCCAGCACCACCAGCAGGGCGACGAGGATCACGGACTCCTCGAAGTTGAAGCCCTTGAACAGGGCGAGGACCGCGGCGGCCAGGAGCACCGCCGCCGTCGCCGCCCAGGCGGCATCCAGCCGCCGGGCGAGGCCGAAGGCCAGCATCACCAGCACGACGCCGAGAATGGAAGAGACGAAGCTGCTGATCTCGATGAGCACGATCGGCGTGTGCTCGGCCAGCCACATGAACCGCTCGGGATCCGACGGCGTGGCTCCCGAGGCCAGCAGCATCACTCCGGCGGCGGCGGTCAGGACGGCCAGGATGGTGGGCGCCCCCGCCAGTACGGCGGGGCGAAAATCATTGAGCCGTGGCATTGTTCCGCCGAGCGCCCCTGTGAGGGCGAGGAAGTTTGTGCCCGAAAAGCCGCAGAGCGGCAACGCCGCCCGCCCCTCGGGCCCGCCTCTTGCACGCGGGCGCCAAGCCGTTCATGGACTTGAGGGGTCAGGGGAGAGCTTCGATGACCGGATCGACGCTAACGCACCATCGCCACGAGGCCGTGCTCGAGCCCGACCTGCCGATCATCGATCCGCACCATCATCTTTGGGACCGGCGCGGCATGGCGCGCCGCGAGGAAGCCGCTTCCGCCGCCCCGTCTCACGGCTTCGCGGCGGTCATCGAGCGGGTGCCGCGCTACCTCCTCGACGAGCTGCTGGACGACATCCGAAGCGGGCACAACGTCATCGCCACGGTCTACATGGAATGCGGGGCCATGTACCGGAAGGAGGGCCCCGAGGCCCTGCGCCCTGTCGGCGAGACCGAGTTCGTCAACGGCGTCGCGGCGATGAGCGCCAGCGGCGTCTATGGCGATGTCCAGGCCTGCGCCGGCATCGTCGGCCACGCCAACCTGACCCTCGGGGCGGCGGTGGACGAGGTGCTGGAGGCCCACCTCGCCGCCGGCGGCGGCCGGTTCCGCGGTATCCGCCAGAGCGCCTCGTGGGACGCCGACGCCGATGTTCTGGGGCCCTTGTCGGCGCGCAACAGGGCTGGCCTCTACGCCAAGGCCAGCTTCCGGGAGGGCTTCGCGCGGCTGGCGCCGCTGGGTCTCTCGTTCGACGCCTGGATGCTCGAGCCGCAGCTCCCCGACCTCGTCAGCCTGGCGCGGGCCTTTCCCGAAACGGCGATCGTGCTCGATCACGTCGGCACCCCGCTGGGCATCGCCAGCTATTCCGGCCGGCGCGAGGAGCGTTTTGGGGTCTGGCGCGACAATATCCGCGCCCTGGCGGCCACCCCCAACGTGGCGGTCAAGATCGGCGGCCTGGCCATGCCCTTCCCGGGCTTCTCCTCGTTCCTGGCCCGCCCCTCGGCCTCGGCCAAGGCGCTCGCCGACGAATGGCGTCCCTACGTCGAGACGTGCATCGAGGCCTTCGGCGTCACCCGCTGCATGTTCGAGAGCAATTTCCCGGTCGACATCGGCAGCTGCGACTACGCGACCCTGTGGAACGCCTTCAAACTGATCGCCCAGTACTATTCGATCGACGAAAAGACCTATCTGTTCAGCGACACCGCGCGGCGGGTCTATCGGCTCGAGGTCTGAAACGCGGGAGAGACCAATGCTCTATGAGGAACTCAAGAAGGCCTGGGCCGAGCTGACCGCCGCGGGCGCCCCGTTCGAGACGGCGCCCATCCAATTGCGCGGCTCGCCCTGCCTGACCTACAAGAACGCCCCGCCCAATGTCCGAGCCCTGTGGCTGGCCACCGCCGCCTATGGCGAGCGGGAATACATCGTCTACCAGGACGAGCGGGTGACCTATGGCCAGGCCCACGCCCAGGTGAACGCCATCGCCGGCTGGCTCGTCGCCCAGGGGGTCGGGAGCGGCGACCGGGTGGCCATCGCCATGCGCAACTATCCGGAATGGCTGCTGATTTACTGGGCGTGCGTGGCCATGGGCGTGGCGGTGGTGGGGATGAACGCCTGGTGGGTGGCCGAGGAAATGGCCTATGCGATAGGCGATTCCGCCCCCAAGGTCCTGTTCTGCGACGCGGAGCGCCTGGCCCGGCTGGCCGAGCGGCCGGCCATGGCCGAGGGCGTCAGGATCGTCGCGGTGCGCGCCGAGGCGCCGGCCGGCGCCTCGCCATGGAGCGAGGTGATCGCCTACGACGGCATGCTTCCCGATGTGGCCGTGGATCCCGACGCCGACGCCTGTATCTTCTACACTTCCGGCACCACGGGGGTCCCCAAGGGCGCCCAGCTCACCCACCGCGGCTGTATCCACAACCTGTTCAGCATGATGTTCTCCGGGCAGGCCCAGGCCCTGGCGCTGAGCCGCGAGACCGGCGTGCCGATCGATCCCGGTGCGCCGATCGTCATCCCCACCGCCCTCTTGACCACGCCGCTCTTCCACGTCACCGCCAACAACTGCGGCGCCTATGCGGTGACCGCCGCCGGCGGCAAGCTCGTCCTGATGTACCGCTGGGACGCCGGCGAGGCCCTGCGCCTCATCGAGGCCGAGAAGATCAGCGTGATGAGCGGCGTACCGGTCATGGCCCGCGAGATCATCAACCATCCGGATGTCCCCCGCCGCGACCTCTCCAGCCTGCTCAGCCTGGCAGGCGGCGGGGCTCAGGTGCCCCCGGACCTGGTCGGCAGGATCGACGCCGAGGTGGCCAGCGCCCGTCCCGGCACCGGCTACGGGATGACCGAAACCTGCGGCATCATCACCTCGGTGGGCTCCGACTTCTATGTCGCCAAACCGGACAGCGCCGGCCCGGTGATGCCCGATTTTGAGTTCAAGTGCGTCGACGACGACGGCCAGACCGTCGCCCAGGGCGAACTGGGCGAGCTGTGGGTGCGCGGGGCCCAGGTGATCAAGGGCTACCTCAACCGCCCCGAGGCCACCGCCGAGACGATCACCGACGGCTGGCTGCACACCGGCGACATCGCCCGCGTCGACGCGGACGGCTTCCTGTTCATCGTCGACCGCAAGAAAGACATGGTGTTGCGCGGCGGCGAGAACATCTACTGCGCCGAGGTCGAGGCTGCCGTCTATCGTCACCCGGCCGTGGCCGAGTGCAGCGTATTCGGGGTTCCCGACCCGAGGCTGGGCGAGGAGGTGGCGCTGGCGGTGACGGCCCTGGCCGGCGAGGGCCTGACCGCGGAGGACCTGCGCGCCCATCTCGCCATGATAATGGCCCGCCACAAGATCCCCCGCTACATCTGGATTCTCGGCGAGCCCCTGCCGCGCAACGCCAGCGGCAAGTTCCTTAAGCGCGAACTGCGCGACCGCCTGTCACTGTCCGAGGCGGCCTAGCCGAACAGTCCCACCAGATCGGCCAGCCACGTCTGGACCAGGGGCTGGTTGGCCTCCGCCGTGACTCCGTTGCGGACGATGACGAGGTCGCGATCGGGACAGATCACGATGTACTGCCCCTCGTATCCGTTGGCCGAGAATGTTCCGGGGCCGGCCAGGTCCAGCCACCAGTGGGCGCCGTAGGGGGCGTCGAGGTAATCGGCCTGCTGGAACGTCGGCGTGCGGGCGTAGTCGACCCAGCCGGCCGGCAGCAGGCGAGCGCCCTCCCACACACCGTCGCGCAGGTAGAAAAGGCCGAAGCGGGCGAAATCGCGCGGGGTGGCGAAGCAGAACGACGAGCCGATGAACGTGCCGGCGGGGTCGAAGCGGGGGGCGGCGCTCGTCATCCCCAGGGGAGCGAACAGCCGGGCGCGCATGAAGGCCTCGAAAGAGGCGCCGTCGGCGCCAAGGGCCCGGGCGAGGCAGCGGCAGACGATGTTGGTCGTGCCGCTGGAATAGCTGAAGAAACTCCCCGGCGGATGGGCCAGGGGAAAGGCGGCGGCGAAGGCGGCGGTGTCGTCGGCGCCCTTGCCGAACAGCATCTCGATGACGTCCGAAGGCTGGTCTGGCGAATAGGCCTCCACGAACGCCAGGCCGCTGGACATGTGGAGAAGCTGGTCCAGGGTGATCGCCGCGCGTTCGTCGCCGCTCCATTCGGGGACGTCGGCCGGAGCGGCTATGTTCAGATGACCATCGCCGGCCAGGATCCCGGCCAGGGCGTGGGTGATGCTCTTGGCCATGGACCATGAGCGGCAGGTGTCGTCGGGGCCGCGTCCGGCGCCGTAGCGCTCGACGACGATGCGCCCGGCATGGACGATGATCACGGCCTCGGTCTGGCCCAGATCGTCCGGCGCCGGATCGGCGAAGGCGCGGCCCAGATGCGCCGCAAGACGCTCGCCATCGACATGGTCCGGGACCGGTCCCAGCGGCCAGGACGCCGTCGGCCAAGGCGTTTCAACCGGTTGCGTTGGCAGCGGCGGCAGCGCCATCAGGCGAAATCCCTGGCCAATTCCGCCCGCGAGTCCGGGCTGATCATCGCCAGGTGGCCATAGCTGGGGTGATCGCAGCCGATCATCGCCGGAACCGTCGGGTCGCGGAAGGCCGCGACAACTTCGTCCGACAAGGTGAAACGCAGGAAATGCACCGACGAGGTCTTGCCGTCGTCGCGGGTGCGCTCGATGTCGCCCTCCGGCGTCCC
Organism: Caulobacteraceae bacterium; assembly: GCA_036498165.1. Taxonomy (GTDB): domain Bacteria; phylum Pseudomonadota; class Alphaproteobacteria; order Caulobacterales; family Caulobacteraceae; genus Acaudatibacter. The sequence goes on from DASXIE010000123.1 coordinate 7,917, forward strand.
GGCGATGCGATTGTCGCCCAGGCGGAGGAAGAAATGGTCATCGACCCGGCCGAGGCTCCGCAGGGCGGCGTCGCGGCGGGCCGGATCGTCGATCTCGAACATCACCGTCGCCACCAGTTCGCGGCCCTGGGGGATCAGGGGGTTATAGGCGGCCAACTCGTTGGCGAGCTGGGCCTCGCCGCCCTTTTCGGTGAGCAGCATCTCCTGGACCTGGAAGAGCATGGTCTCGAAGGTCTCGAAATAGAAGGTGCAGATGGGTCCAAGCGCGATGCGGCGCAGGCGCTTGACCGGCAGCAGGTCGGCGCGACGCTGAACGCGCTCACGGGCGAACTGGGCGTCCGGGAGGATGTCGCTTTGGGTGATCTCGCGGGCGGCGGCGGGCATGGCTTTCAAGTCTCAGGCTGGAAGCGAAAGACCATAGGCCTCGGCCATGATCTCTATGGGATGGGCCTGGCGCGGCGGCGCGGTCCCGGCGGGAAGCTCGACGCTGACCAGTTGGCCCAGATGCTTGCAAGCCAGCGGGCAGTCCGAGCAGAGGGTTTCCGTCCCCTTGGCGGCGATCTGGCGCGCGGCCGGGCGGCCCACCTTATTGGCGACCGGATGGGTGGCCTTCATCACCCCGAAGGTGCCGCCGTGGCCCGAGCAGCGCTCGACGAGGTCGACCCTGGCGTCCGGGATGAGGCGCAGCATCTGGGCCGAGATCGCCCCCATGTTCTGCGCCCGGGCGTGGCAGGCGTGGTGCAGTGTGACGCCGCCGGGCGGGGCGGTGAGGCCGGGCGCGAGGCCGTGGGCCTTGGAAAGCTCTACGACGTACTGGCTGATGTCCCGCGTCGCCTTGGCCAGGCGCAGGACCGGCTCGCTTTCGGGCAGAATAAGCGGCCATTCGAATTTGATCATCAGACCGCAGGAGGCGGTGAGGGTGACGATGTCGTAGCCGGCGTCGACCAGGGGCAGGAGCTTTGCGGCCACCCGCTCGGCGCTGGCGGCGACCGCGGCGATGTCACCAGCCTCCAGCTTGGGCATGCCGCAGCATTCGGGATAGGCGAAGACCGTTTCCACCCCCTGGCGGGCGAGGACGGCTTGGGCCGCGACGGCCGTCGAGGGCGCGTTGTAGTCGACGAAGCACGTGGCGTAGAGCGCCGCCTTGCGCTTGCCCGCCGCCGGTCCGGCCGGATCGGGCGCGGCCGGTTGTCTCAAGAGATCGCCGGCCGTCTTCGAATGGTAGCGGGGCAGCACCGCGGTCCTGTCGATTCCGGCCACGGCCTCCATGGCCGCACGCACCGGCTTGTTGGAAAGAGCGCTCGCCCAGTTGGCTACGGGAGCGACGGGCCCCGCCAGCTTGCCGTTGCGGTCGGTCTCGCCGAGTTGCTCGGGGACGAAGACCCCGCCGTTCTTTTTGCGGGTGGCGGCGCGGTGGCGCAGCATCAGGTGCGGAAAGTCGACGTCCCACTCGTGCGGCGGCACGTAGGGGCATTTGGTCATGAAGCACATGTCGCACAGGGTGCAGGCCTCTGGGACCGTTCCGTAGTCCGCCTTCTTCACCCCATCCATCTCGCCGGTCGGGCCGTTGTCGATCAGGTCGAAGAGCCGCGGGAAGCTGTCGCACAGATTGAAGCAGCGCCGGCAGCCGTGACAGATGTCGAAGACCCGCTCCATCTCGGCTTCGACCTTCTCGAGGTCGTAGAAGTCCGCGTCGCGCCAGTCCATCGGGTGGCGGAAAGGGGCGTTGAGGCCGCCTTCGCCCTTGGCGTGGGGAGGGGTGTCGGACATGGCGGCTCCAGGTTCCCGCCGCGCCGAGGGAAGGGGTGTCGCCGCCCGCCAGGGAGGGGAGGCGGACGGCGACGGCGCGAAGAGAGGGGGCTTTCTCTTCGCTGCCTAGTCGAGGCTGTCCAGGGCCCGCTGGAACCGCCCGGCGTGGGATTTCTCGGCCTTGGCGAGGGTCTCGAACCAGTCGGCGATCTCCTCGTAACCCTCGTCGCGGGCGGTGCGCGCCATGCCCGGATACATGTCGGTGTATTCGTGGGTCTCGCCGGCGATGGCGGCCTTCAGATTGAGATCCGTGCCGCCGATCGGCAGGCCGGTGGCTGGATCGCCGACCGCCTCGAGGAACTCGAGATGGCCGTGGGCGTGGCCGGTCTCGCCCTCGGCGGTGGAGCGGAAGACGGCGGAGACGTCGTTGTAGCCTTCCACGTCGGCCTTCTGGGCGAAGTAGAGATAGCGCCGGTTGGCCTGGCTCTCGCCGGCGAAGGCGTCCCTGAGATTCTGGGCGGTCTTGCTGTCGCCAAGGGCCATGATGCTTACTCCTGATGAGGCTGGCGGGACGCGCGGTTCCCGGTTCTGCCTCATAGGGATAGGCGCGCTCCTCCTGGGCGTCCAATCGATTGATCTTATTTCGGCGATAGAGCCCCTCGATACCCGTCGATGAGACGGCTCGAGGTTATGGTCTCGCCGGGCGCTGTGCTGGCATGCCCCCCACCGCCGCCGGCGCCGCCCGCGCAAGCCGGATCAGAGGTTTCTCGATAACGGCGTGACAGAAAAGGCCGGCGGCGATCGAGGCGGCCAGGGCGGCGGAGATGAACAGCAGGTCGTTGGTGACACCGAGAAGGTGGGCGACAAGGGCCTGGGTGGGGAGGTGGATGAGGTAGAGGGCGTAGGAGGCGTCGCCGAGCTTCTCGAGGGCGGGTAGGCGCGGCGGGCCGCCGTGATTTTCGATGGCCAGGGCCCCGCCGACGATCATCGCCGCCGGAATGCCCCAGATGAACGGCCGCCCCAGCTCGCTGAAGGCGCCCAGCATGGCCGGTATGGCTAGGGCGGCGAGGCCGGCGATGATGAGAGCGCCGCCGGCGGCCCGGCCGGGGAGGGCCTCCGCCTCCGACAGTCTCGCCAGGGCGATGCCGGCGGCGAACTCGAGAAGGATCGGATTGCCCCCGAGGATATAGACCGGGTCGTCGAGCAGGATGCCGGCGGCGATGAAGGCGAACAGGGCCGCGCAGACGATCGCCGCCTGCCTCCGGCGAGGCGCGAAAAGGGCGGCGGCGAAGGTCAGGTAGAAGATCGCCTCATAGTCGAGGGTCCAGCCCGGCGGCAGGAGCGGGAAGGGCAATCCGGTCGGATCGAAATGGGGGATGAAGGCCAGGGAGAGCAGGAGGTGCCCGATCCCGAAGTGGATATTGGCCAGGAAGGCGGGCCACAGCAGCGCCACGGCGCCCACGGCCAGGGTGATCAGCCAGTAGAGCGGGGCGACCCGCGTCACCCGCCGCCAAAGGAACTGGCCCGGCCGCGCGCCGGCGGTGATCCGCCACATGATCACCCCGCTGATCACGAAAAAGACGTCGACGCCGGAGCGACCGACATTGAAGCCGCCCGCCCGCCACTGGCAGGCGTGGAAGGCGACAACGCCAAGCGCCGCGGCCCCGCGCAGGTATTGGATGGAAATGAGGGGCTTCAGCGGGGCGCCTCGCGGATCGCGTGGGGATCGCCTAGGCTAGTCGACATGAACCGACTCCCCAACCTCCTCACGGGCCTGCGCCTCGCCCTCGCCCTTTTCACCTTCTTCGGCCTGGCCGGGGCGACCCTGCTCAGCGATCGGCTGACTCCGGCCGAGCAGTTCTCGCTCGAGCGCTGGGCCTTCTGGGCCTTCGTCGTCGCCGCGGTCACCGATTTCTTCGACGGCTGGCTGGCCCGGCGCCTTCACGCGACCTCCCTGTGGGGGGCGATCCTCGATCCGATCGCCGACAAGGTGCTGGTCTGCGGGGTGATACTCGGCCTCTTGACGCTCGGCCCCAACGCCCCGGTGGCCATTCCCGCCGCCCTGATCCTCTTCCGCGAGTTCACCGTCAGCGCCCTGCGCGAGGTGGCGGCCGGCAAGGGCGTCAGCCTGCCGGTGACCCTCCTCGCCAAATGGAAAACCACCTTGCAGCTTGTCGCCCTGGGCGCGGAACTCCTGGTGGCCTGCTGGGCGGCCTTCTCCCTGCCCAGCGATCCGGACATTCAGGGCCCGGCGACTATCGCCGCTCACGGCTTGCTGTGGCTGGCGGCGGTGATCACCCTGGTCACCGGAGCCCAATACTGGGAGCAGGCCCGCAAGGCGCTCAGCGCCAGCTAGGATAGGGGATTGGCCGGGGCGCCGGGATCGGGCGGCAGGGGGATGAACTCGTCGTGATCGAGGTCGGGCAGCTTCATGCGCCCCGCCCGCCAGTCGGCCTTGGCCGCCGCGATGCGGTCCTTGGATGACGAGACGAAATTCCATTCGACGAAGCGGGGCCCGAGGCTCTCGCCGCCCAGCAGCATCACGACCGCGTCAGTGATTCCGGTGATCGGCACGGGGGGCCCGGGCGCGAAGACGACCATGTCGCCGGCCCCGAACGAGCGGCCGTCGATCTCGACCGAGCCGTCGGCGACGAAAGCCGCCCGCTCGGGATATTCCGCCGGAACGGCCGCCGTCGCCCCCGCGCCCAGGCGCCAGTGGACATAGAACATCGGCGAATGGATCTTCACCGCCGCCTTGGCGCCGAAGGCCTCGCCGGCCACCAGCCGCGCCCACAGGCCGGGAAACTCATAGGTCGGCAGATCCTCTGCCCCGTGATGGGCGAAGGCGGGCTCTGTCTCCTCGAGCTCGGCGGGCAGCGCCACCCAGGCCTGGATGCCGTGCATCGTCCCGCCGGCCCGGCGCAGGGTCTCGAAGCGTTCGGAGTGGGTGATGCCGCGCCCGGCGGTCATCCAGTTGACTTCGCCCGGGCGGATGACCGCCTCTGTCGCGAGGCTGTCGCGATGGGTGATCTCGCCTTCGAAGAGGTAGGTCACGGTGGAAAGGCCGATGTGAGGATGAGGCCGGACGTCGGCGTCTCGGCTGAGCCCGGCGGGAAACGCCACCGGCCCCATGTGATCGAAGAACACGAACGGCCCAACCGTGCGGTGCGGCGCGAAGGGGAGGACCCTGCCGACCTCGAAGGCCCCCAGGGAATGACGGCGCGATGGGATCACCAGCTCGATCATCGCGCCCGCTCCTTGAGCTCTCTCAGCTCCTGGAGGTCACATAGGCGCTGACCAGGCCCAGCGGAATGGCCGTGGAGTTCTTCACCGCCCGGATGACGATCCGGCTTTCGATGTTGGAAACCAGACCCAGGGCCAGGATCTTGTCGCGCAGGAAGACGTCGAAGGCGTGCATGTCGCGGGTGACGATGCGCAGCTCGTAGTCCGCCGCCCCGGTGACGGTGGCGCACTGGACCACCTCGGGCCACTTGTTGACCGACTGCTCGAAGACCTCGAGGTTCTCGTGGATCGGCAGGGAGAGCTTGACCGTGCAATAGACCTCGAAATCCAGGCCCAGCTTCTCGCGGTCGAGGACGGTGACGCGCCGCTGGATCACGCCTTCCTCCTCCAGGCGCTTGATCCGACGCCAGCAGGGGCTGGAGGAGAGGCCGACGCGTTCGGCGATCTCGGCCACCGAGAGGGCCGCATCGTGCTGGATCAGATCGAGGATTCGGGCATCGACCGCATCGAGTTTGTCGGACAAGATTTCACCCCCCACTCACGCTTTACGGCCGCCATCGTGCCAATTCCACGCAGTGGAGCGGCAAGTCTTTGGCAAGCTTTATCGGCGGCTCCATATATCATTGCGACATGGACGGCCAGGGTTCGGGGAAGGATTTTGCGATGGGTGGCGCGATAGCGGCCCTTGACGAAAAATATCTTCCCCAGGTGCGGCGTGGGGCCCGCCATCGGGCGGTTGTCCGGTGACGGCGCGCTCGCTATCGGCGAAGAAGAAGACCGCGCGACCCAGGGCGCGCGAGGATGAGGCGAGGCCGGCCGTGACGACGCCGCTGAAGTTCCAGGTCCCTGAACCGGCCAGCCGGCCGGGCGGCAAGCCCGATTTCTCCACCATGGCGATCCCCAAGGCCGGATCGGTGATCCGCCCGCCGGTGGACGTCGATCCCAAGGACATCCGCGATCTCGCCTTCTCGATCATCCGCGTGCTCGACGACGACGGAGCGGCGGTCGGGCCATGGGCGCCGCCGCTGAGCCAGGAGGACCTGATCACGGGCCTGCGCCACATGATGACCCTGCGCGCCTTCGACGCCCGCATGCAGATGGCCCAGCGCCAGGGCAAGACCTCGTTCTACATGCAGAACACCGGCGAGGAGGCGGTCAGCTCCGCCTTCCGCATCGCCCTGTCGCCCGGCGACATGAACTTTCCGACCTATCGCCAGGCCGGCCTGCTGATCGCCGGCGGCTATCCGCTCGTGGACATGATGTGCCAGATCTATTCCAACGAGAAGGACCCGATGAAGGGCCGCCAGCTTCCGGTGTTGTACACGGCCAAGTCGCACGGCTTCTTCTCCGTCTCGGGCAATCTGGCCACCCAGTTCATCCAGGCCGTCGGCTGGGCCATGGCCTCGGCGATCAAGGGCGATGACAAGATCGCCGCCGCCTGGGTGGGCGATGGGGCGACGGCCGAATCCGACTTCCACGCCGCCCTGGTCTTCGCCTCGACCTATAAGGCGCCGGTGGTCCTCAACGTGGTCAACAACCAGTGGGCGATCTCGACCTTCCAGGGCATAGCCCGCGGCGGCTCGGGGACCTTCGCGGCCCGGGGCCTCGGGTTCGGGATCCCGGCCCTGCGGGTCGACGGCAACGACTATCTGGCGGTCTATTCGGTGGCCCAGTGGGCGATCGAACGGGCCCGGCGCAACCTCGGGCCCACGCTGGTGGAATATGTCACCTATCGGGCCGGCGCTCACTCGACCTCGGACGACCCGTCGGCCTATCGGCCCAAGACGGAAGGGGACGTCTGGCCGCTCGGCGATCCCATCGCCCGCCTGAAGGCCCATCTCATCGCCGTCGGGGCGTGGTCGTCCGAGCGCCATGAGCAGGCCCAGGCCGAGATCCTGGCCACCGTTATCGCCGCCCAGAAGGAGGCCGAGAAGTTCGGCACCCTGCACGCCGGCGGCCATCCCTCGGCGCGCGACATGTTCGAGGACGTCTACGCCGAGCTGCCCCCGCACCTGCGCCGCCAGCGCCAGCAGATCGGGGTCTGACATGGCCCGGATGACGATGATCGAGGCGATCCGCGGCGCCATGGACGTCTCCATGAGCCGCGACGAGAACGTGGTGGTGTTCGGTCAGGACGTCGGTTTCTTCGGCGGCGTTTTCCGCTGCACCCAGGGCCTGCAGCAGAAGTATGGGGCCAGCCGATGCTTCGACGCGCCGATCAACGAGCTGGGCATCGTCGGCGCCGCGATCGGCATGGCGGCCTATGGCCTCAAGCCCTGTGTGGAGATCCAGTTCGCCGACTACATGTACCCGGCCTACGACCAGATCGTTTCCGAGGCGGCGCGCCTGCGCCACCGGTCGGCCGGCGACTTCACCTGTCCGATGGTCATCCGCATGCCGACCGGCGGCGGCATCTTCGGCGGCGAGACCCACAGCCAAAGCCCCGAGGCCCTGTTCACCCACGTGGCCGGCCTGAAGACGGTGGTGCCGTCCAATCCCCACGACGCCAAGGGCCTCTTGATCGCCGCTATCGAGTCCCCCGACCCGGTGATCTTCCTCGAGCCCAAGCGGCTATACAACGGGCCCTTCGACGGCCACTACGACCGGCCGGTGACTCCGTGGTCGAAGCATCCGCTGGGCGAGGCGGCGGAGGGACACTATGTGACGCCTCTGGGCGAAGCAGCGATCCGCCGCCCAGGCGGGGCCGTGACGGTCCTCACCTACGGCACTATGGTCTATGTGGCCCAGGCGGCGGCGGAGGAAACCGGGATCGACGCCGAGGTGATCGACCTTCGCACCCTGGTGCCGCTCGACCTCGACACGATCATCGCTTCGGTGGGCAAGACCGGCCGCTGCCTGGTCCTGCACGAGGCGACCCTGACTTCGGGCTTCGGGGCCGAACTGGCGGCGGTGGTCCAGGAGCACTGCTTCTACCAACTGGAGGCCCCGGTGATGCGGGTGGCCGGCTGGGACACGCCCTATCCCCACGCCCAGGAATGGGCCTACTTCCCAGGGCCGGCCCGCGTCGGCGCCGCCCTGCGCGAGATCATGGAGGCCCGCTGATGGGGGAACACATCGTCAAGCTTCCCGATGTCGGCGAAGGCGTGGCCGAGGCCGAACTGGTCGAGTGGCACGTCAAGGTCGGCGACATCGTCCGCGAGGACGACGCCCTGGCCGCGGTGATGACCGACAAGGCGACGGTGGAGATTCCCTCCCCGGTCGACGGCGAGGTGACCTGGGTGGGCGGGGAGATCGGCGACACCATCGCCATCGGCTCGGCCCTGGTGCGGGTGAAGACGGGCGGCGACACGGCCGAGGCGCCTGCGAAAGCCGAGCCGGAGCCCGAGTCGGCCCCGGAACCGGCCCCGCCGGCGGCCAAGGCCGAAACGCCGATCAAGCCAGCCGCGCCGCCGCCGCCAGCCGGGCCCAAACCGGCCGCCGCGCCGGCCGCGCCGCGCCGCGCCGCCGGCGAAAAACCGGTCGCCTCGCCGGCTGTGCGCCTGGCGGCGCGGGAAGCCGGCGTCGATCTGCGCCAGGTGGCCGGCTCCGGGCCGGGCGGGCGCATCACCCACGGGGACCTGGCCGCGTTCGAGGCCGGCGGCGGGCAGCCTGGCCGTGGCGGCGGTCTCGTCCAGAAATCGGGGGTCACCGAGGTCAAGGTGGTCGGCCTGCGGCGGCGGATCGCCGAGAAGATGGCCCTTTCGAAGTCGCGCATCCCCCACATCACCATCGTCGAGGAAGTCGACGTCACCAGCCTCGAGGAATTGCGCGCCGGCCTCAACAAGAAGCCGGGACCCGAGCGGCCCAAGCTCACC
>DASXIE010000124.1:0-14935 GCA_036498165.1 Caulobacteraceae bacterium
CACCGCCGCGGGCACCACCACCGAGCGGTTCATCTCCAGCGGCCTCTTCCTCTTGCTCTCCCACCCCGGGCAATGGCGCGCGCTCATCGCCGACCGGGCGCTGATGGCGCCGGCGCTGGAGGAGATCCTGCGCTTCCATCACCCGACCCAGTCGACCTCGACCAACCGGCGGTGCGTGGTCGACGTGGCCTTGCGCGGCAAGGTGATGGCGGCAGGCGACACCGTGCGGGTGGGCCTGGGGGCGGCCAACCGCGACCCCGAGGTGTTCCCCGATCCGGACCGCTTCGACATCACCCGGCGGCCGGGCGCCCCGGCCCTGTCGTTCGGGGCGGGACCGCATTTCTGCATCGGGGCGGCGCTGGCCCGCTTCGAGGCCCGCCTGGCCATCGAGGCGGTGGCCGATCGCTGGCCGGACCTGCGCCTGATCACCACCCACCCCGTCAAGGACCCCCGCCGCCACGACCGCTACGCCGAGCTGATCGTCGAGGTCTGAATCTCTCACGCTGGGTCGTGGCGCCGGCAGTCAAAACCTCTCCCATAGGGAGAGGAAGGGGCCCATGGCGGAGCCATGGGAAGGAGAGGGGTTACGGCGCCACTTGCAGGAGCCGAAAGCGCCGAACCGGCCGGCCTCGTAATCCCTCACCCTCCCACCGCCGCGCTGGCGCGCGTCGCCGGGCCCCTCCCTCTCCCGCCGGGAGAGGGCTCGCTGGCCGTACTCCCCCCAGAGGGGGGAGACAGCTTCCGATCACGGCCTCGTGTGGCTTGGCCTTAGGAACGGGGGCCGGCGGGGCGGGTTCACTTGGCCATCCCCAACCCCGGAGAGAAAGGTCACTCCATGAGCGATCCGATGCACAAATCCACCGACTCCTCCCTGATCGCGGCCAGCAAGGTCGAAGGCAAGGCGGTCTACGATATGGCCGGCGAGAAGCTCGGCACCGTCAAGGAACTCTACATCGACAAGGCCTCGGGTGAGGTGGAGTTCGCCGCCCTGTCGTTCGGCGGCGTGCTGGGCATGGGCGAAAAGTACCATCCCCTGCCGTGGAACCAGCTCGACTACGACACCGCCAAGGACGGCTTCATCGTGGAGGTCAACAAGTCCGACCTCGAGGGCTCGCCGTCCTATGAGCAGGACCGCCTGATGGGCGAAGGCTGGAGCGACGAGGTGCGCAACTACTACGCCACCCACGGCCCCAGCGGCGTCGCCTGACGATCAGGCCAGGGCCGGCGCGGCCAGGAGCCAGGGCCGCGCCGGCGCCTCGGGGGTGAAGCCGCGCGGGGTGGTCCCGCGCGCGCCGGCGAACCCCGCCATGGCCCCGATCAGGGGCGCCGCATGTCCGCCGCCGGCCGGCGGCGGCGTCGGGTCGACCACCTTAGTCCCGCCATGGCCGTCGGACGAAGCTGTGAAGGTGTGGCCGAGGTAATTCCCTTCGAGGGTCATGTGGGCGGTGTGGGTACCGTCGGTGACGGTGAGGGTCCCCGATGTCGTCGTGCCGCTGAACGTGGCCTTGGTGGTCCCGCTCGTGAAGGCGATGTCCAGCAGATCGAGCGATGAGGTTCCGGACTTGGAGAGGCCGGTGAGCTGGCCGGTGTAGGTCACCGACCTGGCGAGTTCCAGCACCCCCGTCGTCGAGGTGAAGGCGACGTTTTCGGTGAAGGTCGAGCCGAAGTCGGCCGTCCCGCCGGCGATCTTCACCGTCCCCGCCCCGCTGACGGCCCCGGCCACCGAGAGGGTTCCCTTGGTCACGTGAAGCGTGCCGGTGTTGGCGACCGCCCCGGTGATGGTCAGGCCGCCGGTGTTGGTGTTCTCGATCAGGCCGCTGTTGGTGACCGTGTTGGCTCCGGTGTTGATCGTGAGCGCCGTGGTCAGACTGCCGTCGATGGTCCCGGTATTCACCAGGCTCAGGGCCCCGTCGCCGAGCTGGCCGGTCCCGATGATCTTGTCGGTGTTGGTGAGCAAGCTGCTCGTTGTCGCGCCCTTGATGATGCTGGTTGCCAACTTCAGGCTGACCGTACCGGCGCCCGTGAGCGTCGCCCCCGTCGAGGCGACGGTCAGGCTGGCCGTGTCCACCGTCAGGGTCGTGGTGAGATCGATCGTTCCCGAGAGGGTGACCGCGGCGGCGTTGACGATCATCGAGGCGGCGGACAGGGTGGCCTTGGTCAGGACGTCCGTCCCGCCCGCGAACTCGACCGTCCCCGCGCCGGTGACGACGCCGGAGAACGCATCGCCGGCGGCGGTGAAGTTCACCCGGTCTCCAGCCCCCACGGTAAGGGTCCCGGCGGTCTGGACCCAGGGATGCGACACGGTGAGCACGGCGGCGGTGAAGCTGGCGGTTCCCCCGCTCTGAGTGATCTTGGCGAGGGTGAGGACGGCGCCCGGCTCGAAGGCGGCGGTCCCGCCCGTGAGGGCCAGGGTTCCGGCGCCCGCCAGGGTCCTGGTGACGGTCACGGCGCCGGCGCTCGTGAGCGTGCCGCCCAGGGAGAGCGAACCGTTGACCGCCAGACTGCGTCCGTTGGAGAGGTTTCCGGGGCCGGCCATGGTGAACTTCGCCGCCGCGGCGATGTCGAAGGCGGCGAAATCGCTGAACTCGGCCGGCGTTATGGCTCCGGAAACCACCGCCCCCCCGTGAGCGAAGGCGGAGATCGCCCCCGCCCCGCTATCGAGAACCAGGGTCCCGCCGCCGCCGATCACCGCCCCGTAGAAGGCGCAGCCGGCCTCGACCTCGAGCACGTCGCCGCTCCCGGTGACGTCGACCGCCACCCCGTTCGTCCCATAGACGACCCCGAAGTTCTGGAGTGTGGCGTACACCCCGGTGACCGAGACGCCGGTTTCGCCCTGAACGAGGGCGCCGGCGGCGCCGGCCGCGCCGTTGACCAGCACGGCGTGGTCGCCCAGCAGGGCCCCCGACCCCGACTCGCTGGCCAGGGTGGCGAAATTGACGATGCTGGCGCCTTGCTTCGCGCTCACCCCGGCAAGGCCGCCGCTGACCAGGGCCGAGGTGACGGTGGTCGAGCCGTTGGTCAGCCGACCGCCGGAAAGTTCGAGCCCGGCATGGGCGGATGTCGAGATGATCGTGGCGAAGTTGGTGACGGTCGAATTGGTCGCGTAAGCGGCGTAGGCGCCTTCGATCAAGGCGGTGAGATCCGTCGCCGATCCGTTCACCACGACGCCGCCTGCGCCCGCGGTCGGTTCCACGCGTACGGCCAGGGCGCCCGAAGTTTGGACGATTCCAAAGTTCCTCAGGGTTCCGCCGGCGCCCAGCGCAACGCCCTGCACCCCCACGATCTTCGCCGTCCGGTCGGTGGCGGAGCCGTTCACGACCGTCACCGCCGCCAAGGCTTCGATGGCGTAGCCCTGAAAGGAGGCGATCGTGGCGAAGTTGGTCACCGTCGTCGCGGCGTCGAGGAACACGCCGGTGTCGCCGCCGATGTAGGCCGCCAGGTCGCTCGCCGATCCGTTCGTCAGGACCCCGCCCTTCACCATGTCAGCTCCGAAGGAGTTGCCCGGGCCGGTCGCCGTGATCGTCGCGTAGTTGCGCACCGTGCCGGCAGCCCCGGAGATCCCGACAGCGATTTTGCCGTTGATCAGGGCGGTCACATCGCCGGCCGATCCGTTGATGAGGAGCCCGCCCTCAAGCGAAACACCGTCGATAACGGCCTTGATGTCTCCGAAGTTGTCGACGGTCCCCGCGCCCAGAACGACCCCGCTCACCTTGCCGTAGATTTCAGCCGAGGTGTCGGAGGCGGTTCCGTTGTTCACGGTCGCCGCGGAGAGATCCACGACGCCGCCGTTGTAGACGCCCCAAATGGTGGCGAAGTTTGAGACCGTCGCCGCCCCCACCACGACGACGCCGGTGTTCCCGCCCTTGATCAGGGCGCCCGTGTGGTCCGCGTCGCCATTGGAGACCGCGCCGCCGGCGTCCAGTTCGACGCCGTCTGAGTGTGTGCTCCTGATGGAGCCGAAATTGACGATCGTCGCCGACACGGAGCGTGCAAGGACGCCGTAGCCGGCGGCGGTTCCGGCGCCGTAGATATAGGCCGAGGCGTCGCCGGTCGAACCGTTGGTCACGGTTCCCCCGCCGCTCAGATAGACGCCCTGCGCGCCGTTGAGGGTCCCATAGTTCAGGATCTGGGTCGGCTTCGCGGCCGCGACGCCGACCTTCCGGCCATAGACAAGGGCGCCTGTGTCGCTCGCCGAGCCGTTGACCACCGATCCGCCCGCCGCCAGATCCACACCGTCGACGCCGTTGCTGGCGTAGGTCTGGCTGAACGACAGGATGTCGCCAAAGTTGACGACGGTGGCCAGGGCGCCGGCCGTGACGCCGGAGTAGGCGCCCACGATCCTGGCGGTGGTGTCGCCGGCCGCGCCGTTGGTGACCTGGCCGCCATCGACCGTGAAGACGCCGTCGCCTCCGGGCCCCAGCCCCACGATTCCGCCGTAGTTTTTCACATTGACCGGGGCGTTCTGGGCGAAGACGCCGCTGTAGCCCTGGATCGAGGCGTGTGTGGTTGGAGAGCCGTTCTTGATCGTCGCCCCGGCCAGAACGGTGACGCCGTTGTCGGCGTTGCTCGCCTTGGAGTCGGCCGAGATGTCCCCGTAGTTGCCGACGTTGGCGGCGGCGGCGAGCTTCAGGCCCGTCCCGCCGATGGATCCGGTGCTGAGGATGAGCAGGCCGGCGTATGTCGTCTTCAGGTCGTAGCCGGACGGGTAGGCGGTGGAGATCACCTTGTAGGTCATGACGACGGCCCTCCGACCGCGAAGATCCTGTTGCACAGGGCGCCCAGGCGCTGGGGCGTAGCGGCGCGAGTGGCCTCGGGCGGCCCGGCGGCGCCGATGTCGCACAGCAGGTCGGCCTTTTCGGCGATCACCTCGTGGAGGGTCGGCTGCCAGAGCGCCCGATCGCCGACGCCGTCGAGCGGGCTCGCGGACAGCGGCATGCGGCCGGCGGCCCAGTCGGAAATCGTCGCCTTGCCGAGGCCGGGACGGATCGCCACTGTGACCGAGGTGAAGGTGGCCGTTGTGAAGACGCACGACTGGGGATCACCCTCCAGGGGACGCACCGAAGTGATCGCCTCACGCAGGATCGGAGCCATGTCGGCCTGGGTGATGGGGCTCTTGTCGCAAGCCCCGCGGGCGGGAACAGCGGCTTCGGCTGCTCCCGGAGCGGCGGACCTCCCGCAGGCTGAAAGGACGATCAGGGCCGAAGCGGCGAGCGGCATGCGCAGCATGGGCGTTTCCCGCGCTCTGCGTGGGGGGCGTTGGACGGCGCCATCAGGAGGGAAGAAATCGCCGCTGTCGCTTCCGGTTATCTGATATTTTGCTGGCGAAATTCCTGCCGCCGCCAAGAAGCCCCTGATGACGACACGGGAAGAGACGCTCTATCGCTTCGGGGATTTCACCCTCGAACCGGGTGAGCGGCGGCTGTGGCGCGGGGGGGCGCCGGTGGCGCTGACCCCCAAGGCTTTCGAGCTGCTGGTCTGTCTGGTCGAGCGCGCCGGCCATGCGGTGAGCAAGGACGAACTCCTCGAGGCCTTGTGGCCCGGGCGCATCGTCATGGAGTCCAACCTCACCAAGCACATCTGGCACCTGCGCAAGGCTTTGGGCGACGATCAGGACGAGGGACGCCTGATTCAGACCGTCTCCAAGCACGGCTACCGCTTCGCCGCCCCGGTGAGCGGCGAGACCGCCGCGCCGCGCCCCGCCGCTGTCAATCCGGCAACGCGCCGACCGGCATGGCTCGCCGCGGTCGGCCTGATCGCGGCCGCCGCCGTCGCCGGCCTCACTTTCGCGGCCCTGAGGGGCGATCCGCCGGCGGCGGCGACGAGGCCGGGCACGGTGGCCGTGGTCGGTCTCAACAACCTCTCGCAACAGGGCGCCGACGCCTGGGTGGGGCCGGCCCTGACCGAGATGGTGGCCACCGACATCGCCCTGGACGGCAAGGTGCGGGCGCTGCCCGACGAGCTGGTCCGTCCGGCGCGGGAGGACATCGCCCTGCCGGTGGCTGGCGGCTTCGGCCGCGAGACCCTGGCCCGGCTGCGCCGCCGGCTCGCCGCCGACTATGTGATCACCGGCGGCTATCTGATCTCCGATGGCCCCGGCGCGGCTACCCTGCGCATGGATTTCACGGTCCAGGACGCCAGGAGCGGGGCGACGGTCGCCACCCTCTCGCGCACCGGCGCGGTAAGCGACCTGCCGGCCATGGCGACCGGGGCCGGGGCAGAACTTCGTCGCGACCTGGGCGGCCACGTCGCGGGCGTCGAACTGGCGGCCGCCGCCGGCCCCCCCACCGTCGAGGTCATGCGCCACATCGGCCAGGGCCTGGAGGCCCTGCATCAGTACGACGGCGCGCGGGCTCGAGATGAGTTCCTCGAGGCCGTCGCCCAGGCCCCGGCCTACGCCCCGGCCTACGCGGATCTCTCGCAGGCTTGGGCGTCGCTTGGCTATCGGGCCCGGGCCCTCGCCGCGGCCCAGCAGGCAGCCGCTCACGCCGGCGGCCTGCCGCCCCTGCTGCGGCTGCGGATTTCGGAGGCCAGCCGCGAGGCGCAGTACGACTGGAAAGGCGCTGCCGCCGACCTGCGCTCACTCATCGCCCTCACGCCCGCCGATCCGGAACCTCGCCTGCGCCTCGTCGATGTCCTGCTCTCGGCCGGCAAGCCGACGGAGGCAGGCGCCGCCGTGGACGGGTTGCGCACGGTGGCCGGCTCGAATCGCGGCGACCCACGCCTCGAGCTGGCGGCCGTCCGCATCGCCGCGGCCCGCGACGATGCCAACGGCCGCATCGCCCACGCGTCGCGGGCCCTGGCCCTGGCCCGCGCCCGCGATCTGAGGGCCCTGACGGCCGAGGCCGAGATCCAGCTCGGCATCGCCCACTCGGATGGCCAGCCGAAGGCCGCGGCGGCCGAGCTGGCCCAGGCCCGCGACGATTTCCACGCCGTCGGCAATCCCCACGGCGAAGCCTGGGCGCTCCAGAACCTCGGCAATCTATTCGCCGACAGCGACCCGGCCCGGGCGCGACAGGACTACCAGAGCGCGCTGGCGCAATATCAGCAGATCGGCGATCTCTCCGGCGCCGCGGCGATCTACAGCGACTTCGCGATCCTCCTCTGGCAGGCCGGTGACCGCGACGGCGCCGAGACCGCCGTGCGCCACGTTCTCGACATCCGCCGGCAGACCGAGGACATCGGCGGCCAGGCCTGGGCCCTGGCGGCGCTCGCCGTCCAGCAGAGCGACGAGGCGGCCAGCGACGAGGCCATCGACAACTTCCACCGCGCCATCGCGCTGGACGAAGCCGCCGAGGCCCGGGGCCACCTGGGCTTCGCCCTCTTCTCGCTGAGCGATGATCTGCGTGAGCGAGGCGCGCTCGGCGAGGCGGCGCGGACCTGCGCCCAGGCCCAGAAGGCCTACACCGGCCCCCCCAACGCCCCCGGCCGCGCCCCGGTCGACTTCGAGTGCGCCCAGATCGCCCTCGATCTCGGCAACGTCGCCGCCGCCAGATCCGGCCTGGCGCGGGCGAGGGCCGAAGCGGCCGCCCACGGCGACGTCATGAGCCTGGCGAACGTCGACATGACGAACGGCCAGATCGAGATGGGCCTTGGCCACTGGCCGGCTGCCTACACGTTGATTGGGGCCGCCGATCGGGAGCTTGCCCATTCCGACATGGTGGCCGGCCAAGCGACGACCGCCAGCCTGCTGGCCCTGTGCGACGCCGCCCTCGGCCGCGCCGCCGACCGCGACAGGCTGACGGCGCGCGCCCGCCAGTTGCGCAGCCGCGCCAACCAGCGTCAGGAAGTGATCCAGACCGACATCGATCTCGCCCAGCTCCGCGGCCTCGCCGGCGACCGGGCCGGCGCGGTCGCCACCCTTCGCCGCCTGGCCGACGACGCGGCGCGGCGACGCTGGCTCGGCTGGTCGCTGGAAGCCCGCCTGGCGGCCGCGCGCCTGTCCGCCAACCCCGCCGACCGCGCCGCCCTCCTCGCCACCGCCCGCAAGGCCGGCTACGGCTGGGTCGTCAGCAGGGTGAGCCCAGTCGCGATCACTTCTTCGTCCATGCCTGGTTGGCCAGGCTTTCCGAGCGATCGGCGCACGCGTCGGCGACCTTGGTGAAGGCGAGCGCGCCCTTGTCGTATTTCCAGTTGTACGTGCCGGTCTCTTCGCCCGCTTTCGTGCACGCCCATGGGCCGCGTTTGTCGGTCAGCCGGACTTCACCGCCTTTGATCGTGTAGTCGCCTTCAACCTCCAGCACCCCAGCCTTCTCGACGCGGATCCGCCCCTTGTCATCGAACGTCACGGTGGCGGCGAGGCCTTTGGCCGAATAGACGCCCGTCGGAAAATGTGCGCCGGCCCAGGCGGGGACCGCCGCGAGCATGGAACACGTCGCCAGCGCGACGGCGCCGATCGATTTTGAGAACCTTTCGTGGTCGAACATTGTCGCCTCTTGGTTGAGCGTGATTTGGCAGGCCGGCCAATTGACCGATCGCGAGCCCCTCGTCGCTTCCGTTCTTCTGGTATTTTCCTGGCGATTTTCCTCCCACAAGGCCGGCTATGGATGGGCTGTCCGCCGCCTGGGCTGACGAGCGCTAGAATATCTTCGCGTCCTCTTCGGCGAGACGACGTAACGACCGCGACCCGGTGACGAAGGCGCTGGCGCGGGGGTTCCAGCGGTACATGCCCTGGAATATCCGCAAGCTCGCCTTCGGCGGCTTGTCATCGCCGCAATCCTCCCCGCTGAGCTTGACCTTGTCGACGACCCGCACGCGGATGGCCCGATACGGCCCCGGGTCGTTCAGGGTCGTGAATGTGGGGGTCTGGGTGTGCAGGGCGGCGCAAGTCCGCATCCCGTAGGAGAAGATGCTGTCGATGCCGGCGAAGCGGTCGTGGCGGATGAAGATCAGGGCGGTGGAATCAAAGCTCTCGTCGGAATTGACGTGCTCGCTGACGATGAGGATGAGCGGCGAGTGGGGGGCCAGCATGAGGGTCGGCCCTTCGCGGAAGCCGACGAAGCGGTCGACGCCCACCTCGACGACGTCGAGCACACGCGGCCTTCGGCCAAGGGCGAAGAGCACGAGCAGGTTGGCGTCGGCGACATTGCCCTCGGAAGGGCCAAGATCGGCCAGGGCGATCACGCGCGAAGGATCGCCCGGGATCGCGAGGACATCGACCGAGGAGAACGAAAAGCTCTCCTGCGGCTCGGCGACGGCGTCCTTGCCGTCGATGTGGCTGAAGGGGACGATGCGGTGGCCGACGGCGGCGCCGTCCTTGGCCCAGGCGAGATCGGGGATCACCTGCTTCATCAGGTCGAACCAGGTGACGCCCGGGGCGGCGGCGGCGGCGAGATCGGCAGCGCGCGCCGCCGGCGCGACGGCGAGGACGAGGGCGGCGAGAAGCGGCGCGAGCGGCGGGCTCTGGGCCATCGAAAGCCTCGCCGTTCTCAATAGAGCAGGAACGGGGCGCGTTCGGCCAGCCAGGCTTCCTCGTCAGGCTGGGCCAGGGCGTCGAGGTCGTCCGGGGTCGCCGCGGGATCATCGACCCATTCGCGCAAGGCCGGGCCGCCGTTGATGACGTCGATGGCGAGCTTGCCGAACTCGTACTCGTAGGGGAAATCCCGCCACAGGGGATAGTCGGGCATGAGGCGGCGGATGGCCTTGAAGCCCGCCACCTGCAGCCGCCACGGGCGGAAGACGGCGGGATCGTAGGCGGGGTCGTCGGTGACGACCTGCACCCCGTTGCACAGCTGGCCCATGTGCTTGTGGAAGGTCGGCTCGAACCAGGTCTCGCGCAAGCGGGCGCCAGCCAGCCATTGCGGAGCCAGGGCGGTCATTTCGGCGATCACCTTGCGGGCTTCGATGTCGGGGGCGCCGAAGCCTTCCAGCGGCCGCGTCGTGCCGCGACCCTCGGAGAGCGTGGCGCCCTCGACCATCACCGTGCCGGCGAAGGCGCGGGCCATGGAGAGATTGGGCGCATTGGGGCTGGGGTTGACCCACGCCCTCTCGCCGAGCGGCCAGCCGTATCCGGGCCCCCGGTCGGGCGCCCAGCCCTCGAGGGCGATGACCTGGTAGTCGACATCGAGGCCGAGGGTGTTGATGAACCACGCGCCCAGCTCGCCGAGGGTGAGGCCGTGGCGCATGGGCAGGGGCCCGGCCCCGACGAAGCTTTCCCACCCGTCCTTCAGCCTGAGCCCCTCGACCGGACGGCCGATGGGATTGGGCCGATCGAGCACCATGACGGCCTTGCCATGGCTGGCCGCGGCTTCCAGCATGTACCTCAGGGTGGCGACGTAGGTGTATATCCGACAGCCGAGATCCTGCAGGTCGATAAGGACCGTATCGAAGGTCTCCATGGCCGCCTCGCTCGGTCGCCGCTCGCTCCCATAGAGACTGAACACCCTCACCCCATGGACAGGGTCGGTGAAATCCTCGCTCTCGATCATGTTGTCCTGCTTGTCGCCACGCAGGCCGTGCTGGGGACCGAAGGCGGCGGTGAGGCGGATGTCCGGCAAGGCGGCGAGGGCGTCGAGACTGTGGGTGAGATCAGCGGTCACCGAGGCCGGGTGGGCCACGAGGGCGACGCGGCGGCCGGCGAGCGGGCGACGCAGGTCAGGCTCGTCGATCAGGCGGTCGATGCCGAATTGCATGGATGCTCCGTAAGCGGAAGGTCGAGGGCGAAGCCGGCGCTGTGGTGGAAGTCCGGACGTCCGGGCGGGTGGGCCAGGGCCCAGTAGGAGAGGGCGCCGTCGGCCGCTTCGATGACAGCGCTGAGGCCCAGGCGCCAGGGCGCGTCGGGCGGGACGAGCCAGGCCAGATCGAGGCTGACGCGCGCTTCGAGCCGCCCCGGCGCCGCCACGACCTCGGTGTGGGGTGGCTCCCCGATCTCAGCCGGCGTCATTCCAGCGCGATAGGCGCTGAAGGCGTAGGCCGACCACTGCCCAGACGGCGAGACGTTGAATTCGAAATACCCCTCCCCCGGCCCGGTCGCGACGAAGGCCTCGAAGCATGTCCGCCGCCACAGGCCATCGACCCTGGCGGGCGCCGCGGCAGCGGGGACGAACAGCGCATCGATGTCGCCGATGAGGACGAAACGGAGCGCCAGGCGCCGGGGCGCCGGCCGCCAGGCCTCCGCCTCGATCCTCTCCACAGCCGGGGCGCGGAAGCTGGGGTGAATCACCATGACGCGGCGCATGGGCGGTCTATATCACCCGTTGGCGTCTCCGCGTGCCGACGTGCGAGGGGCTCGGAAAGACAAAGGCCTCCCCCACCCTAAGGCGAGGGAGGCCCAATCAGACGTCCGGGCGGTCTAGTAGCGGCGGCGATAGGTGCGGCCACGCCAGTAGCCGGGATGGCGCCAGTACCACGAGCGGTAGGGCCGGTAGATGTAGTGCCCGCCGTCCCAGAACCACGGATTGTACCAGCCGGGCGCGTAGAGCGGGGCGACGCCGACGTAGGGGCCCGTGTAGTAGAAGGCCGGGGCCCCGGCGCGGATGTAGTAGCCGGGCGGGCAGCCGCGGGTGTCGCTGGCGCTGGACCCGATCGCGGCCCCGGCCGTGGCCCCCAGGGCGCCGCCGACCACCGCCCCGCCAAAGTGCTCGCCGCGACCGGCGACATTGCCGCCGATCACCGCACCCAGCACCCCGCCGATGATGGCCCCGGCGGCGGTGTTGTTGTTGCGCCGGTCGATGCAGTACTGGGCCGCCCAGGCCGAGTAGCGCGACGCATAGTCGCGGTCATAGGCCTGGGTGCGATCGTCATAGGCCCCTTCGGGAGGCGGTGGGGCGTATTGCCCGGCCGGCGGGGCGTATTGGCCGTTCGGCGGCGGGGGGCCATTGTCGTAGCCCGAAGGCGGCGGCTGGTTCTGATCGTACCCGGAGGGCGGGCCCTGGTCGTAGCCCGGAGGCGGCGCCTGGTTCTGGTCGTAGCCCGGAGGTGGCGGCTCGTTCTGGTCGTAGCCCGGAGGCGGCGGCTGGTTCTGGTCGTAGCTCTGGGCCGACGCCGAAACGGCGGGGGCGAGAAGGGCCGCGGCGGAGATCGAGGCGAGGACGTAGCTCGCGCGACGCCTGGTGCTCATGGGGAAGTCCTTTTCTCAACGAACTGACCTTGGGAGGCTAGCGGCGCGAGGCTGAACCGTTTCTGAACGAAGCCTTGGGCCGCCGGCCCCCTTCGCTTCAGGGAACGGCCGGCGAGAACGGCTTGTTCCGGCGACCCTTGTCGCGGATCCGATGGTCCGGATCGATGGTCGCCGGGGCGTTGGATTACACCTTGCCGACGCCGAGCCTCAGGGTCCAGGGGGCGATGCGGCTGATCTCGAGCAGGCGATTGGCGTGCCAGGGATCGGCGTCGAGGCGGGCGCGGACCGCCACCGGATCCGCGGCCCGGATGATGAGGAGCACATAAGGGGTATCGTCGAGCGGGCCACCGATGGCGACGAAACCCTCGGCTTCCAGGGCGTCCATCAGTGCGGCGTGTGCGTCCCAGTCGGCCTGCCCCTCCAGGGGCGCGTCCGGGTTCCAGGCCGGTCCGCGCGAAAGGGTAACGGCGAACAACTGGCCCCGCGTGATGGGGGCGGCGACGGCGGGCTTCTTCCTGGCGGAGGGCCGATGCGCCGCACCCTTCGAACGCTCACCACTCATTCACTCATACCCTCGACCAAGGCGCCGCTTCGCCTCTAGCACAGATTGGTGACGATTCGCCCCCTGACCGCGCGTCGGCGCAGCCATCTGGCCGGCTCGATCGTTTCTTCGAAACCCTTTTCCGTCAGGAGGCCTCACGATGACCGACGTCGCCGATCGCCTGCGCATGCAGGACCCCCTCACCCAATATCCCAAGCCGCCGTTCCCGGCCCAGCCGCAGCCGGCGCCCGGTCTGGCCGCGAAGATGGAGCCGAGGCCCGACCACGGCGAGATCAGCTATGGCGGTTCGGGCAAGCTCGAGGGCCGCAAGGCCCTGATCACCGGCGGCGATTCCGGCATCGGCCGGGCGGTCGCGATCGCCTTCGCCCGCGAGGGGGCCGACGTCGCTTTCGCCTTCCTGCCCAGCGAGCAACCGGACGCCGACGAGGTACGAGCGCTCATCGAAGCGGAGGGCCGCACGGTCGCGGCCATCGCCGGCGACATCAAGGACGAGGCCTTCTGCAAGACGCTCGTCGAAGCGGCGGCCCGGCAGTTGGGAGGACTCGACATCCTGGTCAACAACGCCGGCAAGCAGGTGACCCAGCGGACCGCCGGCGAGATCACCACCGAGCAGTTCGACGAAACCATGAAAACCAACCTCTACGCCCTGTTCTGGATCACCCAGGCGGCGATACCGCATCTGAAACCGGGGGCGGCGATCATCAACACCGCATCGGTCCAGGCCTTCGATCCCTCCGCCTCCCTCCTCGATTACGCCACCACCAAGGCCGGCATCGTCGCCTTCACCAAGGCCCTTTCGAAACAGCTCGTCGACAAGGGGATCCGGGTCAATGCGGTGGCCCCCGGGCCATTCTGGACCGCCTTGCAGCCAAGCGGCGGACAAACTGAGGAGAAGGTCCGCCACTTCGGCGAGTCTTCGCCCATGCGCCGGCCCGGGCAGCCTGTGGAAATCGCGCCCGTCTATGTGCTGCTGGCCTCGCAGGAAGCGAGCTTCATCACGGGGGAGGTCTATGGGGTGACGGGTGGAGAGGGAGTGGCCTGAATGGCTAAAGGCCCGCCCGTCTCTCGAGATTGAGGGACGGGCGAATTCGCTAGACGACGTCGCCGCCGCGCCCCGCTCGCATCGCGAAACTGATGATAAGTAGAACGACGAATACGACAAGCAATATCTTGGCGATGGAGGCTGCAAGTCCGGCAAGAGCGAAGAATCCGAGAGCCCCAGCCACCAGCGCAAGAATAGCAAAGACGATTGCCCAACCGAGCATGACTTGGACTCCTCTTGCTGACCGAAACGCGGCGCGAGTCGATTGGCCACGTTCTTTCGTCAAACGCGGCCATGGCGCGCGAAGTTCCGTCGGCGGCCGTCTGAAAGCTCAGGTCCGTCGAAAGCGGAGCGTCATCCGGTCGCTCTCGCCGATCGCTTCGTACCGGGCCGGATCAAAGCCGCCGGGGGTAGGGACGGTGCGCGAGCTTTTCCGGCGGGTCGGCGGCAGGGTCCACACACCGAACGGATAGTCCTTGGTGTCCCTAGGGTTGGCGTTGATCTCCGAGCTGGCCTCGAGGCGGAAGCCGGCCTCGTCCACCGCATGGGTGAGGAATGCGGTCGAGACGTAGCCGTCGTGGGCGTCGTCAATCTGCGGGCGAGGATCGGCGCGATGCTCCTCGACGGCCAGGATGGCGGCCGGCTTGAGGGCGGCGTGGAAATCGGCGAGGTATTTCGCCACCAGACCGGGACGCCACATCCAGTCGTGGAAGTTGCGCGCCGTGAGGACCATGTCGGCGGTCCCTGGGGAGACCAGGGGGCCGGATCCCAGCGGGACGACCCCGATGTCGCCCCACAAGGGGCGGTCGGCGTAGCGGGCGATGAACGCGGAGGGCTCGCCGCTGACGGCGGCGACATATTTCCCGCCGCTGGCCGCCAGATAGGGGGCGAGGATCTCGGTCCAGTAGCCACCGGAGGGCTCGATCTCGACCACCGTCATGCCTGGCGCGAGGCCCCAGAAGGCGAGGGTCGCGTCCGGATGGCGAAAGGGATCGCGGATCTTGTTGTCGGGCGTGCGCCGTGGGCCGTCGACGAACCTGGCCAGTGGCGGCGCCGCGGCGGCGGCCGTCAGTGGCGCGAAGGCCAGAACGCTGGCGGCGAGGGAGAATTGGCGGCGGTCCATGGCGGGGCTCCGGTGACGGTCCCCTGAAGCTGACGAAAGCCTAAGCGCCGCGCAAGAGGGCGCTTTAGTTACGTACCGCCCCAGCGGCGCACTCGGCCGACGTCAACGTGAACGAACTCCGATTCCGGGTAGTAGCCCACGCCGCCCATGTCG
>DASXIE010000125.1:0-2145 GCA_036498165.1 Caulobacteraceae bacterium
GCGCCGCCGGACCTCTTCGAGTACGACGTCTTCCTCGTCCAATGGCTGGAGGGCCTCGCGGGCCTCGGCGGGGTCGACTATGCGAGCAATTTCGACATCCACGCCACGCCGGGCTTCATGGACCCCTATCCCCTGGTGATCACGAGCGCCCACGACGAGTACTGGAGCGGCGAGGAGTTCGACGCCTTCCACGCGCGTATCTTCGATCGGGGCTCCAACACCTGTTTCTTCGGGGCCGACGCGGCCTATTGCCAGGTGCGCTACGCCGACGTGAACGCCGCCCCCGGGGCCGTCCAGCTGGGCCGCCAGATCGTCTGCTACAAGGACGCCGCCGACCCGATCGCGCTGCGGGCCGGCAAGCTCGATCCCACCCTGCTGGTCACCAGCAACTTCCGCGACGAGGCGCGCCGGCCCGAGACCATGCTGATGGGCGGCGCCTATCAGAACTGGTTCGAGCCGGCCTCGGCCCAGCGCCCGGCCTATCACGTCGCCCGAACCGACCTGCCGTTCTTCGCCGGGACCGGCTGGAAGGTCGGCGACGTGGCCGCCGATGTGGTCGGCTACGAGTGGGACAACCGCGATCCCGAGGGCGACGGCAAGCGGCTGTGGGACAAGGCCCGCTCGCGCGTCGCCGCCATCGATCCGATCGCCATCAAGGTCCTGTTCCACGGCCACGCGATCGACGACGAGGGCCACCCCGGCCTCGCGGAGGCCACCTACTTCGTTTCCCCGGCCGGGGCCCAGGTGTTCAACGCCGGCACGGTGCGCTGGGCCTGGGGGCTCGGCAAGCCCGGTTTCGCCAACCCGGCCTTCGCCCGTTTCAACGAGAACCTCGTCCGCGCCCTCAGCGCGCGGCGGAACCGGTGAGGCGCCGGGGCGTTGGCGGACTGGGGAGCCGACAAGAGGTCAAGCGTAATGAGCGACAGCAGCGGCCACCACGAGCCCTTCGTCGAGTTGGTCAGGTTCCCCGGAGCCCCGGAAGTATGGGCCGTGGAAGAGACCGACGAGGAACACGCCAACGCCGCCTGCCAGACCCTGTTCAGCGGCCCCGACGCCATGTTCCGCGCCGCCGAATACCTTCACCACAAGTTCGGCTGAGTAGACTCTCTCCCCCTCCGGGGGAGTACGCCCGAAGGGCGGGAGGGGGGCGTGCGGTGCAAGAGCGCCGACGCGTTTCCCCGCGACCCTCCTCCCCGGCTTCGCCGGTACTCCCCCCGGAGGGGGGAGAGAACTATGGATTTGAGCCGCACCCTCGCCTAAGCGGGGGCGATGAGCCTTCGCACGCGTTCCGCCGTTATCACCGGGTCCACCAGCGGCATCGGTCTGGCGATCGCCCGGGCCCTGGCCGCCGAGGGGGCCAACGTCATGCTGGGCGGCTTCGGCAAGCCCGAGGACATCGAAGCCGCCCGCGCCGCCATCGAGACGGACTTCGCCGTCAAGGCTCTTCATTCGCCCGCCGACATGACCCAACCGGCCGAGATCGCGGCGATGATCGCGGCGGCCGGGGAAGCCTTCGGAGCGGTCGATATCCTCATCAACAACGCCGGCGTGCAATTCGTCGCGCCGGTGGAGGATTTCCCGCCCGAGAAGTGGGACCAGATCATCGCCATCAACCTCTCGGCCGCCTTCCACGCCATCCGCGCCGCCACGCCGGGGATGAAGGCGCGCGGCTGGGGGCGGATCATCTCCACCGCCTCGGCCCACTCCAAGGTCGCCTCGCCGTTCAAGTCGGCCTACGTCGCCGCCAAGCACGGCCTCGACGGCCTCACCAAGACCGTGGCGCTCGAACTCGCGGCCCACGGGGTGACGGCCAACTGCATCAGCCCGGGCTATGTGTGGACCCCGCTGGTGGAGGCCCAGATCCCCGCCACCATGGCCGCCCGAGCCCTCTCCCGTGAAGAGGTCATCGACAAGGTGCTGCTGGCCGCCCAGCCGACCAAGGCCTTCGTCGCCGTCGAGGAAGTGGCCGCCCTGGCGGTCTTCCTGTGCTCCGACGCGGCCCGGCAGATCACCGGAGCCAACCTCTCCATCGACGGCGGCTGGACAGCGGCGTGAGCGAGATGAGGCTTATCACCCTCGCCGATATCGCCGCGGCGCGGGAGAGGATCGCCGCGCACGTTCCGCTCACGCCCATCGTGGCGATGA
>DASXIE010000126.1:0-4610 GCA_036498165.1 Caulobacteraceae bacterium
GCGCGGATGGCCGCCAGGGCGTTGCGCGAGGTTCCGCAGGCGGGATTGTGGAAGATGGTCACATCGCTCATGGCGCGCCTCCGCTTCGCCGTTAGAGTAGCCCAACGACCAAGGGGAACGCCATGTCGCTCGGGCTCAGCCGCTTCCAGTACGCCAAGGGGCTGCACGATCTGGGGAACGGCGGCTACGCCTGGCTGCAGCCGGACGGCGGCTGGGGGTGGTCCAACGCCGGCCTGATCGTCGACGGGGATCAATCCCTGCTGGTCGACACCCTCTTCGACGTTCCGCTCACCCGCGAGATGCTGGCCGCCATGCAGCGCGCCGAGCCCAAGGCGGCGGCGCGGATCGGGACTCTTGTCAACACCCACCACAACGGCGACCACTGCTTCGGCAACGAGTGCTGCGAAGGGGCCGAGATCATCGCCCACACCCTGGCCGCCGAAGCCATGGCCCACGAGGGTCCGCAGCGCCTGGCCGCGATGCTGGCGGCCGCTCCGAACCTCGGCGAATCCGGGGCCTATCTGACGCGCATCTTCGGGGCCTTCGACTTCGCCGGGGTCACCCAGACCCTGCCGACCACCACCTTCGAGCACGAGATCACCCGCCAGGTGGGGAACAAGAGCGTGCGCATCCTCCATGTCGGCCCCGCGCACACACCCGGCGACGCCCTAGTCCACGTGTCGGACGACAGGCTGGTCTTCACCGGCGACATCCTCTTCATCGAGGGCCATCCGGTGATGTGGGAGGGCCCGGTGGGCAACTGGATCGCCGCCTGCGAGACGATCCTGGCCATGGACGTGGAAACGGTGGTCCCCGGCCACGGCCCGATCACCGACAAGCGCGGCGTGGCCGCGGTGCGCGACTACCTCGTCTATGTGCGCGACGAGGCGAAGCAGCGGTTCGACGCCGGCCTGACCGCCTTCGAGGCGGCCCGCGAGATCGACATGAGCGACTACGACAGCTGGGGCGACGGCGAGCGGATCGTCGTCAACGTGGCCACCCTCTACAAGGAGTTCTCCGGCGAGCAGACCCCCAACGACGCGGCGGTGCTGTTCGCCCAGATGGCGCAGCTGGCGAGAGGCGGCGGCTGAGCCGTCAGGAAGTCCGCCGGCTCCCTGTCGCGTGCTCGACGGCGGCGCGGGCGATGGCGGGCGCCTCGTCGACCGGGTAGGGCGTGACGCAGCTCACGTTGATCTCGCAAAGGACATAGGTGTCGGCGCCCCCCGAATTCCTGGGCCCGAGCAGGAAATCGGCGTCCCACAGCACCGGAAGATCCTCACGAGCGATATCGAGCAGCGACTGGAGGCCCGGGGTCCACTCGTCATCCATGCTCCGCCGCAAGGCCCGCAGGCTCGGCTCGCTCTTTGGATAGAAAGTCTTGTCGCGGGCCATGCCAAAGATCGGCAGGTCCTCGCGGCCCTGGGCGCGCGGGGCTTGGCGGGAGAAGCCGAGCACCCGATCCTGGCCCATGTAGCAGCGGATCATTCCCTCGCCGACGCGGGGCTGGAAGGCCTGGTCGATCAGCCGGCCCGATCCGGCGAAGTAGGTCTCGCAACGGGCCATGAAGTCGCCGAGCGGCAGGCCCGATTCCGCCATATCGCTGCGCGCTTCCAGGACGGTGACGGGCGTGTCCGGCGAGACGGCCGCGCCCTTGCCGGAGAGTTCGACCTTCCACACGCCCTGGGCGCCATTGCCGCGGTTCTGCTTGAGCACCCTGACGCCATCGGTCGCGAGCCGGACCGGAAACTCGCGGCGAAAGTCTTCCGCCCCGGCATAGGCATGGGTGTCCGCCCCCCAGCCCAAGTCCCGGGTCCGGACGAGGACCTCCTTGACCCCCATCTTCACGATGACGTCCGGATGGGCGCTCACCCACACGCCCCGCGAGGCGACGTGGCGCAGAACGGCGTCCAGGCGCGCGCGGTCGAGGCCGTCGGTCAGCGGATCGACCCACACCAGGGCGCCATGGCAAGCCAGCAGCTGCTCGCGCACCGCCTCGGCGGTTTCCTCGGCGAAGGCGACCGGCGCCGCCGAGGCGCCCAGCGCTTCAAGCGCCGCGGCGATGGGCTCGAGGCGGGGAGGGAGAGGCCCAGGCTCGCCGCGCCAGACGATGGCGATGGTTGGATCAGGATCGGCTCGGATAGGTGCGTCCATTCGGGCACTCCAGGCTCGCGGCATGCGCGAGGGATGGAGCAGGTCTTGGACGGAAGCCGTCTGACCGGGCGCCCGCACGGCCCGGATGGGCTATCCTGGCGAAGTCGACGGACCGGTTCAAGGGCGACGATCGAAGGGATCTAAGAAGAATGGCTCCCCGGGCAGGACTCGAACCTGCGACCCGCCGGTTAACAGCCGGCTGCTCTACCAACTGAGCTACCGAGGATCAGTTTGAAGGGGTGCGCTAATACGCCGGGCGCCGTGGCCGCGCAAGCGGGGCGGCGGGGTGGATCTTTTGAACCGTTCAGCGGCCCCCGGGCATCTACTCGGCGCTGGTTGCACGGTCGCGCGAAGGGTTCATAGTGGCGCGAAGAACAAGGGAGGAGCGGATCATGGGGGCGGTACGCCTGGAACCTGTGCTGGCGCTGCTGGCGGCGGCGGCGATGGCGCCAGCGGCGATGGCGTCCGGAGGCGGCGGCATGGGCAGCGGCGGAATGCCGAGCTTCTCGGCCCCGCGTTATGATCCGGTCCAGGAATACCAGCAGGGCATGGCCGACTACCAGGCCGGCAAATACAGGTCGGCTGCCAGCCATTTCGAGAACGTCACCGACAGCCAGCCGAAAAGCGCCAACAGCTGGTACATGCTGGGCATGGCCCGCTCGTCGGACGGCGATCTCAAGGGGGCCGAAAAGGCCCTCGGCCATTCGGTGAAACTCGACGCCGCGCAGGTCGGCCCGATGCGCGAGTTGGCGGTCACCCAGGCCAAGCTCAAGGAGAACGACAAGGCCGGCGCCCAACTCACCGCCCTGAAGGCGCGGGCAGCGAGCTGCAACGACACCTGCCCCGACGCCGCCGACCTCAAGGCGGCCGTGGCGGCGGTGGAGCAGGCGCTCGGCGTCGTGGCCCCCAGCGCCTCGACGAAACCCCTGCCGGACGGGATCAAGCTGGCCTCCATCGACAGCGGCGACCTAGCCTATACGCGGGCCGTGAGCCTAATCAACGAGCGCCGCTTCGCCGAGGCCCTGGCGGCGTTGGACAAGGCCGAGCAGGCCTTTGGTCCGCACCCTGACGTTCTCACCTACAAGGGCTATGTTTGGCGCAAGCTCGGCCGGCTGGACCGCGCCGAGAGCTATTACAAGGCGGCCCTGGCCGAGGCCCCGACCCATCGCGGGGCGACCGAATACTATGGTGAGCTGAAAGTGATCCGCGGCGACATGGCCGGGGCGCGGATAATGCTGGCCAGGCTCGAAACCCAGTGCGCCTTCGGCTGCGTCGAGGCGGAGGACCTGCGGCGTTGGATCGACCACGGCGGCGATCCGGCCTCCTGATCCTCGCCGCCGCCGCCCTGGCCGGCGGCCTGGCGGCCAGTCCCCCGCTTCGCGCCCTGCGGTGGCTGGCGCCGGGCGCGCCAGGGGCGCGGATCCTCACCCAGCGGCCGGCCGAATGCCTGGCCGTTCCAACTGATCCGGACACGGCCTACCGGGTCGAGATCGGGCGGGCGGCCTTCCGCACCCCGCTCATCCTCGGCGGCCAGGCGGCGCGGGCCGGGATCGATTGCGAGACCTGCCATCGCGGCGGGCGGACCAATCGGGACTTCGACTTCCCCGGCCTTTCCGGCGCCCCCGGGACGGCGGACGTCACCACCTCCCTGTTCAGCACCCACCGCGGCGACGGCATCGATAATCCCAAGCCCATCCCCGATCTCTCCGGCCCCAAGGCGGCGCTGAAGATTTCGCAGGCGGAAGGCGGGCCGGACCTCGAGCGGTTCATCCATGGCCTGGTCACTCAGGAATTCGACGGGCCCGAGCCGCCGCCGGCAGTGCTGAAGGGCCTGGCGGCCTATGTCCGCGCCCTCTCGCCGGCCGCCTGCCCGGCGGCGGCGACCGAGGCGGTGAGCGCCGCCGCCGATCTCGCCGACGCCCGCCGGGCCGTGCGCGCCTCCCTGGCCGCCCTGGCCCGCCACGATGGGGCCACGGCGGTGGTGATTGTCGGAGCGGCCCGCTCGATGCTTGGGGCCGTGGCCGAGCGCTACCGGGCTCCGGCGCTCACCGCCGACGAGACGACGCTGAGGTCGGCCGACCTCGATCTCGCCGCCGCCATCGCCGACATCCGCCGCGCCGATCCGGCCGCGCCCCTGGCCCTGGAAGCGTGGCTGGCGCGGTCGCGGGACTGGGAGCCGCGCCTGATCGCCGACCAACCGCGCTCCTACTACGACCGGGCGAGCCTGGCCGCCGCGATCGCGGCCCGCTGAGCGGCTTTCACGGCCATCCGGCGCGCGGCGAGGCGACCGTGGCGATCAGCAGCTGGCCGGTGGGGGCGGCGGCCGCCTCGCCGGCGTTGGAGTTCTTGGCGGTCAGCATGAAGAGGGTGCGCCCGTCTTCGCCGCCCAGCATGCAGGCGAAGCACGGCTGGCCGGTGTCGATGACCTCGAGGACCGCGCCGCCCTGCGCGATCAGCGC
>DASXIE010000127.1:0-11433 GCA_036498165.1 Caulobacteraceae bacterium
GTCTTGCGGGCGATGGCCTTGCGGGCGATCGCCTTCAGGGCATCGTCGCTGAAGGTCAGGCCGACGTTCTCCATTTCGAACAGCCGCTGGTACTGCTTGACGAAGGCGTTCTTCGGCTCGGTGAGGATCTTCACCAGGGCCTTCTCGTCGAGATCGTCCAGGGTGGCGATCACCGGCAGGCGGCCGATGAACTCGGGGATCAGGCCGAAGCGCTGCAGGTCGTCGGGCTCGACCTGGCGCAGTATCTCGCCGGTGCGCCGGTCGTCCGGGTCGGCCACCTTGGCCGAGAAGCCGATCGAGGTGCCCTTGCCGCGGCTGGAGATGATCTTCTCCAGGCCCGCGAAGGCGCCGCCGCAGATGAACAGCATGTTGGTGGTGTCGACCTGCAGGAATTCCTGCTGCGGGTGCTTGCGGCCGCCCTGCGGCGGCACCGAGGCCACCGTGCCCTCCATGATCTTCAGCAGGGCCTGCTGCACGCCCTCGCCCGAGACATCGCGGGTGATCGAGGGGTTGTCCGACTTGCGGCTGATCTTGTCGACCTCGTCGATGTAGACGATGCCGCGCTGAGCCCGCTCGACATTGTAGTCGGCGGCCTGGAGCAGCTTAAGGATGATGTTCTCGACATCCTCGCCGACATAACCCGCCTCGGTGAGGGTGGTGGCATCAGCCATGGTGAAGGGGACGTCGATGATTCGGGCCAGCGTCTGGGCCAGCAGGGTCTTGCCCACCCCCGTGGGACCCACGAGCAGGATGTTGGATTTGGCCAGTTCGACGTCGTTGTTCTTCTGGGCGTGGTTGAGGCGCTTGTAGTGGTTGTGCACAGCCACCGACAGCACCTTCTTGGCGTGTTCCTGGCCAATCACGTAATCGTTGAGCACTTCCCGAATTTCGCGCGGCGTGGGCACGCCATCCTTTGATTTGACGAAGGTGATCTTCGTCTCTTCTCGGATGATATCCATGCAGAGTTCGACGCATTCATCGCAGATGAACACGGTCGGCCCGGCAATAAGCTTGCGGACCTCATGCTGACTCTTGCCGCAGAAAGAGCAATACAGGGTGCTCTTGCTGTCGCCGCTGGCGGCCTTGGTCATCGTCGCCTTTCACTCTACCGAGCGCCGGCCGGCTCAAGGACCGGGCGCTGACTAACCCCACATGGCGCGCGCTCGCTTTCGCGCAAGCCCCGCTGCGGGATGTGTCGGGCTTGACATTCCCCGATCCGAACGCGGATCACAAGCCCGGGATGGTTACCATCGGGTAACGGCGAGCGCATTCTGAGGCTCTTGACCGGCGTTTGGATGGCCCCGTCGCCGACGAGAGGGATCCGTTGGTCGCATCTTTGCAGTCGCGGCTCTACCGGCCGCTGGTCGCCTTCGATTTCGATGGCACCCTCACCTGTCGCGACAGTTTCGTAGCCTTTCTGGCCTGGCGATTCACGCCCGCCCGCTATGGAATTGGCATGCTGCGCCTGGCCCCGGCGGCTGTCGCCTTCCTCTTCCATCGCGATCGCGGACGGCTGAAAGCCGCCCTGGTCCGCGAGTTCCTGACCGGGGAATCGCGCCAGGATCTGGCTCGCCGGGCCGAGCGCTTCGCCGCCAGCCATGCTCGCCGGCTGCTCCGGCCCGACGCCATAAGATCCTGGAAGATGTGGCAAAATCAGAACGCCCGGCTGGTCATCGTGACAGCCTCGCCGGAGATCGTCGTCGCTCCCTTCGCCCGCGGCCTGGGGGCCGAGGCCCTGATCGGCACCCGCCTCGTCTATACCGCCTCGGATCTCGCCAGCGGCGAACTGGACGGCCCCAATTGCCGCGGGCCGGAAAAGGTCGCGCGGCTGCGGGAAGTCTTCGGCGACGAGATCAGCCTCGACGCCGCCTACGGCGACAGCGACGGCGATACCGCCATGCTGGCCCTGGCCGAGGAGGCGGGGATGAAGGTCTTCGGGGAACGGCCGTGAGGCACGCCAGGGGTGAGGATCTCGATCGCGCGGAGCCGCTTATCGCGCGCCTGCGCGGATTTGCCGCGCTCAAGGAAAAGTCGCGCGGCGTCTTCTACCTGAGGTCGAAGGCCTTCCTGCATTTCCATGCTGATCCCACCGGCCTCTTCGCCGATGTCAGAACCGGCGCGGGCGGCGGGTTCGAACGCCTTAAGGTCGACGATGAGGCCGGGGCGGGGGCGTTGATCGCGAGGGTCGAAGCGGCTTTGGAGAGCGGCGACTGAAACCGTCTGGCCTCAGGAAGTCGCGGCGGTTGCCGAATCCGGCGCGGCGGCGTTGATCGAGACGACGAACTTCCATGTCCCGTCCGCGCCCTTGCGCAGGGTGTCCACGCCGCTGCCGAGCTCGTGGACGACCTTCTTGGTCTTGGGATCGGTGCTGGCGGAGTCGTAGCGCCAGAGGGCGTAGGCCAGGTCGCCGCTCTTCGACACCTCGATCTTCTCGATCTTGAGAGCGAAATGGGCGGCCGGATCGGCCATGGCGGCGCCCTCGGACTTGGCGATCGCCGCCGGCCCGCGCGACACCGGCACGCCAGGGGCGACGACCACGCTGTCGGGCACATAGGTGGCCGCGAACGCGTCGGCATGGCGTCCATTGAACGCCGCCACGGCGGTGTCTTCCATGGCGCGGACCGCCGCCTCGTCCTTGGCGGTTTCGGCGCTCGCCGCCGCCGGCGGCTTGGGCGAGCACGCGGCCAGCAGGGTCATGCTGGACATCAGGATGGCAGCGGACGCGCCGCGCTTAAGGATGGCGGACATGGTGTTTTCTCCCCCGCCGCCGTCATGGCGGCGCGGAAGGGTGGTCACACAAGCTTGGCCTTGGCAAGCCGAGGATCAGCCGGCGGTTCCGGCGGCTTCGGAGGCGACGCGGCTTTCGTAGATGTGGTCGACAAGGCCCCAGGCCTTGGCCTCCTCGGCGTCCATGAAATGGTCGCGGTCGAGGGTGCGGTCGACCTCCTCGTAGGTCCGCCCTGTGTGCTTGGCGTAGAGCTCGTTGAGCCGCCGCTTGGTCTTGATGATGTCCTCGGCGTGGCGCTCAATGTCCGAGGCCTTGCCGGAGAAGCCGCCGGACGGCTGGTGGAGCATGATCCTGGCGTTGGGCAGGGCCACGCGCATGCCCGGTTCGCCGGCCATAAGCAGGAACGAACCCATGGAGGCGGCCATGCCCATGCAGGTGGTGGCCACCGGGCAGCGGACGTACTGCATGGTGTCGTAGATCGCCAGGCCCGAGTTCACCACCCCGCCGGGCGAGTTGATGTACATGTCGATCTGCTTCTTGGGGAACTCGGATTCCAGGTAGAGGAGTTGGGCGCAGATCAGGGCGCTCATGGAATCGTCGACCGGCCCGTTGAGGAACACCACCCGCTCGCGCAGCAAGCGCGAGAAGATGTCGAAGGCCCGCTCGCCGCGGCTCGACTGCTCGACGACCATGGGAACGAGATTGAGGGAGTGGGTCAGGGAATCTGAGGTCATCGGGGTTCCTTGCGAAGCGGGACCTGATATCGCCCCCGGCCCGAAGGGTTTCAAGCGGGCTTCGCGGCCTTGGCCTTGGGTTTCGGCGCGGCCTTGGCCGGCTTGGCCTCCTTGGCGGCGACCTTAGGCTTGGCGGGCTTGGCTTCCTTGGCGGCGGCGGTGGGCTTGGCGGCCTTGGCTTTTGGCGCGGCTTTCCTGGCCGCCTTGGGCTTGGCTTCCTCGACGATGCCTTCGGGGAGTTCGTCCTCGGCCAGGAGGGTTTCCTTGGGCACCTCCTTCTCCTCGACCTTGGCGCGGCCGAGGATCAGGTCGACGACCTTCTCCTCATAGATGGGGGCGCGCAGATTGGCCTGGGCCTGGGGATTGTCGCGCAGGAAGTCGAACATCCGCTGGGCCATGTCGCCGTACTGGCGGGCCTGGGCGCGCATGGCCTCGGTCATCTCCTGGTCGCTGACCACGACGTTCTCGCGCCGGCCGATCTCGGCCAGGACGAGGCCCAGGCGCACCCGGCGCTGGGCGATGCGGCGGTATTCCGCCTGCAAGGTTTCCTCCGACTTTCCCTCGTCCTCGGGCGAGCGGCCCTCCGATTCCTCGTCGGCCTTGACCTGGCGCCAGATGGCCTCGAATTCGGCCTCGACCATCTTGGCCGGCAGGGGAATGTCGTGGCGCGTGTCGAGCGCGTCCAGCAGGGCGCGCTTGAGCTTGAAGCGCGACGCGCCCTCGTACTCGCCCTCGAGGTTGGCGCGCACCGCCTCGCGCAGGGCGGCAAGGTCGGAGAGGCCGAGGCTGGCGGCGAGGGCGTCGTCGGCCTTGGCGGCCTTGGGTGCGCGAACCTCCTTCACCTTGACCTCGAATTCGGCCGCCTGGCCCTTGAGGCGCTCGACCTGGTACTCGTCCGGGAAGGTGACCTCGACGGTGCGCTCATCGCCGGCCTTGGCGCCGACGAGTTGCTCCTCGAAGCCTGGAATGAAGCGGCCTGCGCCCAGGACGAGTTCGGCGTCCTCCGCCGTCCCGCCCTCGAAAGCCTCACCGTCGATACGGCCGGTGAAGTCGATCAGCAGCTGGTCGCCATCGACGGCCTCGGCGGTCTTGCCGGCGCGCGGCGCGTAGGTGCGGTTCTGCTCGGCGACCTCGGCGACGGCGGCGTCGATCTCGGCCTCAGTGGGGCGATAGACCAGGCGGGTGAGCTCGAGGACGGCGAGATCGGCCGGCTCGAACTCGGGCATCACCTCGACCTCGAGGGCGTAGGTCAAATCCTGGCGCCCGGCGATCACCTCCTCCATGTCCGACGAGGGCTTCAGCGCCGGCTGGGTGGCGACGCGCAGATTGTTCTCGTCGAGCACCTGCTGGGAGGTCTCGTTGAGCGTCTTCTCGATCAACTCGCCCATCAGGGCCTTGCCGTAGAGCCGCTTGACATGGCCGGCCGGCACCTTGCCCGGGCGGAAGCCCTTGAGGCGCAGGGTCGGGCTGATCTCGGCGATGCGCGCCTCGAGAAGGGCCCCGAGCTCGGCGGCGGGCACCCGCACGGCATAGGAACGGCTGAGGCTTTCGTTGAAGGTTTCGGTGACCTGCATTTCGTCTCGTCCAGAACTAAAACGCCGCCGGGAGGGCGGCGGCGCGAGCGGCGCTTATGTCACGGCCGCCGCCGCTCGCCAAGGATGGTGCGGATGAGAGGACTCGAACCTCCACGCCTTTCGGCGCTGGGACCTAAACCCAGTGCGTCTGCCAGTTCCGCCACATCCGCGCGAAGCCTGCGACTAGAAGTTTTCCCCCTCGTAAGCAATGCGCCAGAGGGTCGTCTGGCGGCGCCGCCGGGTCGGCCCTAGCAGGGATTGCGGCCCAGCCGCGTATGCGCCCCGCAAGCGGCGACGGCGCCCTCGCCTTCGGCGACGCTGATCTGATTGAGACCCCTGACCACGTCACCAGCCGCGAAGAGGCCGGGCACGGAGGTTTCCTGGTGCGCAGCGACGCGCAGACGTCCCTCGGCGTCGGTCCGGGCCCCCAGCCCGACCGCGAGTCCCGCCTGGGGCTCCACGCCGAAAGCGGAATAGACCACGTCGAAGCGTCTGGGCGCGTCCCACTCCCGGCTCTCGAGCCTCACCTGACGTCCTTCGAGGTGGAAAGACGAGGGGGTGGCGCGGACCACTTCCACCCGCGCTTCGGCCAGTTCGCGCCGCGCCGCCTCGGAGAGGTTCGCCGAGGGCGCGAGGACGAGGGTGACGCGCCTGGAATAGGTGCGCAGGAACAGCGCCTCATTGGCGGCGTGGTCTGCGCCGCCCAGCACGGCGATGCGCTGGTCCCGCGCCTCGTAGGCGTCGCAAATGGGGCAGATACGCACCGCTCCGCCCTCGATGGCTTCGGTGACGCCGGCAAGGTCTGGGAGCCGCTCGACCACGCCGGTGGCGAGAATCACCGTTCTGGCCCGCAGAGCCTCACCTCCATGGGAGGCCTCGAAATGACCCTCCGGCGACAGACGCAGGGCCTCGACCCGTGCGTGGCGGAATGCCGTACCCAGGTCGGCGACCTGCAGCTCGAGGCGATCGAGGAGGTCCTGGCCGTGAATCCCGCCAGGGAATCCCGGCAGATTGCGGCTCCTGGGGATCAACCGCGCCCGGCTGTCGCCGCCATCGAGCAACAGGAGGCTGCGTCGGAAGCGGGCCATGTAGATCGCCGCGGCCTGACCGGCCGGTCCGCCGCCGATGATCAGGCAGTCGAGGATTTCAGACACCGGGCGACCCACGGCAAGGGAGGGAAACGTCCAACCCGGCGGCGGTCGGCCGGTTCCATCCCCGCCCCCTAGTTTGCCGGCGCCTCACGCGCCGCCGCCCTACCCCTTCTCCCTCATTAGGCGGCCCTGTTCGCGCTTCCAGTCGCGGTCGGCTTCGGCGGCGCGCTTGTCGGGGGCGCTCTTGCCCTTGGCCAGGGCCAGCTCGAGCTTGGCCAAGCCCTTGTCGTTGAAATAGAGACGGGTGGGGATGATCGTGCGGCCCTCGCGGCGCACGGCCCCGATCAGGCGGTCGATCTGGCGGCGGTGGAGAAGGACGCGGCGTGGGCGGCGCGGCTCGTGGTTGAAGCGGTTGGCTCCGTGATACTCAGGGATGTAGGCGTTGACCCAAGTGATCTCGCGGCCCTCGGCGGCAGCGTAGGATTCGGCAATGTTCGCCTTGCCCAGGCGCAGGGACTTGACCTCCGAACCGGTGAGCGCCAGGCCGGCCTCGAACTTCTCCTCGAGGATGTAGTCGAAGCGGGCGCGACGGTTCTCGGCGATGAGCCTGCCAGCGCCTTTCAGCTCGGCCATCTCAGCCTGCCTCCGCCATGGCGGCGAGGATCTCCGCCTTCACCGCCTCGGCGCAGGGCGCGATCGGCAAGCGCGTCTCATCGGCGATGAGGCCCAAATGGGCCAGGGCGAACTTGGTCGGGGCCGGCGAGGCGTCGAGGAAGAGGGCCTTATGGAGGCGGAAAAGGCGGTCGTGTAGACTGAGCGCCTCGCTCCACCGGCCGGCCAGGCACGCCTCGAAGAAGCGCGCGCAGGGCTCCGGCGCGACATTGGCGGTGACCGAGATGCAGCCGTGGCCGCCGTGGGCCATGTAGCCGAGGGCGCTGGGATCGTCGCCGGAAAGCAGGCCCCAGTCGGGCCCGCAGACACGGCGCTGCTGGGTCGGCCGGTTCATGTCGCCGGTGGCGTCCTTGATCCCGATCACCGCCGCGAGCTCGGCCAGGCGGGCGAGGGTGTCGTTGGAAATGTCGACGCTGGTTCGCGAGGGGACGTTGTAGACGATAAGCGGCAGGTCGACGGCGCCGGCGATGGCGGCGTAGTGGCTATAGAGCCCTTCCTGGCTGGGCCGATTATAGTAGGGCGTGACGACCAGGGCGGCGGCGGCGCCGGCGGCCTTGGCTTGGCGGGTCAGCTCGATGGCCTCGGCGGTGGCGTAGGAGCCGGCCCCGGCGATCACCGGCACCCGGCCGGCGGCCGCGCGGACGATCAGGCCGATGACCCGGCCCTGCTCCCGGTGGCTCAGCGTGGCCGATTCGCCGGTGGTGCCCACCGCCACCAGGCCATGGACCCCGGCGGCGATCTGGCGCTCGACCAGAGCGGCCACGGCGGGCTCGTCCACGGCCCCGGCGCGAAACGGTGTCACCAGGGCCGTGAAGACGCCCTTGAACGGGAAAGTTGGCATGGAGTGCAAAAAGTCAAATTGCGCCGCTTGACGTGGCGCGTGTTGGAAACATCTGTGCGAACACTATTCGTCCCCCAGACGCGAATCAAACCTGACATTGCGCCGGGGCGGGCGGGCGACGGAGGTTAGCGTTGGCGTCAGCCAGGCGGCGGATGATCTTGATCCTGGCTGTGGCCGGGTGCGCCGGCCTGGCCGCCGCCCAGCCGGCGGCGAGCCCGCCCTATGTCAGCGCCCCGCCCTTTCAGGCCTTGACGCCCACCTATCAGGCCTCCTCGCCGGCGACGGACGGGGCCAACGTCATGGCGGCCCTGGCGGCCGGCAAGAGCGGCGACGGCCTTCGCGCCCGGGCGGCGATGAACGCCATCTACGACCCGTTGGCCCGCAAGATCGCCCTGTGGGCCCTCATCGACGGGGCGCCCACGGAGGTCAGTTTCGCGGAGGCGGAAAGCGCCCGCAGGGAGCTGGCCGGCTGGCCGCGCGAGAGCCGCCGCCAGGAAGCCGCCGAGGCCGCGCTCGGCCGCTCGGGCATGGCCCCGGCCCAGGTCGTAGTCTGGTTCGGGGGCGAGGCGCCGAGCACCGGTGCGGGGGCCCTGGCGCTCGCCCAAGCCCTCAATGCGTCGGGCCAACAACCGGCCGCCGCCGAGGTGATCCGCAAGGCCTGGCGGACCTTAATCATCGATCCGACGACCCAGGCGGCGATCCTGGCCAGCTTCTCGGGGGTGCTGAACTCCGAAGACTACGCCGCCCGCCAGAGCCTGCTCTACAGCGCCATCGCCGAACGATCCTGGAGACACGGCAGCGGGGTCGGCGACGCCCTGCGCGCCGGCGATAACGCCGGGGCGTACGCCGCGGCGGCGAACTCGGGGCTGACCACGGGGGCGGCGGGGGCCGAGGCGCAGTTTTACGCCGGCTGGATCGCCCTGACCCGGCTCAATGATCCCAGGCGAGCCGACGAGCACTTCGCCAAGGTGGCGCTGGCCGGCCAGTCGCCGCTGACCCAGAGCCGGGCCTATTTCTGGCGCGGCCGGGCGGCCGAGGCGGAAGGCGATCAGGTCAACGCCCAGCTCTTCTATGGCCAGGCGGCGCGCTACTTCACCACCTTCTACGGCCAGCTGGCGGCGGCGAAGATCGGCGAGACCACCCTCACGCTGGGCAAGGACCCGACGATCACGGCCACAGACCGCGCCACCTTCGAGGCGCGCGACGTCATCCGCGCCGTCCGATACTTGGCCGGCATCGGGGCCAGGGAAGAGTTCAAGGCCTTCACCGCCGACCTCGCCGACAGCCTCCCCTCCGCCGCCGAAGAGGCCATGCTGGTCGACGTGGTCCGGGGCCTCGGCGATCAGCAGGCGGCCATGCGGGTGGTGCGCAACGCCGCCAAGCGCAACCTCATCCTCCCCGAGCGCGGCTATCCCCTGGCCACGGCGCCGGTGGGCTACGAAGCCCCCGAGCCGGCCTTCGTGCTCGGCATCGTCCGCCAGGAATCGAGCTTCGATCCCCACGCCCACTCCGGAGCCGGAGCGCGAGGGATGATGCAGCTGATGCCGACGACGGCCTCGATCCTGGCCCGTCGTCTGGGGATCGAATACTCGTCCTATGAACTCGAGGATCCGGTCTACAACATGCGCTTGGGCGCGGCCTATCTCGGCCAGCTGGTCAGCCAGTTCAACGGCTCGTACATCATGGCCGCGGCCGGCTACAACGCCGGGCCCGGCCGCCCGACCCAGTGGACGACGCAGTGCGGCGATCCGCGCAGCGCCAGCACCGATCCGCTGAACTACATCGAGTGTATCCCCTTCTCCGAAACCCGCGACTATGTGATGCGCACCCTGGAGGCCACCGAGGTTTACCGCGCCCGCCTGCGCGGCGGCTCGGCACCTCTGACCCTGGCCGGCGACCTGCGCCGGGGCGCCTACAGCTACCGCGCCTCGGTCCCCTGAGCGGCCCGCCGGGCGGCCACGACCGCGCCGGCCGGGGTGGAGATCAGCGCGCCTTCCAGGGCGAAGGCTCGATCGAGGATTTCCGGAGCGAGGGCTTCACCGGGGGCGGCAAGGGCGATCACCCGCCCCCCGCTCATCACCGCCAGGCGATGACAGCCGCGGGCCGCCAGGGTGAGATCGTGCAGGGTGACGACGACGGCGGCGCCGGCGGCGGCGCGGCGGGCGAGAACTTCCATGATCCGCAAGGCGGCGTCCGGATCGAGGCCGGCGGCCGGCTCGTCGGCCACCAGCAGGGGCGCGCGAGTTGCCAGCAACCGGGCCAGCAGAACCCGCGCCTGCTCGCCGCCGGACATGTCGCGCGCCCCGCGGTTGGCAAGTTCGGTCAGACCCACCTCGGTTAGGGCCTCGAGGGCCAGGGCGCAGGCCTCGGCCGGCCCCCGATGGGCGGCCCCGAGGGCGGCGATCCGCCAGGCCGGCATGTTCCACGCCACCCGCCGCTCCTGGGGCAGGTAGCCGGCCAGGCCCGCGCGCTCGATCTCGCTCAAGGACGTGACGGGCTGTCCGGCCAGCCTCGCTTCGCCGGCGCTGAGCCTGGCGAGGCCCAGGGCGGCGCGCAGCAGGGTGGTCTTGCCCGAGCCGTTGGCCCCGATCACGCCGAGCACTTCGCCGGGGAAGGCGGCGAGGCTGGCGTCGGCAAGGACACGGCGGCCGGCGATCTCGACGCCGGCGCCGATGAGTTCCTGGGCCGCTTTCACGCCCGCCAGCTCCGCGCCGCCCGCCAGGCGAGAACCGCGAAGAGAGGCGCGCCGATGAGGGCGGTGACCACGCCGAGCTTCAGCTCCTCGTCGCTGGGAATGGTCCGGGCGGCGAGATCGGCGAGGATGAGCAGGATGGCGCCGGCCAGCACCGATGGGGCCAGCGTCCTGGCCGGATCGTCGCGCACCGCCCCGCGAACCAGATGCGGAGCGGCCAGGCCGACGAAGCCGATCACCCCGGCCATGGCCACCGCCGCGCCGGTCAGAAGCGCCGCCCCGGCGACGGCGGCGGCGCGGAGCCTGGCCATCGGCAGGCCGGAAAGGGCGGCGGTCTCTTCGCCCAGGGTGAGCTGGGTGAGGCCGCGGGCGGCGTAGGCGGAAAGGCCCGCGCCCAGGACGGTGGGACCCAGGGCGACGGCGATATCGCCCCAGCCGCGTCCGGCCGCCGAGCCCAGCAGCCAGTTCATCACCTCGTTGGTCGTCACTGGCGAGGGCGAGAGGTTGAAGATGAGGGCGGTGAGCGCCCCGCCCATGGCCGAAAGGGCGACGCCGAAAAGGATGAGGGTCTCCGGCTCGCGCAGGTAGCCGGCCAGGGCGGCGACGATGGCGCCGGCGATGAGGGCCCCGGCCATGGCCGCCAGCTCGACAATGCCGGGCGGCCCGGCCATGCCCAGAGCGATGATCGCCGCCGCGCCGAGGGCGGCGAAGGCCGAGACTCCGAGCACGCCCGGATCGGCCAGGGGATTGCGCAGCAGGCCCTGCATCACCGCCCCGGCCAGGCCCAGCTGCGCGCCGACCAGCCCCGCCGCCGCCGCCCGGGGCGCCCGCAGGCCCCACAGGATCTCGCCCGGGGCCGAGCCTGGGTGGGCGAAGGCCTGGGCGTATTGCGCCGCGCTGAGAGATGTCTCCCCGAACCCGATCGCCACCGCGAAGCTCGCCACCAGCAGGGCGACGAGGAGGAAAAGGAACTTCACGTTCTCTTCCCCCCGCATCGGGGGGAAGTGGCCCCAAGGGCCGAAGGGGGGATGGGCGTGCCGGCGTCTCCGATCCCCCATCCCCCGCTTCGTGGGTACTTCCCCCTTTTGAAGGAGAAAGAGA
>DASXIE010000128.1:0-13295 GCA_036498165.1 Caulobacteraceae bacterium
CCGCGCCCTTCGCGGCGGTGGCGGACGGTGTCGTTGGCGGCGGTGTCCATGGCGGGATCCTCTGGCGGCGGCCCATGCCATCCATAAGCCCGCGACTGGGGTTTGAAAACGCTCTCGGGGTCGGATCACCCGTCGCCGCACCGTGTCTAGTCGGTGGGTTTAGTGCATTGTCACCGTAATTGCAGCTTCGCCTATTAAATTTCAACAATCGCGATCGCGCCATTGGCGCACATGAGAGAGATTACCATTAATATGACCGCAAGAGTAATGGACCGACCAGTTCTCTTTCCATTGAAATAGCTTATCCCCGCCGAGAACGCGTTAAAACATCCGCCGGTCGAAACGATAAACGCTACACAATTCAGAAACTCTGCTTTGGTCATGGGAATTGCCGTGTCAGTGCACTTAACTCCGCGATCTCTGGGAGAGGCCCCAACCCGACCCTAGGCTCGCAGCCGCGGATTTTGAAGCGCCGTGCCCTTGACGGCGCGGCCCCATGAGCGCGCAAATGTGATCAGCGATAATTGAAGCTTGGAATCTTCCCCATGGACTTCGATCTCATCATCCGCGGCGGCGAGGTGTTCGACGGATCCGGCGCGCCGGGGTTCGCGGCCGACGTGGCGGTCAAGGGCGGGCACATCGCCGCCGTCGGCAAGTTCGCCGGGCGGGGGGCCGAGGAGATCGACGCCCGCGGCTTCATCGTCACCCCCGGCTTCGTCGACATCCACACCCACTATGACGGCCAGGCGACCTGGGACGGGCGCATGCAGCCCTCGTCGTGGCACGGGGTGACCACCGTGGCGATGGGCAATTGCGGGGTCGGTTTCGCCCCCTGCCGGCGGGCCGATCACGACACCCTGGTGCGGCTCATGGAGGGAGTGGAGGACATCCCATTCCCGGTCCTCTCCGAGGGCCTGCCGTGGAATTGGGAGACCTATCCCGACTATCTAGACGCCCTCGAATCCCGCGCCTTCGACGTCGATATCGCCAGCCAGTTGCCGCACGCCGCCTTGCGGGTCTTCGTCATGGGCGAGCGGGGGGCCAGGCGCGAGCCGGCCACCGCCGCCGACATCGCCGCCATGGCCGCGATCGCCCGGGACGCGGCGAAGGCCGGGGCGCTCGGCTTCACCACCTCGCGCACCCTCAATCACAGGACCAGCGACGGCTCGCCCACCCCCACCCTCACCGCCGGCGAGGACGAGCTGACCGGCATCGCCCTGGGTCTGGCCGCGGCCGGGGCCGGGGTCCTGCAGGTCGTCTCCGACTTCACCGATCCCGAGCTCGAGTTCGCCATGCTGCGCCGTATCGTCGAGCGCTCCGGCCGGCCGCTCTCCTTCACCCTCGTCCAGAGCCCGATCGATCCGGCCGCCTACAAGACCCTGCTGGCGGCCCTGGAATCGGCGGTCGCCGATGGCCTGCCCATGGCGGCCCAGGTCGCCGCCCGGCCGGTGGGGGTGCTGCTGGGCCTGGAACTGACCGTCAATCCCTTCAGCCAGGTCCCGACCTATCGCGAGATCTCTGCCCTTTCCCTGGATGAGCGGGTGGCCCGGCTGAAGGATCCGGATTTCCGCGCCCGCCTCATCGCCGACGAGCCGCGCGAAGGCGCCCGCCGCATGCCCACCAACTGGGGCCGCATGCACCTGATGGAGGAGCGCCCCGACTACGAGCCGGGGCCGGAGACCACCGTCGAGGCGGTGGCCAGGGCGCGCGGGGTCGCCCCGCATGAGGTCGCCCTCGACCACATGCTCAGCCATGGCGGACGGGGCATGCTGTATGTCCCCTTCCTCAACTATGTGGAGGGCTCGCTCGACGCCGCCCACGCCATGATCGTCCATCCCGCCACCGTGCCCGGCCTCTCCGACGGCGGCGCCCACGTGGGGATGATCTGCGACGGCAGCTTCCCGACCACGCTCGTCACCCACTGGACGCGGGATCGCACGCGCGGGCCGAAGCTGCCGCTTGCCGATGTCATCCGCATGCAGACGCGGGATACGGCCCGCACGGTCGGCCTCAATGATCGCGGCCTGATCGCGCCCGGCTACCGCGCCGATCTCAACGTCATCGACTACGAGGCCCTCACCCTCCACGCCCCGGCGGTGGCCTACGACCTGCCGGCCGGCGGCCGGCGGCTGATCCAGAAGGCCAGCGGCTATGTAGCCACCGTGGTCGGCGGCGCAATCACCTATCGGGGCGGCGAGGCGACCGGCGCGTTGCCCGGCCGGCTGGTGCGCGGGGCCCGCGCCGCGCCCGTGGCCATGGCGGCGGAATAGGAGAGAGACCGATGCTCCAACCCCTGGAACCGGCCTGCGAATGGCGGGCCTCCGATGTCCCCGATCCGGCCGCCTGGACTCACGAGCTGACGGCGACCGAGATCGCCGAACTCGACGCCGCCATCGCCCACGCCCGTTCGGCGTCGGCCGATTTCCTCGACATCGGCAAGGCCGACTTCCCCCTTCCCACTCTCGGCCCCCGACTGAAAGCCATCGAGGTCGAGCTGATCGACGGACGCGGCTTCGCCCTCATTCGCGGCCTGCCGCGCGGGCGGTGGTCCAACGACGACATGTGCCTGGCCTACTGGGGCATCGGGGCCCATCTCGGCCGGCCCTGGCCGCAGAACCATTACGGCCACCTCCTGGGCGACGTCACCGACCAGGGCAAGACCTGGGACGATCCCACCGCCCGCGGCAATGAGCTGGGCGGCATCGGGCTGGACTTCCATTGCGACGGCTCGGACCTCGTGGGCCTGATGTGCCTGGCGACGGGGGCCAGCGGTGGGGCCTCGGCGGTTTGCAACTCGGTCGCCCTGCACAACGACATGGTCCGCGAGCGGCCGGACTTGGCGGCCGAGCTCTACAAGCCCCAGCCCTACGACATGCGCGGCGAACACCGTCAGGGCGCCCGCGGCTGGTACCAGATGCCGGTCTTCACCCAGCACGGCGGGCGGCTCTTCGTGCGCCTCATCCGCGCCTACATCCTCGCCTCCCAGCGCCACGCCGAC
The DNA here is from genome assembly GCA_036498165.1 of Caulobacteraceae bacterium. Taxonomy (GTDB): domain Bacteria; phylum Pseudomonadota; class Alphaproteobacteria; order Caulobacterales; family Caulobacteraceae; genus Acaudatibacter. The sequence goes on from DASXIE010000128.1 coordinate 2,999, forward strand.
GCCCCGCGCCTGACCGCTCCGGCCCGCGAGGGGATCGACTGGCTGCAGGCGCGGGCCGAGAGCGGGGCCTACAGCGTGGTGATGGATTTCCGCCCCGGCGACATGCAGTTCATCAACAACTACCATGTCCTCCACGGCCGCGCTCCGTACACGGACGATCGCGACGCCGGCAAGGTGCGGCACTTGAAGCGCCTGTGGCTGGAGACCGACGTCCTCGCCGACCGCCCCCCCTGGTTCCGCAACAACGTCTCCAGCCACTGGTCCGAGAAGAAAGCCATCAGCCGCCTGGACGCGTGAGGGCTCGAAACCTCTCGTTCCTTCTCCCCTTGCGGGAGAAGGTGGCGGGCGAGAGGCCGCCGGATGAGGGGTCGACGGAACGAAGGTGATTTTCCGCGGGCGATATTCCCGAAAGTCCGGCGAGACCCCTCATCCAACCCTGCTCCGCAGGGCCACCTTCTCCCGCAAGGGGAGAAGGGAATCATAACTCCACCGGCTTCCCGTGCGGCGTGGTGAGATAGGCCTTTTCCCAGGCGGCCTTGCGGGCCGCGAGCGCGGCCGGGGCGGCGAGGCGCCGCTCGGTGACGAGGGCCTCCAGAGCCGCGAGCCACGCCTCGTAGTAGGGCGCATCCGCCTCGGCGGCGATCTGGCCGGCGAGCGCCGCCGCCCACTCCGGCCAGGTGAAGCAACCCTGCCGATGAAGTTCGACGGCGAGCGCGAAGGCCTGGGCCTGCCAGGGTTCGTCGAACGGCGCCTCAGGCGGGGTCAAGGTAGCTGTCCCAAAGGTCGAGGTGGACGCTGTCGCGGCCGGCGGCGCCCTCGCCCCACAGTTCGGCGGCGGTGAAGCGCACGCCGTAGAGACGCTCGGGCGCCTCGCCCAGGAAATGGGCGTTGCTGTCGGGCAGCACGTGGACCCCGTGGTCGCGCTCGATGAGGCCGACGTGGCCGCGGGCATAGCGGGGCAGGCGGGTGTGGCCGGGCGGATTGAGGTTGCGGGCCCGGACCTTGTCGCCGACCTCGAACCGGCCCGGTCCGGCCACGTCGCGGCTCGCCGGCCCGCCGCGGGCCAGCGCCGCCGGAACGTCGGCGGCGGTGAGGCGCGGCGCGCGGACCTCGTCGCCGGCGACAAGGCCGCTCTCTTCGATCAGGCGGGTGAGGCCGGCCAGCCACTTCTCGTAATAGGTCATGGCCAGGTAGTCGGGGCCGGGGATGCGCTCGCGGGCGTGGCGCGAGGCGTCGATGTTCCACCGCCCCCAGGCCCCCACCGCGAGGGTCAGGGCCAGCACCCGGGCCTCCCAGGGGGCGTGGAAGACCGGCTCGTCGGGCTCGATGTCCAGAGGTCCCAACCCCTCCATGCCGCCCATGTCGTGGACGCCGTTCACAGCCTCGCGGTCCCGATCATCGAATCGCGGCTGACGAGGCTCGCCAGTTGATCCTCAGAGAGGCCCTCCGTCCCGGCGGGCCGCTCGGGAATGACAAGGTAGCGGACCTCGGCGGTGGAATCCCACACCCGGATCTCGACCTCTTTCCCGAGTTCGAGGCCGAATTCGGCCAGAACCCCGCGCGGATCGATCACCGCCCGCGAGCGGTAGGGCGAGGATTTGTACCACGTCGGCGGCAGGCCCAGCACCGACCACGGGTAGCAGGAGCAGAGGGTGCAGACGACGAGGTTGTGGACGGCGGGCGTGTTCTCCACCGCCACCATGTGCTCGCCCTGGCGCCCGCCCAAGCCCAACTCGGCGATGGCCGCCGTGGCGTCCTCGAGGAGGCGGGCGCGGTAGGCCGGATCGGTCCACGCCTTGGCCACGACCCTCGCCCCGTTGCGGGGCCCGACCTTCACCTCATAGGTCTCGATGATAGCGTCGAGCGCCGCCGGATCGACGAGCCCCTTCTCGACCAGAAGCGACTCCAGGGCCTTGACCCGCAAGGCCATGTCGCTCGGCGGATGCTGGCCGTGTTCGTGGTGGTGATCGGTCATTGGGCTAGATTGGCGTCTTCTCTTCCCCCTTCACAAGGGGGAAGTACCGGCGAAGCCGGGGATGGGGGATCGGAAACGTCGGCGCGTCCGTCCCCCCATCGGCGCTTCGCGCCACTTCCCCCCGATGCGGGGGGAAGAGAATCGGCGCTCTACCGCTGCCGCGCCTTGCGGGCGGCGTATTTGGCGTCGCGGCGGGCTTTCTGTTCGGCCTTGGTGAGCGCCTTGCGCTCGCGGCGCTCGCCGCGTTTGGCTTCGAGCACGTCGGCCTCCCGGCTCAGGGCCGCCTGGCGGGCGGCTTCCTTGGCCTCGGCCCGGGCGGCGCGCACGGCATCCAGCTCCCGGGCCCGGATCTCCTCCCGGCTCTCGAACACAGGGGCCGCGACCATGGGTTTTGGCTTCAGCTTGGCGACCAGGGCCTTCTTGGCTTCCTGGGCCGCCGTCAGGCGTTCGGCGTAGCCGGTCTTGTAGGGGTCTTTCATGGAGCCTTTGCGCGTGGTGAGATGGCGCGCACCTCAAAGCCTAGATCGCGCCGCCGCGCAACACCTTGCCGGCCGCTACTTCTCCAGCATGGGCTGGCCCTGATGGGCCACCAGCAGATCGTGCATGTCCTCGGCGTGCTCCTCCTCCACCGCCAGGATCCACTTGAGCATGCGGGCGGTGGACGGATCATCCTCGCCGAAATAGCGGATCAGCTCGCGGTAATGATCGACGGCGATCCGCTCGGCGATCAGGTTCTCCTTGATCATGTCGATGAGAGTGCCGCCGGTCTTGTATTCCGACGCCGAGCGCGAGAGCAGGCCCTCGGGATTGAAGTTCGGCTCGCCGCCGAGCTGGGTGATCCGCTCGGCCACCGCCATCATGTGTTCCTGCTCCTCCTTGGCGTGGGCGGCGAATTCCTCCTTGGGCCCCTCGCTGTTGATGCCCTGGGCCATCAGGGCGTGGTTGGTGTAGCGCAACACGCACACCAGCTCCGTGGCCAGGACCGCCTGGAGGATGTCGATGGTCTTCGTCGGGTCGCCGACGTAGGTCGAGCCGAGCGCCCCGGTCTCCAGATGCTCGCGGGCCCGCGCCCGCAGGGTCTTCACGTCCGATAGAAAGGGTTTGTCGACGGCCTGATCCATGGCGATCTCCTGCGCGCGCGGAAAGACGCCCCGCCCACGCGGTGAATGCCCCGGCGAGCCGGCCGGTTCCCCTTATTCGCCGAAGCTGTCTCCGGGGGTGAGGGGCGCGAGGCGGATCAGCCGGCTGTCGGCGACCGCGGCGGTGCGATGCCTGACGTGCTCGCGGTAGGCCGGATTGGTGACCATCGCCAGGAAGGCCGCCGCGCTCGGATAGTGGGCGACGAAGGCCAGGTCCCAGGCCTCGTCCGCCGGGCCGGTGACCACCGCCTCCGGCCGTCCCGCCCACACCTGGCGCCCGCCGACCGAAGCGAAGATCTCGGCGCTGTCGCGTCCATAGGCGCGGTAGGCGTCGAGCCCGCTCGTCGTCTTGCCATGGTTGGGGTGGTCGGCCGGGTACTCGGCGCGGGCCTTCAGGCGGATGAGGTTCAGCATCTCGATCGGCGTATCGCGCGGCAGGGCCTTGAAGGCGTCGAACTGGGCGCGGCTGGGATCGACGGACGGCATGGGCGTCTCCTGGGAGTTCGAGGCCGGCTTTTCATGCGCCGCGGCCAGGGTCAAAGGAAAGGCGCCGTTTTGCGTTCGGAGTGTGAGACATGACCCGTCCCTCCACCGACTGGCCGCCGCTTGTCTGGGGCGAGTGGCGCGAGACGCTCGAGACCCTGCATCTGATGACCCAGATCGTCGGCAAGGTGCGCCTGGCCCAGACGCCTTGGTTGAACCATTCCTGGCAGACCCCGCTCTACCTCACCGCCCACGGCCTTTCGACCGGACCCATTCCGCACGGTGGGCGGAGCTTCGACATGGAGTTCGACTTCGTCGATCAGGCGCTGCGCATCCGCGCCGACGGTCCGGGGGCGGCCTTGGCGCTGGCCCCGACCAGCATCGCCAAGTTCCAAGAAGCAGTCCTTGGCGCCCTGGCCGAACTCGGACTGGCGGTGAGCATCCACGGCGCCCCTAACGAGCTCCCCGAGGCCGTCCCCTTCGCCGAGGACACCGCGCCGCGCGCCTACGACGGAACCGCCGCCCGCCGCTTCTGGCGCGCCCTCATTCAGGCCGACCGCGTGCTGAAGCTTTTCCGCACCGGCTTCCTCGGCAAGGCCAGCCCGGTCCACTTCTTCTGGGGCAGCTTCGATCTGGCGGGGACGCGCTTTTCCGGACGCCGCGCCCCCCTCCATCCCGGCGGGGTGCCGCACCTCCCCGACGCCGTCGCCCGCGAGGCCTATTCCCACGAAGTCTCCAGCGCCGGCTTCTGGCCGGGCGGCCCGGGCAAGGAGGAGGCGGTGTTCTATTCCTACGCCTGGCCCGAGCCGGCCGGTTTCAAGCAAGCCGGGGTCATGCCGAAGGCGGCCCGCTACGACGCCGACCTCGGCGAGTTCGTCCTCCCTTATGCGGCGGTGCGCGCGGCCTCCGATCCGGACGCCATGCTGCTGGACTTCCTCGCCTCGACCTACGCCGCCGCCGCCGACCTCGGCCGCTGGAACCGCGCCGCCCTCGAATGCGACCTCGGCGCGCCCGGCCGGCCCCGGCCATTGTGAGGGCGCACCTTGCTCTCTCCCCCCTATTCTCTCCCCCGCTCATCCTGGCGAAAGCCAGGACCCAGTGGTGTCCAGCTTGGCCTTCTTCCGATGGGATGGGCACGCTCACGCAAACACAAAAGACCTGGGTCCTGGCTTTCGCCAGGATGAGCGGAAATAGAAATGCATTGCGCAGCCAAGGTGACGCTCGCGCCTTGGCGGGCTAGGGTCTCGGCTTCAGCAAGGAACGCGCCATGGCCCTCAATGTCCTGATCAGCGGCGCCAACAGCGGCTTTGGCCTGCTGACCACCGCGGCTTTCGCCCGCGCCGGCCACATCGTCCACGCCGGCTACCGCGATCCGGCCAAACTCGCCGCCCTGGAGACGCTCGCGACGGCCGGGCTCGAAGTCAGGCCGGTCCGCCTCGATGTCACCGATGACGCCTCGGTCCGCGCCGCGGCCGGCGAGGCCGCCACGGCCGGGCCCATCGACGTGCTCGTCAACAACGCCGGTTTCGAGGTCTCCGGGCCGGTGGAGCATCTCTCCGACGCCAGCCTCACCCGTCAGTTCGAGACCAACGTGCTGGGCGTGGTTCGCATGGTCCGCGCGACGGTCCCGGCGATGCGCGAGCGTGGCGAGGGCCTGATCGTCAACGTCTCCTCGGTGGCCGGCCAGATCGCCGCCCCTTTCACCGGGGCCTATTCGGCCTCCAAGCACGCCGTCGAGGCGCTCAGCGAGGCCCTGTGGTTCGAACTCCGGCCGTTCGGCGTGCGAGTCGTGCTGATCGAGCCTGGGGCGTTCTCGACCAGCTTCGGCGACAACATCATCGTCGAGCCGCATTATGGCGAGGACTCGCCCTATCGACCCGTCGCGGCGCGCTTCAACGCCGCCATGGCCGCCTTCCGCTCCGGTCCGGCGCAGAATCCCCAGGAGGTGGCGGACCTCATCCTCGCCGCCGCCGCCGACCCCGATGCCAAGCTGCGCCATCTCGCCGGCGACGACGCGCGGATGCTGGTTCCCCTCTATCGGTCGATGGAATTCGAGGCCTTCGCCAGCGTCATGCTCCAGCGCCTGGGCCTCACCGATCTGATCAAGGCGCCCGCCGGCGCCTGACGCGCCCGGCCGAGAAAAGTTCGGAACACTAAGGCTTCAAACTGGTTCAAGCTTGTGCGGGGGGCTCCCGCTCGAGGTGACCTCCATGCCGAAAACCGCCCTCCGATTTATCGCCCTGGCCGCCCTCTTCGCCACCCCTGTCCTTGGTTTCGCCCAGGCGCGCACCGCGCCCGGCCCGGCGACTGCCGCGCCCCAGTCCCAGCCGGCCGCGTCCACTCCGCCGGCGACCACGGGCGCCGCCTCCAACACCAACGCCACCGCCCCCGCGACTCCGGTGACCGCCGGCCTGACGGTGAAGGACAACACCGGCCTGGCCATCGGCCAGATCGCCGAGGTCAAGCCCGACGCCAGCGGCAAGTCGATGGCCACCATCAAGATGGGCGCCAACGCCTTCCAGGTTCCGGCCGCCAACCTCGCGGTCGAGAACGGCGCGGCGACGATCAACCTGACCAAGGCCCAGATCGACGCTCAGCTCCCCAAGAAGTAGCCCCTGCGGGTGATCGGGGCGGCCGATGTCGATCTCACGCGGCGTCTTGACCGGCGAGGGTCGTTGAGCGCAGGCGGAGCGCATGAGCGCTCCTGTCCTTCTCGATGGTCCCCGCGTGGGGCCGGCGTCGGGCCGACCGGCCCGGTCGCTGGCCATCCTGGCCCACGGCTACGGCTCCAACGGGGCCGACCTGATCGGCCTTGTCCCTCACTGGCGCGATGCCCTGCCCGACACCGCCTTTGTCTCTCCCAACGCCCCCGAGCGGTGCCCCGGCGCACCCGGCGGCTACCAGTGGTGGCCGGTGTGGGACCAGGACCGCGTCGCCGGGGCGCGCGCCGCCGGCCCGGTGCTTGACGCCTTCATCGACGCCGAGCTCGCCCGCCATGGCCTCACCGAAGACCGCCTGGCCCTGGTCGGCTTCAGCCAGGGAACCATGCTCTCCCTCTATGTCGCCCCGCGTCGGCAGCGGGCGATCGCCGGCGTGGCCGGCTACTCCGGCGCGCTGATCGACCTCGACGACGCGGCGGTTCGGTCACGGCCGCCGATTCTCCTTGTCCACGGCGACGCCGACCCGATGATCCCGGTGGCGGCCTTCCACGCCGCCGAGGCGGCCCTGAAGCGGCTGAATTTCCCACTCGCCACGCACGTCTCGCGCGGCCTCGGTCACAGCATCGACATGGAGGGCCTGCGTCTCGGCGGCGCCTTCCTCGCCAAGGTGCTGGCCTGACTTGGCGCCGGCCCGGCGCGGCGCCATCTATTGAACAGGCAAATTACGGAAGGCGCCCATGGCCGGCGGCTGGACACGCGACGGCGCGATCAACGATCAGATCGAGGACACCGTCACCGACGGCGTACTCGCCGCCCGCGGCCGCCTGCCCGCGGGCGAGGGGAAGACGCACTGCGTCGAATGCGGCGAGGAAATCCCCGAGGCCCGCCGCCGCGCCCTGCCCGGCGTCACCACCTGCGTCCCCTGCCAGTCCGGCCGCGACCGACAGGTGAGCCACACCAGCATCAACCGTCGCGGCAGCAAGGACAGCCAGCTGCGATAGGGAGCGTCGCAGTTCGGCCGACGGGGTGAGTAGTGGGCCGGCATCATTGAGAGATTGAAACTTCAGCCAAACGGCGCGACTTCCTCCCAGAAAGGGGGAGCCATACCTGCCGACATTGAGGTTTATTTCAGGTCGCCTGCCTCCACAGCGCTCGAAGATAAGACCGAGCACACGGATCGCCGAGCCGGCGCTGTCGCCTGATCTTCGCCACGAGTCCGAGTGGCCATCGAAAATGCGGCGCATACGCGGTCTTGACAGTTTGCAATGTTCTTTTTATGTTCTCACCTCGATCCCACCAAATCGAGGAGCTGACCGTGACCGACACACCCACCAACCTTCCTGCCCGCTACAGCAATGGGAGGTTCGGGCCCGGAAATCCCGGCCGTCCTGTCGGGGCCTACAACCGCGCCTCGAAGCGCGCCGTGCTCTCCATTCTCGATCATTTCGAGGCACACAAGGACCGGCTGCTCGATGGCATGCTCGTCTCCGACTTTGACCGTGCCCTATACGTAAAGCTGCTTTCGCGCGTGCTGCCGCGCGAGCTTTCGGTGACGGTTTCCGAACCTCCGCCGATGTCGGATGCTGAAGTCGCCGCCGTCTATGCCGACGCGCGTCTCCTTCTTGACGGCAATTGCGATCGCCGCGCCGCCCTGGCCGAACTCGGAGGCTTGCTGCTTGGCGCGGAGTCGGAGGCCGAAGAGATTGCCGTCCGTTAAAAACGGTGAATTACGAATCCGCCGACCCGGTCGCATCAGGCTTCGGGCGACTCCGGCCACCGTTAAAAACGGTAATTTACGACGGCTGGCGGCGGCGTGTTGCCCCTCCGCGAGGCCCATGCTATCAGCGCGCCGGCTTTGAGGGACGGGTCTTTCGGCCCCGCGCTCATGTGCCTTTTTTCGGCGCAATCGAGCCTTTGAGGCCGGGCCGGTGTTCCGGTCGCGGCGCTGATGGCGACAAACTTGGGCGGTTTGGTTTAAGTGGCTGACGACAACCAGGCGAGCGATGTCGCAGCCCGCTACGCGCGGGCGCTGTTCGATCTCGCGCTCGAGACCCGGGCGCTGGACGCCGTCGAGGCGGATCTGGCGGCCCTGAAGGCCATGGTCGCCGAGAGCGCCGATCTTCGCACCCTCATCGTTTCGCCGCGGTTCGGCGACGAGGACAAGGCCGCGGGCCTCAAGGCCCTCGCCGAACGCGCGAACCTTAGCCCCACCACACTGAAATTCCTCGGCCTGCTGGCCGCCAACCGCCGAACCGCCGAGCTTCGCGCCATCGCCGCCTCCTTCGCGGCCCTCGTGGCCGCCCATCGGGGTCTCGTCTCGGCCAGGGTGACGACCGCCGTACCGCTCACGCCCGCCCAAGCCAAATCCCTGGCTTCGGCCCTGCGCACCGCGCTCGGCGCCGATCCCCAGGTCGAAACCTTGGTCGATCCGGCCATCCTCGGCGGCCTGAAGGTGCGGGTCGGCTCGCGCCTCTACGACGCCTCGCTCAAGTCGAAGCTCGACTCCCTCAAGTTCGCCCTCAAGAGAGCCTGAAGAACCCCGACATGGATATCCGCGCCGCCGAAATCTCCCAGATCCTCAAGAACCAGATCGCCAATTTCGGCGTCGAGGCCGACGTCTCCGATGTCGGCCAGGTCCTCAGCGTGGGCGACGGCATCGCCCGAGTCTACGGCCTCGATCAGGTCCAGGCCGGCGAGATGGTCGAGTTCCCCTCGGCCGGGGTGAAGGGCATGGCCCTCAACCTCGAGCGCGACAACGTCGGCATCGTGATCTTCGGGGCCGACGCCGAGATTTCCGAAGGCGACGAGGTCCGACGCCTGGGCGAGATCGTCGACGTGCCGGTGGGCAAGAGCCTCCTGGGCCGGGTGGTCAACCCGCTGGGCGAGCCGATCGACGGCAAAGGTCCGATCACCGACGTGGCCGAGAAGCGCCGGGTGGACGTCAAGGCCCCCGGCATCATCCCCCGCAAGAGCGTCCACGAGCCGGTCCAGACCGGCCTGAAGATCATCGATTCCCTGGTCCCCATCGGCCGCGGGCAGCGCGAGTTGATCATTGGCGACCGTCAGACCGGCAAGACGGCGGTGGCAATCGACGCCATCCTCAACCAGCGCCAGGTCAACGCCAGCGACGACGAGAAGGCCAAGCTCTACTGCATCTACGTCGCCATCGGCCAGAAGCGCTCCACCGTGGCGCGGATCGTCAAGACCCTCGAGGATCGCGGCGCGCTCGACTACACCATCGTCGTCTCGGCCACCGCTTCGGAGCCGGCCCCCCTGCAGTTCCTGGCCCCGTTCGCCGGTTGCGCCATGGGCGAGTGGTTCCGCGACAACGGCATGCATGCCCTGATCATCTACGACGATCTTTCCAAGCAGGCCGTCGCCTATCGCCAGATGAGCCTTCTGCTGCGCCGCCCACCCGGCCGCGAAGCCTATCCGGGCGATGTCTTCTATCTCCACTCGCGCCTGCTGGAGCGGGCGGCGAAGATGAACGACGAGTTCGGGGCCGGATCGCTGACGGCCTTGCCGATCATCGAGACCCAGGCCAACGACGTCTCGGCCTACATCCCCACCAACGTCATCTCGATCACCGACGGCCAGATCTTCCTGGAGACCGACCTCTTCTACCAGGGCGTGCGCCCGGCGATGAACGTCGGCCTGTCGGTGAGCCGGGTCGGCTCCAACGCCCAGATCAAGGCGGTGAAAACCGCCGTGGGGCCGCTGAAGGGCGAGCTGGCGCAATACCGGGAAATGGCCGCCTTCGCCAAGTTCGGCTCCGACCTCGACGTCTCCACCCAGCGCCTGCTGGCCCGCGGCGAGCGACTGACCGAGCTGCTCAAACAGCCGCAATATTCGCCCCAGCAGGCCGAGGAGCAGGTCTGCGTGCTCTACGCCGGCACCCGCGGTTATCTCGACAAGATCCCGGTCGCCCAGGTCCGCCAGTTCGAATCGGAGTTGCTGGCCCGGCTGCACGGCCACCACGCCTCCCTGCTGGACGCCATCCGCACCCAGAAGGCACTGACGCCGGAGTTGGAAGCCGAACT
>DASXIE010000129.1:0-9130 GCA_036498165.1 Caulobacteraceae bacterium
CTTGCAGGCCGGCCAGTTCGGCGGAGACGCGCCGGAGTTGATCATCCGATTCCTGCGCGAGCTGCTCCCACAGGACGCGATCGTCGGCTTCCTTGCGGGCGCGTTCCTCGGCGGCGAGGAGGGCCCGGGCCCGCGCCTCGGCCTCGGCCCTGGCCTTCTCGGATTCCGTCTGGGTGGCGGCCAGGGCCGCCGACAGCGTGGCCAATTCGGCGCGAAGCTCGTCGGCCGGGTCGGGCGGCGGGCGGGGCGGGGTGAACGGTCCGGCCTTGAAGTCCGCCGCGCCGCCGAACGCGCGGTGGAACCAGACCGCCAGCTCGCGGGCCATCTTGAGCGCGAACAGCGCCTCGGCGTGGGTCCCGGCGCCATCATGGGCGGCGCTGTTGCCGAGCACCCGCAACTGGTGGAAAAGCTCGCCAGCCTCGCGCGGGACGGCGCGGTCGTACCTCAGGCGGCGGAGCAAATCGGCAAAGGTCTCATCGGCCACCGGGAGGCGATTGGTGCGCGCCGCCACCTCCTGGGCCAGAAGTTCGGCGAACTGACGCAGCTTGAAGAGGCAGGTGTTGGCGTCGGTCGGGAAGTAATGCTCGGCGAGCGCCGCCAGCCGATAGAGCTGAGCCGCGTCCTTCTCAAGAAACCCAAAGTTCGCGCTCTTGCCGAGCATCGCGCCCCCTCAGCGCGCGACCATAGCGCGAATGACCGTGCGCGCGCACGCGGGCCATTTGACGCGCCGTCAAGGATTGGTCCCTATATTGACAATCGACATAGGGCTATGTAGATTTGCGATATGACCGACGCTAAGCCTCCCCGGCTGACTCTTGAAACGCTGCGCGCCCTGCGAGTTATCGCCAACTCCCGTGATGGGGTGGCGGGTTCACAGATCGCCAAAATCGCAAAACTTTCCTCCGGCACCCTCTACCCAATTCTGTTTCGCCTTGAGCGGGCCGGCTGGCTGACCAGCCGCTGGGAGACTGAACTCCCCCAAGCGCTGGGACGCCCGCGCCGTCGCATCTATTCGATCACCGGCAAGGGCGTCGCCAACATGAGGCCTGTGACTGATGAACTCGCCTCTCTGGAGCGTCTCCAATGGACTTGATGGCTACCGCCATAAGCGGCGCATCGGCCCTTGTGGTTGCTCTGACCGCCTCCGAGATCAGCGTATCCGGCGCGCGATGGGCGGACCGCCTACTGCGCCACGCATTGAAGCTGACGCCCGCGGGAGAGCGGGAACGTCGCCAGGAAGAATGGGCCGCGCACCTGAACGACATTCCCGGGCCCATGGGCAAGATCCATTGCGCCTTGGGCTTCGTTAAGGCTGCGTATGTCACCCTCTTCGGGCCCGCGCTTCCCGCTTTGGCTCGGCTGCTTTTCATTGCCGCCAAGAACCCGAAGGCAACTTGGCGAATCTATTTGGCCCTCCGCAATTGGCGCATCGTCGCCGCGAAAGGACGGGAATTTGGCTGGAACATCCCGAAGTGTGTGTTCGACCTCACTTGGGCGGAATTCCGCGAGTATGCGGAACATCAGGACGATCCTCGCTGGCATGAATACGATACCGCCGCCTTCGCCCAGCGCGTTGCTAACCTCTCATCCACTGATAGAGTGTTGATGGCTTTCCTCGGGGTCTGCGCGGCGCGCATTAAGCCCACCAAGGTGTTTCCAAACATCCCAGCCCACTGGGACGAAATTGCACTGAAAATTGACGCAAAGTGCTTTCCCGGGCCGCGTCGCACCTCTCGCGCCGCTTCTACATCGCCCCGCGGGCCTGAGCGAAGAGGCTAAGCCACCGTCTCCAACTGCCCCAGCAGGCCGAGGTTTCCCCTGAGCTATCGGCGCACGGCGCGGGGGCCGGACGGGCGATTCGAGATCGCCCCGCCGGAGGATCGCGGGGCGTTCACGAGCGCCCTTGCGTGGAGGGCGGTGAGGGCGCGTTAGGGTCTCGGGCGCCGTACGCCCTCACCCGGACGGCTGACGCCGTCTCGACCTCTCCCCACGGGAGAGGTGAACAGGTCCGGGCCGACCTCCCACGTGTCGGCCAGCCGACGCCCGGCCAATTGTCGACGCAATGCTGGCGCTTGCTCGGGCTTCTGCAGGCGGAGGCGACATGAAATCGGCGGCTCTGGTGGCCTCGGCCCTCATGGTGACCTTGGCGCTCGGCGGGCGGGCCAGCGCCCTGGATCTGAGCCTGCGCTGCGCGGGCGTGGCGACGGCGCCGAAAAGCACCAGCGAATATGTCTATGCCGCCGGCCATACCTCGCCCAGCTGGGTCACCACCGACAGCGTGGGGGCCTCGCCGCAGGTCGTGCTGTTCGAATTGGGCGCCGCCGGGGCCCGCATCAAGCTGCCCGGCGCGCTGGTTCCCCTGGTGAACAGCGGGGGAAACGCGGGGTGGTGGAACGTGCTCGACCTGCGGGTCGGCGAAAGCGCGATCACCGGTAAGGTGCGGATCAATCCCCTGAGCCAGCCCGCCATCACCCTCGATCGGATGACGGGCGATATCGCGGTGGGCGGCGGCGATCGCGCGTTCAGGGGGAATTGCGCCACCGTTCAGAGCGAGCGGAAGTTCTGAGGCGGGGGGGAGTCTAGCCGAAGGCCGGCGGTTCCGATCCCCCATCCCGGCCTTCGGCCGTACTTCCCCCTTTTGAAGGGGGAAGAGAGGGCCCGCTTCAGGGCAGCTTGCCGTGCATTTCCTCGGTGCGCAGGCCGCCGAGGCGGGCGGCGACGGCGGCGATGAAGGCGCTCAGCAGCATGCCGACGGCGGTGAAGAGGGCCGCCTGGCTGGCGATGTGGGCGGCGCGGATCGGGTCGGGCGGCGGCAGGGCGGCCAGGGCCGCGGCGGCGAGCTGGTCGTCGTAGGGGATGAAGACGGCGATCGCCAGGACGGCGCCCACCACGGTGCTGATCGCCCAGGCCAGGAGGCCGTGGGCGGTGTCGCGGAAATGGGCCTCGTCGGCGTGGGCGCTGAGCCAATGGTGGCGCAGGCGCCCGGCCAGGTAGCCGCCGAGCGCGGCGGCGAGGACCTGGATGACGATGCCGCCCGCCCCCACCAGGGGGGTGAAGGCGGTGAGCGAGGCGCGCGAGGGCACACCGGCGGTGGAGAAGTTGTAGCCGATGCCGGTGGCGGCCACGGTCAGCAGCACGGAGGCGGCGATGGCGGCGATGGCGCCGGCGATCACCGCCGACCAGGAGACCACCGCTTCGCGGACGAGGAGGGCCGGCGGGGCCGGACCGTTGGCAGGATCGTACACCATGTGCTGGCCCTCAGAAGTGGTGGGTGCAGAGGGCGAGGAGCAGGATGATGGGGAGCGGAATCCCCAGGAAAAAGAGCAATATCGAGCGCATCGAAGCCATCCCAGCCAATGAGGTTCAGGTGTTGAACGCCGCGGGCGGGCGGGGGTTGCGTGGGGGTGGGGCCCGGCCCGTTCTCTTCCCCCCGCATCGGCTAACTCACTCACACATCTTCGGCCTCGCCGCCGCGAACCCTCTCCCGGCGGGAGAGGGAGGGACCCGACGACGCGCGTCGGCGCGGCGTTGGGAGGGAGAGGGATTACGGCGCCAAGGAAGACACCTCAAAGTTCCTGGATCTTCGCCAGGCCCGCTCGGGGCGTCCTCGCTCGACCAATTGGCCGCGTAACGCCTCTCCTTCCCGCGCCTCCGGCGCGGGCCCCTTCCTCTCCCTATGGGAGAGGTTTTCTTGAGGGGTGTCACATCGCCTTGCGGAGTTCTTCGATCCAGTTCCAGTGGGGGATGGCGCCGGGCATGGCGGAGATCATGGTGTTGGTGACGTAGGCGGCGGCGAGGCCGCTCTCGGGATGGGCGAAGCCGAGCCGCCCGCCCGCCCCGTCGTGGCCGAACGAGCCCTCGCCCAGCAGGGGGACGCCTTCGCGGGAGAGCTGGTAGCCGAGGCCGTAGCGAGTGGGCAGGCCCAGCTGCAGCTTGGCGAAGTCGCCGGGGGGAACCATGGCCCCGGTGCGCAGGGCGCGGGCCCGCTCGAGCGTGGCGGGCGCCAGGAGCCGCACGCCGTCCACCTCGCCGATCAGGGCGGCATACATCCTGGCCAGGGCGGCGGCGGTGGCGACACCGTTGCCGGCCGGGATCTCGGCGGCCCGGCCGACGCGGTTGTTGGCGGTCTCGAGGATCTCGCCGGTGTGCTGCAGCGAGAGGAGGATGGTCCTGGCCAGGCGGGTGGTCGCATCGATGCCCACGGCGGCGAAGATCGCGGCGATCTGCTCGCTAGTGAGACCGGGGGTGGGGGAGAAGTGAGGGGCGACGCGCGGCTCCTGTTCGGCCGGCAGGCCGATCCACAGATCGAGGCCGAGGGGGGCGGCGATCTCCTCGGCGAAGAGGGCCGCCACGCTCTTGCCGGTCACGCGGCGGGCGACGGCGTCGAGCAGGGAGCCGTAGGTGATCGGGTGGTAGTGGCAGGAGGCGCCGGGCGTCCACACCGGGGCCATGGCGGCCAGGGCGGCTTCGTGGCGGGAAAGCTCGAGGAGGTCGGAGGCGACGAGGCGGCTCTCCGGATCGAGGCCCGGCAGGCCCACCGAGTGGGTCATCAGGTGCCAGACGCGGGCGTCGGACTTGCCGGCGGCGGCGAAGTCCGGCCAGTAGTCGGCGACCGGGGCCTCGATGTCGATCAGGCCGCGCTCGGCGAGGCGGTGGACGACGCTCGCCGTGGCCCCCTTGGTGCACGACATGATGACGGTGAGGGTGTCCTCGCCGTAGGGGCGATCATTGACCTTGTCGCGGCCCGCCCAGATGTCGACGACCCTCGCGCCATGGCGATAGACGCACAGCTGCGCCCCGCCCTCGTCCTGGCTCTGGGCGGCGGCGAAGGCCTCGCGGACGGGCTCGTAGCCGCGGGCGGTGAAACCGTTCACTTCCATGGTTGGCCTTCGCTGAGGGGGGTTCCAGGCGCCAGGGCGCGATCGAAGAAGGCCGCGATGAGCTGGTAGACGCGGCGGGATTCGGGGAGGTGGGGGAAGATGTGGAAGGCGTGCCACAGGCCGTCGAAGAGGAAGAGGCGGGCGTCGACGCCGGCGGCGTCGAGGCGCAGGTGGAGGTCGGTGACGCTGCTGGCGGCGAAATCGCGGCCGCCGGCGATCAGCAGGGTGGGCGGAAAGCGGGCGAGGACGTCGGGGTGGTCGGCCGGCGAGAGGCAGGGGTCGTCCCAAGCGGCGCCGGCGAAGTAGGGTATGGCGGCCACGCCCATGGGGCCGCCCGGCGGAGGATCCTCGCCGGTGAGGGCCGGGCCCAGCCAGGCGCTGTCGCCGGCCAGATCCCCGGCCCCGCCGCCCAGCATGGCGATGGCCCCCGGCGCGGGCAGGCCGTGGGCGAGCAGCCAGGCGGTGGACTGGGCGGTGAGGATGGCGCCGGCCGAACAGCCGAAGACGCCCAGCGCCGAGGGGGCGTAGCGTTCCAACAAGGCCCGCCAGACGGCGGCGACGTCCTCCGAGGCGGCCGGATAGCGATGTTCGGGGGCGAGGCGATAGTCGACCGCGAAGACGTCGACGCCCATCTCCGCGGCGATCGGGATCGCCTCGACCAGGGCCCCGGAGCCGGCCCCCCACATGAAGCCGCCGCCGTGCAGGCAAATGAGGGCCCGGCCGCGATTTTCCGCCTTCGGCTCGGCCGGCGAGACGCGGTGGACGCGGACGCCGCCGATTTCGGTCTCCTCGACCTCGACGGCGAAGAGAGTCCTCATCCAGGCGGCGAGGCGGCTGTTCTGAACGTCGTAGTAGGCGCGCAGGGCGAGGCTTTCGGCCCGGATGGCGGCCGGCGGCGGCCTGATCTCGGCGACGAAGGCGTCGCGGGCCGCCTCGCTGGCCAGGGACGAGAAGGGCAGGGCCAGGGGACCGATCTCGACCGCGCCGGCCGCGCGCAGCCGCGAGCGACCGGGGGGCGAGGCCGCCTCGCTGGCCATGACAGGCTCGGTCAAATGATAGCTCCCCAACGCCCCGCGAAAAATGAGGCTCTGATTTCCGTGGCGGCCATGATATCGATGTCATACAGCCTGGCAATGGTCTTGTTCGACGACGGACGGCGGCGCATGAACCAGGGCGAGACGGGGCGGCGCATGAGAGCGAAGACGAAAGACGCGACGGCCGCGACGGGCGATCCGATGACGATGGCCGACCTGGCGGCGCTCGCCAAGGTCTCGAAGATCACCGTCTCGCGCGCCCTGCGCGACAGTTCCCTGGTGCGCCAGGAAGTCCGCGACCAGATCCACGATCTCGCCCGCGCCCACGGCTATCGCCTCAACGCCGCGGCGCGCAGCCTGCGCACCCGCAAGGCCCACAGCATCACCGCCGTCATCGAGATGGACCCCTCGGTCGAGCGGCCGATGTCCGAGCCCCTGGCCCTGGCGGTGATCGGCGGCCTGCTGCAGGCCTTCACCATGGCCGGCTACAGCCTGGCGTTGACCACGCGCGGACAGGTGCTGAGCTCGAACCTGCACGCCGACGGCCTCATCCTGCTGGGCCAGGGGGAGAACGACGAGGCGACCGGCCAGGTCCGCCGGTTCAACCTGCCGCTGGTGGTGTGGGGCCGCATCCAGCCGGCGAGCGAAAACCTGGTCTTCGTGGGCAGCGACAATGCCGAGGGCGGACGCCTGGTCGGAGAGCACCTGGCCGCCATCGGCCGGCGGCGGATCCTGTTCCTGGGTGACGTGGCCCACTCGGAGGTGGCCGATCGCTTTGCCGGGCTGGAGAAGGCGCTCGCCGCCGCCGGGGCCGCGGCGCGGCAGGTTCCGTGCGCCTTCACCCGAGACGCCGGCCGGGCGGTGACGGCGGATGAGATCGCCCGCGGGGCGGATTTCGACGCCATCGCCGCGTGCTGCGACCCGGCGGCGCTGGGGGCGATGGAAGCCCTGCGGGCGGCCGGGATCGCCGTGCCGGGCGAGGTCGCGGTGGCCGGCTTCGACGACACCGCGACCGAGAGCCGCCTGACCTCGGTCCGCCAGGACTGGGACCTGGCCGGCCGCCTGCTGGCCGGCAAGATGCTGAGCCTGCTGGCCGGCGAAGCGCCGGCCTCGGAACTGCTGCCGGTGGCCCTCATCGTCCGAGGCTCGACGGGGGGGTAAGGGCGCCGCGACGAAACCAATCCTCCCCCGTTTACGGGGGAGGGGGACCGCGAAGCGGTGGAGGGGGCGGCCGGATGCGCCGGCGCGCGGCCCTCGCCCCCCTCACCGCTTCGCGGTCCCCTCCCCCCGCTGCGCAGGGGGAGATCAAGTGGTGATTGACATCGATAGCAATGACATCGATAACAACGGTCGAGCAGGCCATGAATGGCCGCGAGGGGATGAAGACGATGACCATGCGCGGGGTGTGGCTGGGCGGGGCGGCCGCCATGGTGCTGGGCGCGGCGGCGAGCGCGGCGAGCGCCCAGGCCCAGGGATCGACAACGGCCCAGGCCCCGGCGTCGACGACAGCGCTGGGCGAGGTGGTGGTGACGGCCCGGCGGCGGGCGGAAAACCTGCAGAACGTGCCGGTGGCGGTGACCGCCTTCAGCGCCGAAACGCTGGAACAGAAGCATGTGACGGACAAGACCGCCCTGGCCGACTTCACCCCGTCGCTGATCACCATCACCGGCGGCTATCCGAGCGAATTCGCCTATTTCGCCCTGCGCGGCCAGGGCCCGGCCTTTGGCTCGGTGCCGGGCGTGGTTCCCTATTTCTCGGAGGTCGCCAACCCGATCGGCATCGACGGGCGGACGGGGACCTATTTCGATCTCGCCAACGTCCAGGTCCTGGCCGGGCCGCAGGGCACCTTGTTCGGCAAGAACGCCACCGGCGGCAACATCCTCTTCGAGCCGCAGGCCCCGACCAATCGCTTCGAGGGCTACATCCGCGGCGAGTACGGAAACTACAACGACCACCGCGCCGACGGGGCGATCAACATCCCGATCGTCCGCGACCGGGTGCTGCTGCGACTGGCCGGTGAGGTCGATCGCCAGGACGGCTATACGACCGACGTCGGGCCGTTCTTCCTCGGCAAGAAATACGACAACATCAACGTGGATTCGTTCCGCGGCAGCCTGACCCTGCGGCCCACCGACAAGTTCGAGCTGGAGACGATCGGACGCTACTACTACTCGAACAACAACGGGCCCGGGACGATCCTGGAGCAGCTCAATCCGGCCATCGTGGCGGCCTACGGGGCGTTCTTCCCGGGCCTAGCGAACGCCCTGGCCGACCAGCAGTCACGGGGCATCCGCCACGTCTCCTACGACCTAAACGAGTTTTCCAAGACGGTCTACTGGCAGATCCTCAACCACGCCACGTACAGCTTCAACGACAATCTTCAGTTCAAGAACATCATCAGCTATTCGCAGTTCCGCGATTACTACGGCTATGACTACGACGCCACGCACTTCTCCCTGGGCGGCCAGTCAAGCCGGGATTTCCCGGTCCTGGCCCCGAACTATTTCACCGAGGAGGCGCGCCTGGAAGGCAAGGCTCTCGGCGGGGCGCTGAACTTCACGGCCGGGGTCTATTACGACAACCAGACCTGGCACGCCCCTGCCGGCATCGAGCAATACACGGCCATCCCCATCGTGCTGTTCCTGGGTCCGATCCAGGCCTTCGCGGTGCAGACGAACGACAGCCACGCCGTCTTCGGCCAGGCGACGCTCGACCTCGGCAAGGAGATCGAGGCCCTCAAGGGCCTGAGCATCACCGGCGGCCTGCGCTACACCTGGGAGCATTCGTTCACGAGCATCGAGATCATCGCCCCGCCGGCGGTGGGCGGGGCGGTGGATTCCCGCTATCCGAGCTACACGTTCAACATCGACAAGGCGTTCGGCCAGGCGGCGCACGTCTATCTGGCGGTGCGCGACGCCTACAAGAGCGGCGGCGCCAACGGCGGGGTGCCGGCCACCTCGCCGTTCGCGACCTTCCTTCCGGAGCGAATTCAGGACGTCGAGCTGGGCGTCAAGACGCAGTTCGAGGTCGGCGGGATCGCCGCCCGGCTCAACGCCGACGCCTATCGCGGCGACTACACCAACATCCAGCGCACCACCCAGCAGCTGATCAGCGGGGTGGTCCTCAACGTCGACGAAAACGCCGCCAAGGCCGTGGTCCAGGGGGTGGAATTCACCGGGGCGGTCGTGCCGGTGAGGGGGCTGACGCTCAGCGCCG
>DASXIE010000130.1:0-2369 GCA_036498165.1 Caulobacteraceae bacterium
TGTGGTCATCCTGCGCGCGGCGAGCCTCCAGGCGCCGTGGCTGGCGGTGGTCGCCAACGCCCTGGGCGCCGTTCTCATTCCCCTGCTGTCGCCCACCGTCGGCGGGGCGACCTACAACATCGCCAAGGCCTCGCCCTGTCCGCTTCGCTTCCAGATCGTGAGCGAGGCGGGATGGGACATTGGTTGCGGGCTGGGCTGCCTTGTCGCCGCGGCCATCCTGAGCCTCGGCGCTTCTCTCGCCAGCGCGATCCTCCTGGCCGTGCCCAGCCTGCTGGCCGGCGGGGCGCTGATCTGGCGGATGTACGCGGCGGCGCGGACCTCATGACCAGGCGAGGTCCGCTTCGCCGCGCAGGATCGCCTCGGCCTCGGCCGTATGCTTGGTCCCCTCGCGGGGGTGGAGGGTAAGGGCCGGCAGCAGGCGAAGGGGCGCGCGGCCGGAACGCACGGCGCGCACCAGCACCCGCCCGGCGGGGGCGTCGGCGAAGGGGTGGATCGGCCGCACCTGGA
Organism: Caulobacteraceae bacterium; assembly: GCA_036498165.1. Classification (GTDB taxonomy): domain Bacteria; phylum Pseudomonadota; class Alphaproteobacteria; order Caulobacterales; family Caulobacteraceae; genus Acaudatibacter. Next base: position 508 of record DASXIE010000130.1, read on the forward strand.
TCGAGCCGGCCCGACGCTCGATGAGCGTGAGGATGTCGGCGAGGCGATCGGCGCGATGGACGAGGGTGAGCGTCCCGCCCTCGCGCACCGAGCGGGAAAGGAAATCGATCCATACGCCCAGGCCGGCCTCGGCGAGGAAGGCTCCGCGCTTGGCGAGGGCGGGAGCGCGCAGTCGACTGGCGTCGTCGAAGTATGGCGGGTTGGCGAGACTGGCGTCGAACTTCCCGAATTCCGGCAGCGCCACGCCGGTTGCCGGATGCTCGATATCGGCCACGCGCACCGACAGCCGCTCGCCAAGGCCGTTGAGGGCGATGTTTCCTTCCGCCAAGGCCGCCGCCTCGGGGTCGCGCTCGAGCCCGACGATGCGGACACCGGGGCGCCGGACCGCGGCGCTCAGCATCACCGCCCCGGCTCCGCAGCCGGCTTCGATCACCGTCTCGCCGGGGGCGGTGTCGCAGGCCGCCGCGAGCAGGGCGGCGTCCATCCCGGCCCGGTAGCCATGCTCGCCCTGGCGCAGGCGCACGGCGCCGTTCAACAGCCTGTCTTCGCTCACGTTCACGCGCGTTCTCTCATGGCCCGCCTTGACCGTGACCTATCGCGCCACCATTGTCGGCGCGCAACGGCAAGGGGCGCTCACCAGCCGGGCGCCGCGTACAAGGAGCTCCTTTGGTCTTGGAAGCAGCCAGAGCCGTTATCGAAAGGCCCGCCGGCTCCATCGAGGCCCTGGCCAGGCGGGCTGCGGGCGACATGGCCCGGGTCGACGCCCTGATCATCGCCCGCATGCAGAGTCCGGTGAGTATCATCCCGGCCCTCGCCGATCATCTGATCAATGCGGGCGGCAAGCGGCTTCGTCCCTTGCTCACCGTGGCCGCCTCGCGGCTCGCCGGGGGAAGCGGGGAGGGGGCCTTGAAGCTGGCCGCGGCGGTGGAGTTCATCCACACCGCGACACTCCTGCACGACGACGTCGTCGACGCCTCGCAGCTGCGCCGCGGCAAGACGGCGGCCCATCTCGTCTGGGGGGCGCCGCCGGCGGTGCTGGTGGGCGACTTCCTGTTCGCCAGGGCCTTTGAGTTGATGGTCGAGACCGGGGCCATGGGCGCCCTGGAGATCCTCGCCCGCGCCTCGCGGGTGATCGCCGAGGGCGAGGTCCTGCAGATGAGCCGGGCTCATGACCTCGATCTCGACCAGGAAACCTATCTGGAGATCATCACCGCCAAGACGGCCGCCCTGTTCGCCGCCGCGGCCGAAGCGGGGGCCGTATCGGCCGGGGCCCCGCAGGCAAAGGCCCGGGCGCTGCGCGCCTATGGCGAAAACCTCGGCCTCGCCTTCCAGCTCGCCGACGACGCTCTCGACTACAGCGGCGCGGCCGAGACGCTCGGCAAGAACGCCGGCGACGATTTCCGCGAAGGCAAGGCGACCCTGCCGCTGATCCTGGCCGTGGCCCGCGGCCCGGCCCGCGGACGGGCTTTCTTCGAGCGCACCGTGGTCCGCCGCGAGCAGGGGCCCGACGACTTCCGCCGCGCCCGCGAACTGATCATCGCCGCGGGGGCGCTCGACGCTACATTGAGCCTCGCCGAGACCTACGCCGACCGCGCCAAGCAATCCCTGGCCGAGTTCGCCCCCAGTGACTGGCGCGACGGCCTGGACGCCCTGGCCGACTTCGCGGTCTCCCGACGGGCCTAGCTTCCCGCCGCTGCTCCACCCCCCACCACCGTCATCCCCGGGACTGACGCCCGGGGACGACGGGGGGGTGGGGGAAGCGTCGAATGCCCTAGCCTGGCCCGATCATGTTCTCCGGGCGGACGATGGCGTCGAACTCGGCTTCGGTGACATAGCCGCCGGCGACCGCTTCCTGGCGCAGG
>DASXIE010000131.1:0-42140 GCA_036498165.1 Caulobacteraceae bacterium
CTGGGATTGACGATGATCGCCCTCCTGGCCGCCCTGATCGGTTGGAACCTCGTCGTGCGGGTGACCGCTCCGCCGCCCCGCAAGGCCGCCGCCGCATTGCCGGCCCCGGTCCGCGCGCGGTCGCCGGCCGGGCCGGCCCGCTTGGGTGCCCCCCTTCCCGCCCCGCCGGAAGCGACCACCCCGCCGCCCTATGTCACCCCGGGCCTGGCCAAGGCGGCCGCCGCCAACAGCCCCGATGGCGCCGTCCCCACCCAGCTCGCCGACGCGGCCCCCGCGGCCGAGAACGCGATTCCCGTCGGCGCGCCCTTCGCCGCCCACGGCCAGGTGTTCGGCGCGGCCCATTCTAGCCTCGTCCTTCAGGCGATGCGGCCGATGTCCCTGGTCGTGCGCGGAGCGGGTGGGGCGGTCTATTTTGCCCGCCAGCTCGCCGCCGGCGAGGCTTGGCGCGCCCCGGAACTGGCCGGCCTCACCGCCGATGTCGACGTGCCCGCCGCGGTCGAGGTCTATGTGGCCGGGCGGGCCACCGGGCCCCTCTCCCAGCCCCAGACACCGCTCTCCGCGCTCACCGCGGCCAAGGCCGCGGCGCCATAGAACTTGACCCTCCACCCTTGGGGGGCGAGACGATTGGCTCTATCTAAGCAGGCAGCATGACCGCCCAAGACCACACCCACCTGCGCCCCTGGCGCCATATCGAGCGGCGCAAGTCGCGGCAAATCCATGTCGGCAAGGTGCCTGTCGGCGGCGACGCGCCGATCGCCGTGCAATCGATGACCAACACTATCACCGGCGACGCCGCCGCGACCCTCGAGCAGATTCGTCAGCTCGAGGAGGCCGGGGCCGACATCGTCCGCGTCTCCTGCCCCGACGAGGAGGCGACCGCCGCCCTGTCGCGCATCGTCAAGGGAGCCAACGTCCCGATCGTCGCCGACATCCACTTCCACTACAAACGCGGCGTCGAGGCAGCCAAGGCCGGGGCGGCGTGCCTGAGGATCAATCCGGGCAACATCGGCTCGCCGGCGCGGGTGAAAGAGGTGATCCAGGCGGCCCGCGACCACGGCTGCTCCATGCGCATCGGGGTCAATGCCGGCTCGCTCGAGCGCGAATTGCTGGAGCGCTACGGCGAGCCGTGCCCCAACGCCATGGTCGAGAGCGCGCTGGGCCACGCCAAGATCCTCCAGGACCACGACTTCCACGAGTTCAAGATCAGCGTGAAGGCCTCCGACGTGTTCATGACCGTCGCCGCCTACCAGATGCTGGCCGACGCGGTGGACTGCCCGCTGCACCTGGGCGTCACCGAGGCCGGGGCCCTGCGCTCGGGGACCATCAAGTCGGCGATCGGCATGGGCAGCCTGTTGTGGGCCGGGATCGGCGACACCATCCGCGTCTCGCTGGCCGCCGATCCGGTGGAGGAGATCAAGGCCGGCTTCGACATGCTGAAATCGCTCGGCCTTCGCCACCGCGGGGTGAACATCATCGCCTGCCCCTCGTGCGCCCGCCAGGGCTTCAACGTCATCGAGACGGTGGGCAAGCTCGAGGAGCGCCTGGCCCATATCTCGGCCCCCATGAGCCTTTCGATCATCGGCTGCGTGGTCAACGGTCCGGGCGAGGCCCTGATGACCGACCTCGGCTTCACCGGCGGCGGCAAGGGGGCGGGGATGGTCTATGTGGCCGGCAAGCCCGACCACAAGCAGGACAACGAGTCGATGATCGATCACATCGTCGAACTGGTCGAGGCCCGCGCCGCCGAGATCATGGCGCAGGAAGCCGAGGCGACGAAATCCGAAGACGCCCTCGCCGCCGCCGAATAGAACTTTAAGAACCCAACAGCGCAGAAAAGGGAGAGAGCGCGAATGTCCGTAGATGGGACCTGGAAGACGTCGGTCAATTCCCCCATGGGGGTGCAGGAAGGCACGCTGGAGATCGCTTCCAGTGGCGACACGTTCACCGGCAAGATGAGCGGGCGCCAGGGCGAGCAGGCCATTTCCGGCAAGGTCGACGGCGACACCCTGACGTGGTCTGCCCAGATCACCTCGCCGTTTCCCATGACCCTGGAGTTCACCGTCACGGTGAGCGGCGATTCCATGAGCGGCTCGGTGAAGGCCGGCGCCTTCGGCTCCTCGCCCTTGACCGGCGAACGGGTCTGACGGCGCCGCGATCATGAGCGAGGCCGCCGCCTACGAGCCGCCCAAGGTCTGGGTGTGGAACAAGGACAACGACGGCGGCCGGTTCGCGGCCATCAACCGGCCGGTCGCCGGGCCCACACACGACAAGGACCTGCCGGTCGGCCGCCATCCCCTGCAGCTCTACTCCCTGGCCACGCCCAACGGGGTCAAGGTGACGGTGATGCTCGAGGAGCTCCTGGCCCTCGGTCACACGGGCGCCGAGTACGACGCCTGGCTGATCCGCATCAACGAGGGCGAGCAGTTCTCCAGCGGCTTCGTGGCGATCAATCCCAATTCCAAGATCCCGGCCCTCGTCGACCGCAGCGGGCCGACTCCGATCCGGGTCTTCGAATCGGGGGCGATCCTGCTCTACCTGGCCGAGAAGTTCGGGGCGTTCCTGCCGACCGAGGCGGGTCCGCGGGCCGAGTGCCTGTCGTGGCTTTTCTGGCAGATGGGCTCGGCGCCCTACCTGGGCGGCGGCTTCGGCCACTTCTACGCCTATGCGCCGACGAAGATCGAATACGCCATCGACCGCTACGCCATGGAGGTGAAGCGCCAGCTGGACGTGCTCGACCGGCGCCTGGCGGAGAGCGAATACCTGGCAGGCGGCGATTTCACGATCGCCGACATGGCGGTCTGGCCCTGGTACGGGGCCCTCGCCAAAGGCGCGGTTTACGGGGCGGGCGAATTCCTGCAGGTGGAGAGCTATTCGCACGTCAAGCGATGGACCGAGACGATCTCCGCGCGGCCGGCGGTGAAGCGCGGGCGGATGGTCAACCGTGCATTTGGCGATCCGGCCGGCCAGCTCCACGAACGTCACGAGGCCAGCGACTTCGAGACTCGCACCCAGGACAAGCTCGAGCCGCAGAGCTGAGCGGACGCCGATGACCACCCTGGTGGCCGCCTGGAACGACGCCAAGCGGCGGCTCGAAGCGGCCGGGATCGAGGGGCCGGTGATCGACGCCCGCCTGCTCCTCGAGGCCGCGACCGGCGCGAGCCGGGCCGACATCCTGGCCGATCCGCGCCGCGCCGTGACCCCCGAACAGTCGGCGAAGCTGGACGGCTATCTCGCCCGCCGCGAGGGGCGCGAGCCGGTGAGCCATATCCTGGGCGCCAAGGGTTTCTGGAAGATCCTTCTGAAGGTCACCCCGGCGGTGCTGAGCCCGCGCCCCGACACCGAAAGCATCCTCGATGTCGTTCTGCCCATGTTCGGCGAGCATCAGGCGTTCAGCGTTCTGGACCTCGGAGTCGGCTCGGGAGCCATCCTCCTGGCCATCCTCGCCGAGCGCGACGGGGCGCGGGGGCTGGGCGTCGACGTCTCGGAGGAAGCCCTGGCGGTGGCCCGCGACAACGCCGCCCAGCTGGGCCTGGCCGGGCGGACCGCTTTCCTGCGCAGCGACTGGACCGCCGGGCTCGACGCCGATGAATTCGATCTCGTGGTCGCCAATCCGCCCTATATCCCCACCGGCGAGATCGCGGCCCTGGCCCCCGAGGTCCGCGACCACGACCCGCGCCTGGCGCTGGACGGCGGCACCGATGGCCTTGACGCGTATCGCGCCCTGGCCCCTCAGATCATGCGGGTCCTGAAGCCCGGCGGTCGCTTCGCCCTCGAGATCGGGCCAGGCCAGAGCGGGGCGGTCAAGGCCCTGATGGGTAAGGCCGGGGCGGTGGATCTGGCGCTCACCAACGACCTCGCCGGCCGCGAACGGGTGGTCAGCGGGGCCAAGAAAGGACTTGGATAAAGCCGGTCGACACGCTAAATCAGAGCTTGTCTCCTGCCTTACGCGCCGGCGCTTTCCCGGCGATGATCGGCCATCTTCCTTCAAGAGATGCGATCGGTGGAGGGGACGGGAACCAAGCGTCCTTCGAAGGTTTACCGGCGATTGGCCCCCTGAGCTTTTAGTCCCGCGAACCGTCCGGTCCGAGGATAAGGACCGTTCGCCGCTGCGGCCCTCGCAACAGGCAAAGAACCACCATGAGAGATTTCAAAGGCATCAAGCGCAACCGCAACCGCAACCGCAACGGCGGTGGGGGCGGCGGCGGGAAGCCGCAACACAACGCCAACCGGGCGTTCGATTCCAACGGCCCCGACGGGGTCAAGGTGCGGGGGGCCGCCCAGCACGTCTATGAGAAGTACCAGCAGCTGGCCCGCGACGCCCACACCTCCGGCGACCGGGTCCTGGCCGAGAACCACCTCCAGCACGCCGAGCACTATTTCCGCGTCCTGCGCGCCATGCAGCCGCAGCGGCCCCTGTCCGACATCGTCGGCCGCGATCAGTTCGTGTCCGGCTATGACATCGACTTCGAGGACGAGAGCGGGGCCCAGGCCGAGGCCGTCGAGATCGAGAACGAGGCCGCTGAGGCCGACTCCGAGCGCCAGGGCGGCGAGCGCCAGAACGGCGAACGTCAGGATCGCGGCGAACGCGGCGGCGATGACCGCGGCTATCGCCAGAACGAACAGCGCAACGGCGATCGCCAGGAATGGCGTGGCGAGCAGGGCGAGCGGCGCTTCCGCGACGACCGCCGAAGGGACCGCGACGATCGCCCGCGCTACGACCGCCAGGATCGCGGCGAGCGGCCGGATCAGCGCGAGCCCCGCCCCTATCGGGCCGAGACTCCCGAGCCTCGGCCGGTCGAGCCCGAGGCGCCTTCAACGCCGGTTCTGCGCGCCGACGACGGCGAGTTCAGCCACGCCCCGGCCTTCCTCCAGGTCCGCGAACCGCGCGAAGACGGCGAAGTCCGCCGCCCGCGCCGCCGCCGTCCGCCGCGCGACTTCGAAGCCGGCGAAGCGGCCCCTGAGGCGAGCGAAGGCGAAGACAGCTAGCCTAGGCGGTTTGTGCGGGCTGTGCGGGGTGGGCGAGGGCGCCTAAGCGGCCGGCGAGCCCCGTGGCAAGGCGACCGATGAGCTGTTGCGGCGACGGCGCCGGCGCCGGCAGGCAGGCTTCCAGGCAGGAGATCACTTTCTCGACCGGCTGGTCGTTGAGGAAGTGGTTGGCCTCGGCCACGGATTGGAAGGTGATCGGCCGTCGCGTCCTCGTCTCGGCGGCGAGTTGGCGGGCCAGTTCGATCGGGGCGAAATCATCGGCATCGCCATGGATCACGTGGATGGGGACATCCAGCCGCGCCAGGGCCTCGTGCATCAGCGGCATCTGCGGCGGCTGGCCGGAGACCTCGATTACCGCGTGGCGCAGGTCGCGTGGGATGACGCCCTTGAGCCGCGCGCCGGCGTCGATGAGCCAGCGGGCCGTCGGCCCACTCTCGCCCAGATAGCTCGACAGTAGCACCACCGAGGCGACACGCCTGGGCTTCGCCGCCGCCATCAGGGTGGCGATCGCCGCGCCATAGGACTGGCCGACCAGGAGGATTTTCTGGCTGCGCGGTCCGTCGAGCAGGGGCCTTAGCGCGGCGGCCTGATCGCGGATGTCCGGGACGCAGTCCTCAGGCTCGCTGGCCCCATAGCCCGGCCGGTCGACGACCACCATTTCGCGATCCTGGGGCAGGGCCGCCATCACCGGGGCCCAGTATTCGGCCCACGACGGCGCGCCTGTGATGACCACGATCTTCCACGGCGGGGCCTTAGTCCTGGGCGTCGTCAGAGCCGAGATGCGCCAGCCAAGCCCGCCGCCGGCCGTGAAGCTGATCCGGCTCACCACTTCGGGAGGGTAGTCGGTGCTGGTCGGACGATGTTCGGTGCGGCCGCTCACGGCGGATTCGATGCACGCCCAGCCGATCTGAAGCACCCCCTTCGGCCGCCTCGGCCGCCCATTGGGCCCTACCCGCTTGACGCCACTCAAACTCATTCCTGACAGCCTTTCCGTCTTCCGGTCCCCAAGTTGCAACGCTTGGAAAGCCGGCTGGGTTTCGATCCATGCCCCCCGCGTCAAGTTCGTCCGATCATGCCTCCGCCGAATTGAATGGAGTCTGAATGGCCCTGATATGGTGGCGTTCAGACGCCCCTTGTGTGACTTTCGCGCCACACCTACATGGGTCTCTACACCCCTCGAGAAAAGGCGGCCCCGCAGCTCCAAATGAACCTCGATCTCTATTCTGATCGCGCCAAACAGGCGATCCAGTCGGCCCAGTCCCTGGCGCTGGCCAGACGCCATCAGCAGTTCGCTCCCGAGCACTTGCTGAAAGTGCTACTGGAAGAAAAGGACGGCCTCGGACGGGCGCTGATCCAGAGCGCCGGCGGGCGCCCCGACGCCGCCGACCAAGCGGTCGAGGCGCTCCTGGCCAAGCTCCCCAAAGTCGAGGGCGGCGGCGGCCAGCTCTACATGAAGCCGGAGATGGCCAGCGTCTTCGCGGTCGCCGAGGATGGGGCCAAGGCCGCCGGCGACGCCTTCGTCACGACCGAGCGCCTGCTCATCGCCGTCGCTAAGGAAGGCGGCGAGGCTTCCAAGGCGCTGAGCGAGGCGGGGGCCAAGGTCGCGGCGCTGGAAGAGGCCGCCAAGACCCTGCGCAAGGGCCGCACCGCCGATTCCGCCTCGGCCGAGGAAGGCTATGACGCCCTCAAGCGCTACGCCCGCGACCTCACCCAGTCCGCCCGCGAGGCCCGCCTCGATCCGGTCATAGGCCGCGACGAGGAGATCCGCCGCACCATCCAGGTTCTCGCCCGGCGGACAAAGAACAACCCCGTCCTGATCGGCGAGCCGGGGGTCGGCAAGACCGCCATCGTCGAGGGCCTGGCGCAGCGGATCGTCAACGGCGACGTGCCCGAATCTCTGAAGGACAAGCGTCTGTTGGCGCTCGACATGGGTTCGCTGATCGCCGGGGCGAAATACCGCGGCGAATTCGAGGAGCGCCTCAAGGCGGTGCTGGCCGAGGTCACAGCCGCCGAGGGCGGGGTGATCCTCTTCATCGACGAGATGCATACCTTGGTGGGGGCCGGCAAGACCGAGGGAGCCATGGACGCCTCCAATCTCCTGAAGCCGGCCCTGGCCCGTGGCGAGCTGCACTGCGTGGGGGCCACGACGCTCGATGAATACCGCAAGAACGTCGAGAAGGACGCCGCGCTCGCCCGCCGCTTCCAGCCGGTGTTCGTTGGCGAGCCGAGCGTGGCCGACACAGTCTCGATCCTGCGCGGCCTCAAGGAGAAGTACGAGGCCCACCACGGCGTGCGCATCGCCGACGCTGCCATCGTGGCCGCCGCCACCCTCTCCAACCGCTACATCACCGACCGCTTCCTGCCCGACAAGGCCATCGACCTCATCGACGAGGCGGCCAGCCGGGTGCGCATGGCGGTGGACTCCAAGCCCGAGGAGCTCGACGAGATCGATCGTCGGGCGGTCCAGCTGAAGATCGAGCGCGAGGCGCTGGCCAAGGAGACCGACGCCGCCTCACGTCAGAGGTTGGAGAAGCTCGAAGAAGAGCTGGGCGACCTCGAGGCCCGCTCCGAGGAGATGACCGGCCGCTGGAAAGCCGAAAAGGCCAAGATCGGCCAGGCCGCCCAGGCCCGCGAGGCCCTCGAGCGCCTGCGCGCCGAACTGGCCGCCGCCCAGCGCTCGGGCGATCTGCAGCGCGCCTCGGAGATCGCCTATGGCGAGATCCCGCCCCTTGAAAAGCGTCTCGAGGAGGAGGCCGAGACTCCCGACGACGACTCACTCACCCCCGAGGTGGTCGACGCCGAGCAGATCGCGGCGGTGGTCTCGCGATGGACCGGCGTGCCGGTGGAGAAGATGCTCGAGGGCGAGCGCGACAAGCTGCTGCGCATGGAAGACGCCTTGCGCGCCCGCGTGGTCGGCCAGGAGGAGGCCCTCGCTGCCGTCTCCGACGCCGTGCGCCGGGCCCGCGCCGGCCTCAAGGACGCCGGCCGGCCGATCGGCTCTTTCCTTTTCCTCGGCCCCACCGGGGTCGGCAAGACCGAGCTCACCAAGGCGCTGGCGGAGTTCCTGTTCGACGACGAGGCGGCGATCACCCGCCTGGACATGAGCGAATACATGGAAAAGCACTCGGTCAGCCGCATGATCGGCGCGCCGCCCGGCTACATCGGCTACGACGAGGGCGGGGCGCTTACCGAGTCAGTGCGTCGGCGGCCCTATCAGGTGGTCCTCTTCGACGAGATCGAGAAGGCCCACCCGGATGTCTTCAACGTGCTCCTGCAGGTGCTCGACGACGGTCGCCTCACCGACGGCCAGGGACGGACGGTGGATTTCCGCAACACCCTGATCATCATGACCTCCAACCTCGGTTCGGAATTCCTCGCCGCCCAGGGCGAGGGCGAGGAGACGGAGGCCGTGCGGCCGCTGGTCATGGAAGTCGTGCGCCGCCACTTCCGGCCCGAATTCCTCAATCGCATTGACGAGATCATCCTCTTCAAGCGCCTCGGCCGAGAGCAGATGGATTCGATCGTCGATATCCAGCTCCAGAGGGTGGAAAAGCTGCTGGAGAGCCGACGCATGGCCATCGCGCTCGACCCGGCCGCCATCCATTGGCTGGGCGAACGGGGCTATGATCCGGTCTATGGCGCTCGGCCGCTGCGGCGGGTGATCCAGAAGGAGCTCATTGATCCGATCGCCCGCAAGCTCCTGGCTGGCGAATTCGCCGACGGGGCGGTGATTCAGGTCGGGGCCAACCACGACGGCCTCGAGATCGGCCGCGCCACGGTGAACTAATCTCCGCCGCTCAGGCCTCGAGTTCTGGATAGTGTCGGAAGATGCCGGTTTCATTGAACGGAACGCGGCGGTTTGATGCGAGGTAGGCGGCAAGCCTTGGGCGCGCTTCGACGCGCTCGCTCAGGCGCTTCAGGGCCGGATAGTGGGCGGCGAAATCGGCCATGGCGTGGGGGAAGGCGTAGGTGAGGCCGGCGACGACCTGGAAGAGTGAGAGATCCACGTAGCTGTGGGCCTTGCCGACCATGAACTCGCCTCCCTGGGCCTGAAGAAACCGTCCGAAAAAGCCGAGGTATTTGGCGAGGCGATGGGCGAGGAAGTCGCCGGCCCGCGCCCGGGCCGGCTCCCGCTGGTCCTCGTATTTCAACCCCGAGGCGATCGGATGATGTGTGTCGTGCACCTCGGCCACGAGATCGGCGAGGGTGAGTTGCAAGGCATTGGCCGCGAAGGCCGCCGGACCCGACGGGGCGAGGCCGTGCTTGGCGCCCAGGTACATCAGGATGTTGGCCGTCTGGGAAAGGACGATGTCGCCGTCGCGCAGCACCGGCGGGGCGAAGGCGGCAGGGTTGCGGGCGCCGGCCAGCAAAGCGGTCATGGCCGCCATGCCTTCCTCGCCGCTCCGCGCCACGTCCTCGTAGGGCGCGTCGGCATCCTCCAGAGCCAGGCGGACGAATTCGCCGCGGCCCTGCAAACCAGGCCAATAGTAGAGCTGGTAGGTCATCGCCGCTTCGCTCCCCACAAAAGAAAAGCCCCACGTCAATTAAGACGCGGGGCCATCTGTTTCAGTTGTAGGCGAAGGGCCTAGCAGTAGGGCCTGCGGACGTAGCGGCCCCAGTAGGGGCTCCAGACCCAGCAGCTGTCGTAGCCGCCGTAGTATGGATAGTCGTAGCCATAATAGGGATAGCCGTAGCCGTAGTAGCCTGGGTACAGGCCAACTCCGATGCCGAAACCACCCCAGCCGCCGCCCCAGCCGCCGCGCCAGCCGCCATCCCAGTCACGGCCACCGCGCCAAGTTCCGCCGCTACGGAATCCCGTCCCGCTGCGGAATCCTGTGCCGCCGCGAAAGCCCGTGCCGCCCGATCGGAAACCGCCCCCGCCGCTGCGAGCGCCGGCGAAGGAGCCGCCGCTGCGATGCATCTGCGCCATCGCCGGGGCGGTCGAGATGGCCAGCGAGCCGGCCGCTGTGAGGGCGGCGACGCCGGCGGTGAGAATCTTGTTCATATTGGAACCTCCTCAGGTCGTTCCACAGGGTTAAAACGCGCGAGGCGCGCCTTGGGATGCCCCTCTCGATATTGCGCTCTTGGTAGCGCGCCCTGCCTGAACCCTGGGTGAACGGCGTTTAGGGGCTCCGTTCATCGCGCCCTGAGGCGGCGGGAATCCTAGTTGAGGACCAGGGTGCGCGGGCTGCCGCGGGTTTCGATGCGCCGCATGATCGCCACGGTCCCCTCCGAACCGTCGGCTGGCCGGGCCAGGGTGATTACATACCAGCCGCCGTCCGGCAGGCTTGAGAAGGAGAAGCGGTTCGTTGTGTCGCAGACGGTCTTGCGGGCGTAGCTGGCGTAGTCTCCTGCCGAGACCGACGGCGTGCGGGCGCGGACGATGTCGGCCGGAACCGCGGCGCTCGTCGTCGATCCGTAGAGGATGAACATCCGCCGGCGCACCCAGGGAGTCTCTGGGATCAGGATGACGTCGCGGCCGCGGCAGATGTAGCGAACGCCCTCGGTCGAGCGATAGGTCAGCACGCCTTCGATGGCGCCGCCGCCGGGGACCCGCGACCAGGTGAAGTCACGCTCATTGAACACCTCGCCGGCCCCGGGGCGCAGGGGAACCAGGGGCGCCGATGGCGATGGCGGCGGGGCGATCATGGTTTCGGTCCCGCAAGCGGCCAGCAGGGTGAGTCCCAGGCAGGCGGCGGCGGAATGTAGGAGGGTTCTCATGAAGCTCTAGCCTAAGACCCTCCCGCGGCCTCCGCAACGGCGGGCCTTGGCGGAGCCGGTGTTACCGGCGATAAGTTTCCTTCGACCCCCGGCCGCGCGGCCGCCAACCTTTCATAGGGAGAAGCAGGAAATGAAGGCCGCCGTCCTAAGAGAAGTGAGGACCCCGCTGCAGATCGAGGACGTCCAGATTTCCAAGCCCGGACCGCACGAAGTGCTGATCCGCACCGCCGCCGCCGGTGTGTGCCACTCCGACCTGCACTTCATCGAAGGCTCTTATCCCCATCCCCTGCCGGCGGTCCTCGGCCACGAGAGTGCGGGCGTTGTCGAACAGGTCGGCGCGGAGGTCCGCACGGTCAAGCCGGGCGACCACGTGATCACCTGCCTTTCGGCCTATTGCGGCCATTGTGAATATTGCCTTACCGGGCGGATGAGCCTGTGCGTCAGCCCCGACACCAAGCGCGAAGCTGAGGCTGCGCCGCGCCTGGCCCAGGAGAAGGGGCCGATGATGCAATACCTCAACCTCTCCAGCTTCGCCGAGCAGATGCTGATCCACGAACACGCCTGCGTCGCCATCCGCCCCGACATGCCGCTCGATCGCGCCGCCTTGATTGGCTGCGGGGTGCTGACCGGAGTTTGTTCGGTGTTCCATACAGCCAAGGTTCGGCCGGGCGAGACCGTGGCGGTGATCGGCTGCGGCGGGGTGGGCCTGGCGGCGATCAACGGTGCGGCCATCGCCGGCGCCAGCCGGATCATCGCCATCGACATGTCCAAGTCCAAGGACAACATGGCGCGCAATTTCGGGGCCACCGACTTCGTCTGCGCCGCCGACACCGATGCGGTGAAGGAAGTGATCGAAATGACCGGCGGCGGGGTCGACCACAGCTTCGAGGCCGTCGGCCTTTCCAAGACCGCCGAGCAGGCGTTCGGAATGATCAAGCGGGGCGGGGACGCCAACATCATCGGGATGATCCCGATCGGCCAGAGCGTCACCGTGCCCGGCTGGGCGTTCCTGGGCGAAAAGAAACTGCAGGGCTCGCTGATGGGCTCCAACCACTATCCGGTCGACATGCCGCGGCTGGTGGACATGTACCTGGCCGGCAAGCTCAAGCTCGACGACATGATCTCCCAGCGGATCAAGCTGGAAGACGTCAACGGCGCCTTCGAGGAAATGAAGACCGGCCAGATCGCCCGTTCGGTGATCGTCTTCGACACCTGATCGGGGACGGCTGATTTGGGCCGCCCGAAACGTGAAACGCCCCGGACCTTGCGGCCCGGGGCGCTACGGCTTGCCAGGATGCGATCCTAGAAGTGGCGCCAGTGGTGGTGCACCCAATAGCCCCGGTCGTCCCGGTCGGTCAGCCAATGGTAGGTGGCGTCCGGGAAAGCCCAAGCGTCGTCATACACTTGGATGGCGACGTTGGCCGGATAGTCGTAGTGGGTCTTCACGTGCCAGCACTCGTGGTAGCGGTTGCATACAACCGCCGCGCTCGATGAACTCGCGGCGGCGATACCACCGGCGGCCACGAGCGCTCCAAGCGCGGTCATCAATGATTTCTTGAGCTTCATCGAAAGGTCCTCGGGGTTGGGCCCCCGACCCCGATGAAACCGATGACGGACGCGTCAGGTTCCAGAAATCAGAAGGCGGCGGATGTCCGCCCAAGAGTCCAGTTCCATGCGGGGTTCGAGGTCGAACACCATGGTCGCGCGGCGCTCAGTTTCGTAGGCAGGCCAGGGCGGCAAATCGGGCGTCGAAGGATCGCCGGTCCTGGCGAACGCCAGCCAGGCCGGGGCCATGAGGTCGGCCATCCGCTGAGGCTCCTCGCCGCGGCCGACGAAGCTGCGCGCCGCCTCGACATTGTCGAACACCAGGGGGATCTCCAAGGCGTGCGGAGACTTGAGGGCCCCGCGCGCGACCGGCGTCTCCCAGTCCAGGCGGTACAAGTAGGCCGGGGCGCCCTGCTGGGCAGCCTTGCGCTCGGCCAACCGTATTGAGTCGCACCAGAACATGCCGAGCGTCTGGATGGCGGCCACGAGGTGAGAAGGCGAATAGTCCGGAAAGAGCGTCCTGACCGCCTCGATCAACGCTTGCGCCCTGTCGCCGGCGACCGCCTCTGCGCGCTTGCGCACGTCCTCTTCGGTGAACTCGCCGAACCTCGGGTCGCTGTAGAGGAACAGCGTCGCCTCGTCCTTGTTGGTGCCGATCATCAGGGGGATCGCGGCGCTCTCCTCCGGCGCCCGGGGATCGAAGGGATGTCGCGGCAGGGCGATTCCGTCGAGGGACGGAGCGAAGCCGCGCGCGATATCGGGGCCAGTGACGGCGGCGGCCGCGGCGTGGATGTCGGTCACCGGCAGGTTGTCCAGTTGTGCGATATCCGAGGCGCCGAGCTTGGCCATCAGGGCGCGGGCCTGTTCTTCCGCCCGCTCGGCCGTGTGGGCGCGAAGGCCGGGGCCGCTCTGTACGATCGCTCTGTGGAACAGGCCCTTGGCGCCGGGCATGGCCATCAGCAGCGAGACCTTCCAGCCGCCGCCGCTCTCGCCGAAGAGGGTGACGTTGGCCGGATCGCCGCCGAAGCGGGCGATATTGTCCCGCACCCATTTCAGGGCGGCGACGATGTCGAGCATGCCGGCCACGCCTGAGGACGGATGCCCGCCCAGCGCCGCCAGATTGAGATAGCCGAACACACCCAGGCGGTGGTTGACCGTGACAGTGACCACGTCGCCTCGGCGCGCCAGAGCAGCCCCATCGTACATCGCCGCCCCGCCCGAGCCGGCTCCGAAGCCGCCGCCGTGCAACCAGACCATGACCGGCCGCTCGCCGCCGGCTCCGGGGGTCCACACGTTGAGAAATAGGCAATCCTCGCTCGTGCCCGGTTGGCCTGGGGCCGGCGGATCGCCGGCGCCGCGACCGCCAGTCGTCTCGCCGGGCGGCACGGCGGCCTGGATCGCCGGAGCGCCGAGGCCCAGGGCTTCGGCCGGTTCCCGCCATGCCGTCGGCGCCTCCGGCGGTTGGAAGCGCAGGGCGGCGATCGGCGGAGCCGCGTAGCGCAAGCCCTTGAATATGCTCAGCCCGTGGTCGCGATAGCCACGCACCGGACCGTGGGTGGTCGTTACCGGGTCGGTGAGTTCGGCGCGTTCTAGAATTTCGGTCATGCGTCGGCCTCCATCGTTTCCCGCATTCACGGCTGATCGAGCCAGGCTGGCAAGCCTGTTGTTGTATGACAAGCGTCCGCGACAAAATAGCAAGTTAACTTGACATCACTTTAAGGCAAGGAGTAAAGGAGGCTTGTCAGTGCGAAGGAGCTGTCGAGATGAACTTTCCTCGCGTCGAACGCCGGTACGTCGTCAGGCTCTTCCTGGCCATGGCGGCTTACCTCATCCTGTTGTTCGCCGTCAGAGCGTGGCTGAAAACATCGCCTCCGTCCGGGGCGCTCCTCTATGGCGCCGCTGTTCTGCCGGCCCTGCCGATCCTGGCCGCCATCTGGGCCGTCGGCCGCTATATCGTCGAGGAGGCCGACGAGTACCGCCGCAAGCTGCTGGTCGAGTCGATCCTGTGGGCCACCGGAATCACGCTCGCCGGAACCACGGTGTGGGGATTCCTGGAAACCTTCGCCGGCGCGATCCGCGTACCCAGCACCGAGATCTTCATGTTCTTCTGCGTCGCCCTGGGCGTCGTCCACGGCGGCCGCTCGATCCTGGCGCTGCGCTGATGAAAAACCGCCTGCGCGTGCTGCGCGCTGAACGCGGCTGGTCGCAATCCGACCTCGCCAAGCGGCTGGATGTCTCCCGTCAGAGCGTCAACGCCATCGAGACCGGCCGCTATGATCCCAGCCTGCCGCTCGCCTTCAGGATCGCCCGGGTGTTCGGCGCCCCCATAGAGGCGATTTTCACCGATCCGGAGGCCGCAGGCGTCTAATCCTGGTAGATCGATAGCTTGGGCGCGGAGATGACCCGCCGCAGCATGGGTTCAAAGATCTCCAGCGGGGCGGTGTCATAGTCTGGATCGAAACTCGATTGGTCATAGAGATGGCAGAACTGGGCGCAGTGTTCGAAGTGGGGATGGCCGCGGAACTGCTCGCGCATGTCGCGGTCTAGGCCGATCAGGTGGAAGAAGTAGTAACCCTGGAAGATGCCGTGTTTGTCCATCATCCAGTGGTTGGCCTCGGAGACGAACGGCTTCATGATCACCGCCCCGATCTCGGCGTGGTTATAGGGGCCGGTCAGGTCGCCGATGTCGTGCATCAGAGCGCAAACCACATATTCTTCGTCGCGGCCGTCGCGCATGGCGCGGGTGGCGGTCTGCAAGGAATGGGTCAGGCGATCGACCGCGAAGCCGCCGCTGCGATCCGCGCCGAGTTCCCTCAGCGCCACCATCAGCCGATCGCCGTGGCTGTCGTGAAACGCCCCGTTGGCCGCGCCGATCGCCCGCCAATCCTCGACCGTGCCTTCGGTCATGGCGCGGAACTTCGCCTTCATCGTCACGTCGCCGTCGGCCATGCGCAAATCTCCTTGTCGAGCGAGAATAGCGCGCCGCTTCCGCTCTCGCCATCGTCTCGCTAAAAGAGGCGCCGCGCGGCCGTAGTTCAGAGGTAGAACGTCAGCTTCCCAAGCTGAATGTCGCGGGTTCGATTCCCGCCGGCCGCTCCATGCCAAGGCATCGTAGTCCTCCCTTCCGATGCCCGGCGACGTCACGGCTCATGTTCAGGTGGCCGTTTTCGCGGCCGGATGAGTGCCCGGCCGTTGCGGGATGATCACAATCAGGACGATCAACGCGATCGCTATCACGAGGGTGGCGATCGGCCGTTCAAGCGCCAAGCCACCCTGATTGAGGGGCTTGTCCAGGAAATCGCCCACCGTCGCGCCCAGGGGCCGGGTGAGGATGAACGCCGCCCAGAAAAGCAGAACGCGGGAGATGCGGGTCCAATAGCTGAGGGCCGCGAGCAGGGCCAGACCGGCGCCGAAGATGAGCGCGCCGCCGAGGAATCCGACGCCCGCGTCGTCGGCCATCCAGTCGCCGAGGGCGGTGCCGAGGGTCTGGGAGAAGGTGATGGTGATCCAATAAAAGGTCTCGACGCGGGGGGTCGTGACGGTGTCCACCGATACGGTCCTCTCGGAGAGCCACCAGACGCCCAGCGAAATGAGCACAAGAGCCAGCAGCGCCGCTGAGCCTCCCGCATAGCCGATGCCGAGCGAGCGGTCGAAGAAGTCGGCCATGGTGGTGCCGGCCGTGGTCGAGGCGACGATGGTCGCCCAATACAGCCAGGGGTTGAAGCCGCGCGCCCTGATCTGCAGCCAGACGAGGCCAACCAGCAGCAATCCGAAGACGCCGGTGCCGATCAGGTATCCAAAGGGGTTGGCGTGGCCTGTTGTCTCGCCAAGCCATGTCATGGTGAAAGTGTCGCCGCCAGTCTCGCCGATTGTGGTCGCGAGGATTTTGATAATCCAGAAGCCGAGCGTTACCGCCGGCACCTTGCTCAGCACCTCGGAGGCTGTGGAACGGGCCGAAACACTCAAGAGCTGCTCCTTGGTCTCGCGGACTCTGTGGAAGTCGCTCGATCTTAGTCGAGATAGCATCGCACCGAAGTTGCCCGAAGGTTGGTGAAACTCAATGTCCCGCCGACCTCGGTTTGGCGGCGGGTTGGAAAGCGACCCGCACCTCGAAGCCCGGTTCGAGGTTGCGAACGTCGATTTCGGCACCGTGGAGGTGCGCCACGGCGGACACGAGCGCCAGCCCCAGTCCGCTCCCCGGCGTCGAGCGGCTACGCTCCAATCGATAGAATCGATCGAACAACCGGCCGCGCTCCGACTCCGGTACGCCGGGACCGGTATCGGTCAGAGTCAGGGTGGCGCCGTCCCCCGACCGCACGACCTTGATAGTGACGATCACGCCGGGTCCCCCATGGCGTAACGCGTTCTCCACTAGATTGACCAGCATTTGGGTGAGTAGTTCGGGATCTCCTTCGACAAATGCCGGCTCCGAGGCCGCGAAATCGAGCCAGGCGCCAGCGTCCTCGGCGGCTGGCGCGAAGGCTTCCACTACGGTGCGGGCGGTGGCTGCCAAGTCGGTCGGCCGGAAGGCGGCGCGGCGGGCGCCGCTCTCGATCTGAGCGATCCGCAGCAGCGCCGCGAAGGTGCCGAGGATGGCGTCGAGGTCATCCAGAGCCGCTTCCATAGAGAGGGTCTTATCGGCCTCGTTCGGCGACGCGGCCGCCTCTTCGAGGCGCTGGCGCAGTCGGGTGAGCGGGGTGCGTAGATCGTGGGCGATGTCATTGGACACCTGGCGAAGGCTCTCCATGAGCGCCTCGATGCGATCGAGCATGCGGTTCAGCGTCGCCGCGAGCCTATCGAGATCGTCGCCGGAGCCTTTTTTCGGCACGCGCCTGCCAAGATCGCCGTCGATGATTGCTTCGGCTGTGTCGGTGATCGCCGCGAGGCGCCGGTGCGCGACTCGGCTCAGGCCATAGCCGCCGGCCGCCCCAAGGCCCACCACGCCCAGGAAGGCGAGTGTAAACATCACGACCAAATCGCGCTCGACCTGTTCGATGCGCTCGTCGTCGTCTCCGACCATTACCTGATAGTTCTGCCCGAGTGCGATGGCGTAGACCCGGATCTTCTCCGGTCTTTCGCCGCTCTCGCTGACCCGGACGGTTGACCACCCGACCTTCGCCCTGACGCCGGCCAGATGGCCGGCCAGGGAGGCGCCACCAGGGCCCACCAGACCATAATCCAGCTCGCCTGGCGTGCGGTCGCGCTCACGGACCGCCTGCGCCACGCCGGTCAGTCCTTCCACGCGGTATTCCTGCGCCAGAGCCGCCGCCTCGGTCCTTATCCGTTGCTCGAACTGCCCGATCAGCGCGGCGCGGGTGGTTAAGAAGGTGACGAGGCCGAGCAGCAGGACCCCCGCGGCGAAACCGATCGTGAAGAGCGCCGCGAGGCGCGCGCTGGTTGATCCGAACACCTTCAGTCGGGCTCGCGCAGGCAATAGCCAGCGCCGCGGACGGTGTGGATCAGCTCCGGGCCGCCGACGCGTGCGAGTTTCGCCCTGAGGCGGCTGATGTGCGTCTCGACGATGTTGGTCTTTGGGTCGAAGTGGAAGTCCCAGACGCTTTCCAGCAGCATGGTGCGCGTCACCACGCGACCGGCATGGCGCATCAGGTACTCCAGAAGCTGGAATTCGCGCGGTTGTAGCTCGATCCGCGCGCCGCCGCGTTTGACGGCGCGTTGTAGCAGGTCGATCTCGAGATCGCCCGCCCTGAGGACCGTCGGGGCGTCGGTCGGTGGTGGACGTCTGGCCAGCGCGTTCACTCTGGCCAGAAGCTCGGCGATGGCGAAGGGTTTGACCAGGTAGTCGTCTGCTCCGGCCTCCAGGCCCTCGACCCGGTCGTCGATCCCGCCCAATGCCGTCAGCAGCAGCACTGGCGTCCTGACCCCCGACGCCCGGATGGTGCGCAGGATCGCCAGCCCGTCTATCTCCGGCACCATACGGTCGAGCACCATGACGTCATAGGGTTCAGCCGCCGCCAGCAACAGGCCGTCCCGCCCCGATCCGGCTAGGTCCACAGTATGGCCCGCCTCGGAGAGCGCGCGCCTGACGTAGGCGGCCACGTCCCTGTCGTCCTCCACCAGCAGCAGCTTCATGGCCCTGAGAGTGCCTTACCGGCGACGAGGGGAAAAGCGATGGGCCGGCGCACTCGCGTCAGTCGGGATTGCGCCCCTCCGCGTCGTTCTCCAGCACCTTGGCGGTCTGGGCGTCGATGCCGACTTCGAAGGTCTTGCCGCCAGATTTGACATCAAAGGAGTAGCGTAGGCCCGAGCCGCCGCGTTCCTTCTCAAGCTCCTGGTCGGTGATGACGCCTGGCCGGGCCTGAAGGGCGGTGCGCCGCGCCTCGGCCATGGAGACGTGGGCCGATGCGGCGAGCCTCCAACCGGCATAGTGCGCCGTCGGCTTGGACTGGGCGATTCCCCCGGCAACCGCCAGAGCCGCGGCGAGGGGAATTGCGATTGTAAGCTGGTTCATGATTTTCCGTCGATCTGCGCCCCGTCAACGGGCCCAATTAGCGCGGCGCAGGTTCGTGACGTGGTGGAGCGCCGATTAATGATCCCCAATGACTCGGCCGAGTCCGGGGCCCGCCGCCAGATGTCGCGGCTTCGATCTTCCGCAAGCCGCTGCAACTCATCACCTCGCGGCGGGAACCACCCGGCGCCCGGCGGACTTCCGAAGCTGGGGCGAAGCTTGGAACGGTTCGTTCAATGGACACACTCTACAGGCCGCCGGCGCCTGAACCGCAGGACACCCCGCTGGGGGCGCTCGCCCTGCTGGCGGCGCTCAAGCGCAACCCGCTGGAATGTTGGGCCAGGCGCCATTTCGAGGAATTGATCATCGAGGGCGGCCTGCCCTTCGGCCATGTCGTGCTGGTCCACGAACCGGCGGCGATCCGCCGGGTGCTTATGGAGAACGCCGCCAACTACCACAAGGACCGCCTGCAGCGGCGGGTGCTGTCGGCCGGCCTCGCCGACGGACTGCTGAGCGCCGAGGGCGAGGCGTGGCGGACCCAGCGGCGGGTGGCTGCTCCGGTTTTCGCTCACCGGACGGTGAAAGATTTCGCCCCGGCCATGATGGCGGCGGCCCGTGCGCTCGCCGCTCGCTGGCCCGAGGAGGACGGCGAATTGGACATCGCCGTGGAGATGCGCCGGGTGACCCTCGACGTGCTCGAGCGAACTATATTCTCCGACGGCTTCGGGCGCGCCGCGGAGGAGATCCGCAAGGCCATGACGACCTATTTCTCGGTCATAGGCCGGATCAGCCCGCTCGATATTCTGGGCGTCCCGGATTTCATACCGCGGCTTGGCCAATGGCGGGTGCGCGCCACCCTGAGGTTCTTCGAGCGCGCCATCGACGATCTGATCACCGCTCGCCGCGCCCGCCTGGCGGGCGATCCGCAAAGCGCGCCCGACGACGTGCTCACCCGCCTCATCGAGGCCGCGGACGGCGCCGAAGGAGCCTCGCTCACCGAAACCGAAGTCCGATCCAACATCCTGACCTTCTTCTCGGCCGGCCACGAGACCACCGCCAACGCCCTGACCTGGGCGATTTTCCTGCTTTCCCAGTCGCCGCGCTGGCTCGAGCGGGTGGAGCGCGAGGCCATGCAGGCGCTCTCGGGTCCCGACGCCGGCATGTCCGAGCGCCTGCCGGTGACCCGGGCGGTGGTCGAGGAGGCGATCCGCCTCTATCCGCCGATCGCCGCCATCAGCCGGGTTGCGCTCGGGCCCGACGATCTTGCCGGAGTGAAGGTGCGGCGCGGCTCGCTGGTGGTGATCTCGCCCTATGTACTGCACCGCCACCGCGCCCTGTGGGAGGCGCCTGACGTCTTCGATCCTGGCCGCTTCGTCGGCGGAGCCCGCACCCGGATCGACCGGTTCGCCTACCTGCCCTTCGGGGTCGGCCCGCGCATCTGCGTCGGCCAAGCCTTCGCCCTGCAAGAGGCGACGGTTGTCCTGGCCAACATCGTCCACGGGTTCACGCTCGAACTCTCGCCGGACCAGGCCGTGTGGCCGCTCCTGAGCGTCACCTTGCGGCCCGCCGATGGGCTGAACATGCGCCTGCGGCGAAAGGTCGCGGCGATGAACTCACTACGCGCCGCTAGCTGAAGCGTTGCTATTGCAGAACGGTCCCCAAGACGGGCGAGCTTGAGTAGATTCGTGGCAATTTAACGGTTTCTCCGTCTTCGGGCGGTCAGATTTGGAGCGTCAAGGCGCGGGCATGGTCGAGGTGATTATCGCCGTTCGCGAGCCAGGGCGGATGAAGCCGGACTGGCTGGCGCCTTTCGATCTTCCCGAGATTCCCGCGGTCGGAAGCTACATCACCATCAACCACCCAGGCGAGCGGGCGCCGTGGGGCGAGGAAATGGTCGTCAAACGCATCTGGTGGCAGCTGTTCAGCCCCCTGACGGGAGAGCAGAACGGCGAGCCGACGACGACCGCGGAGGCGCGTGGAAGCGTTCGGCAGATCATCGTACTTTGCGAAGCCGCGGTCGGGCCCTATTCGACCAAGGGCTGGCGGCGCGCCCACGAGGGCAAGACCGGCATTCATGCCTTCGAGGTCTCGCGGTTCGCCTGGGAGTCCGGCAAGGAATCCCCCATCCAGAGTCGGATCGCCAAGCGCCTGATGCAATGGCGAAATCCGAGCCCACGCAAGCCAAAGCCCAAGGACGAAACAGAATCTTGAAGCCGGGGTCCTTCTCCCGCAGGGGAAAAGGCATTCGGCTTCAGTCCTTGGGCAAGGCGGCGGTGGACCAGCCGCCGCCGAGGGCTTCGATCAGCGACACGGCCGTGGTCAGGCGGTTGGCCTGCATCTGGACGAGAGCGTTGTGGGTCTGCAGGGCTGTGACCTGGGCCGCCGCGACCGTAGTGAAGTCCACCGTGCCGGCGTTGTACTCATTGAGCGTGATGGTGACATTGGTCGCCGCGTCGTCGGCCGCCCGCAGCAGCTGGCCCTCCTCGATCCCGTAGACCCGCTGGGCGGCGAGGTTGTCCTCGACCTGGCCGAAGGCGGTGAGAACCGTCTGGCGATAATTGGCCACCGCCTGATCGTATGCGGCGCGGGCCTGCTGAACCTTTGCGTGGCGGGCCCCGGCGTCGAAAATGGTTTCCGCCGCCTGGGCGCCCAGGGACCAGAAGAGGTTGGAGAGGTTGAACAGCTTGCCGAGGTTGGGGGCCGCGAAGCCGGCTTGGCCGGTGAGATCCAGGGTCGGATAGTAGGCGGCGACCTGGACGCCGATCTGCTCGCTGGCCGCTTGGGCCAGGCGCTCGGTGTTGGCGATGTCTGGACGCCGCTCTAGCAGGGTCGAGGGGATCGTGGTCGGGATGGCCGGCAGTCGCAAGGTCCACGGGGCCGGCGGCAAGGTGAGGTTGGCTGGCGGCTGGCCGGTCAGGATGGCGATGGCGTGCTCCATTCGCGCTCGCTGCTGGGAAAGATCTGTATCCTGCGCCTGCGCGCTTTCCAGCTGGGTGCGGGCGGTGAGCACGTCGCTGCGCGCCACATTGCCGGCGGCGTATTTGTTCTGGGTGATCGTCAGGGTCTTGCCGTAGGCGGTGACCGTGCCGTCGAGGATCCGCTTCTGCTCGTCCAGCTCGCGCAGGGAGACATAGTCGGCGGCCAGCTCGGTCTGGGCCGACAGGCGGGCGTTGGCCACCAGGGCGGCGCTGGCCTGGGCGGAAGCCTTGGCGCTGTTGATGTTGCGCCGCACCGCCCCCCAGATGTCGGGAGCCCAGGTCGCCCCGAGACTGGCCTGAAAAAGCGTGCGCGTGGAACTGGTGGTGGTTGTTGTGTTCGTACCGGAGCCAGTCCCACCGGTCCCGCCGGTTCCTCCCGTGCCACCTGTACCGCCTGTACCGCCTGTACCGTTGACATTGTTGGCTCCCCCACCGCCGGAGACATCGACCGAGGCGTTGGCGGTGACCACCGGGAACAGGGCGGCGCGATCTTGGGCGACCAGGGCGTGGGCCTGGCGATAAGCCGCCTCGGCGGCGGCCAGGGTCTGGTTGGAGACCTCGACCCGGGCCTCGAGGTTGTCGAGGATCGGATCGCCGAACACCGTCCACCAGTCACGCCGGTCGGCGGCGTCGGAGGGACTGGCCGGCGCCCAGCCCTGGCCCTCCTTATAGACGGTCGGGGTCGGAGCGGCCGGTCGATGGTAGTTGGGTCCGACCATGCAGCCGGAAAGGCCGGCCAGTAGCAGGATCGGGAGGCGGAAGGGTCTTTGCATCTTAAAGGCTCGTTTCAGAAAGCGGGCGCCGGCGCCGCCTGGGGCTCGCCGCGCGGGCGACGGCGCCAGGACGCGAGACGGTCCAGGTAGAGGTAGACCACCGGCGTGGTCAGCAAGGTGATCATCTGGCTGACCAGCAAGCCGCCGATGATGGTGACGCCAAGCGGCCGGCGCAACTCGGCCCCCTCGCCCCAGCCGATCGCCAGGGGGGCGGCGCCCAGCATGGCGGCAAAGGTGGTCATCATGATCGGCCTGAAGCGAGTGAGCGCGGCGCGGCGAATGGCGTCGTGCGGCGAAAGCCCCTCGTCGCGCTCGGCGGCGATGGCGAAATCGATCATCAGAATGGCGTTCTTCTTGACGATGCCGATCAGCAGGATGACCCCGATGAGGGCGATGATCGAAAACTCGATGTGGAAGACGATGAGGGCGATAATCGCCCCGATCCCCGCCGAGGGCAGGGTGGAGAGCACCGTCAAGGGGTGAATATAACTTTCGTAGAGGATGCCGAGGACGAGGTAGATCGCCACCAGGGCCGCGAGGATCAGGACGGGCTCGCTGGCCAGGGACTGCTGGAACACCTTGGCCGTGCCTTGGAAGGAACCATGGATGTCGGCCGGCAGGCCGATCCCGGCTTCGGCCTGGGCGATGGCGCGGGTGGCGTCGCTCAGCGACTTGCCGGGGGCGAGGTTGAAGGAGATGGTCGTCGCCGGTTCGGTGTTCTGGTGACTGACCGAAGTCGGTGTCGAGCCGTCGGCCCAGCGGGCGATCGCCGACAGCGGCACGAGGGTCTCCGGTGTGGCGCTGACCGCCACCCCCTGAGAGGCGGCGCGCCCCGGCGGCGCCGCCGGCCCGGCGACGGCGCTCGCTCCCACGGCCACGGCCGAGGCGGTTCTCGCTCCCAGCGCCCCCGGTTGGCCGGCGACATTGCCCGAGCCAGGGGAATTGTTGCCCACCGCGACGGTATTCGGTCCGGCCGGCGCAACCGTTCCGCTCGCCGGTTGCAGGCGGGAGAGCGTGGTTGAGGCCATCGGTGGGGCGAGGCTGGCCGCCAGAGTGGCCT
Source organism: Caulobacteraceae bacterium (assembly GCA_036498165.1). Classification (GTDB taxonomy): domain Bacteria; phylum Pseudomonadota; class Alphaproteobacteria; order Caulobacterales; family Caulobacteraceae; genus Acaudatibacter. Next base: position 23,530 of record DASXIE010000131.1, read on the forward strand.
TTGTGGCGCTGGCCGCGAGTGTCGAGGGGGTCTGGCCGGCGCGGCCGGCGATGGTCGTGGCGAACGGGGCGAGGGTCGCCGTGGCCGCGGCGGTCGAGGGGGTCTGAGCGGCGCGGGTGGCGAGCGCCGCCGAACTGGTCGCCGGCAAGACCGGCGCGACTCCGCTCGCTGCCGTGCCGGTGCTCACGTAGATGTCCTTCAGAATGGTCGGGTCCTGGGTGAAAGCGGGATCGGCCTCCATCACCACCCGGTACTGGTTGGTCTCCTTGTAGATCGTCGAGACTTGGCGCTGGCCAAACGCGTCATAAAGGGTGTTGTCGATCTGGGTGCTTGTGACGCCCAGGCGGCGTGCCTTGTCGTGGTCGATGGCGATGTAGCTGTCGAGGCCATGGTCCTCCTGATCGGTGTTGACGTCGGTGAGGGCTGGCTGGGCCTTCAGCGCCTCGGCCAGGCGCGAAGCCCACGAGCGCAGGCTGGAGAGGTCGGCGGCCTGGAGGGTGAACTGATAGGTGGCGTTGCTCTGCCGCCCGCCGACCCGCACGTCCTGGACCGGGTTGAGGAACAGGGCCGCGCCGACCACCCGGGAAAGCTTGGGCCGTAGGCGCTGGACCACGGCCTCGGAGCCGCCCTGGCGTTCGTTTCTTGGCTTCAAGGTGGTGAACAGGAAGCCGCCGGCGGCATTGCTGCCGGCGAAGGCGACCACAGTGGCCACCGACGGATCGCGCCGCACGATGCCCACCAGACGCTTGAGGCGCTGGCTGGTCAGGGTGAAGGAGCTCGATTGGTCCGATTGCAGGCCGCCGGCGATCGAGCCCGTGTCCTGCTGCGGGAAGAAGCCCTTGGGGGCGATGGCGTAGAGGTAGAAGCTCAGAACGATGGTCAACGCCAGGACCACCAACATCAGGGGTCCGGCGTCGAGCGAGAAGTCGAGGGCCTTCTCATAGGTCCGTTGCATCCAGGCGAAGGCGCCGTTGGCGAAGCGGGCGAGGTGCCCGCGGCGGGCGGCGGGCTTCGGCCGGTCCACAAGGAAAGCGCACATCATCGGGGTGGTGGTGAGCGAGATGACCAGGCTGACGAGCACCGCCGCCGATAGGGTCATGGCGAACTCGCGGAACAGGCGGCCGACGATGCCGCCCATCAGCAGGATGGGAATGAACACCGCGACGAGGGAGATGCTGATCGAGAAGACGGTGAAGCTGACCTCGCGGGCGCCCTGCAGGGCGGCCTCCAGGCGGTTCATCCCGGCTTCGACGTGGCGGGTGGTGTTCTCCAGCACAACGATGGCGTCGTCGACCACGAAGCCGGTCGAAACGGTCAGCGCCATCAGCGACAGGTTATCGAGGGAAAAGTGGAGGAGGTACATTATCCCCAACGCCCCGAGCAGGGACACGCTCACCGCCACAGAAGGAATCAGCACGCCGCGGCCGTTTTGCAGGAAGAAGGCGGTCACCGCGATGACCAGAAAGATCGCGATGAGCACCGTGCGTTCGACCTCGGCCAGGGAGGCGCGGATGGTGACGGTGCGGTCGCTGGCCACCGCCATGTCGATGTCCGGCGGCAGGACTTGGCGCAGGGTGGGCAGGAGCGCCTTCACCCGATCGACGGTGTTGATGATGTTGGCCCCGGGCTGACGGCTGATCACCGCGACAATGGCCGGGCGGCCGTTGAAGAGGCCGAAATTGTGGACGTCGGTGACCCCGTCGACGACCTGGGCGATGTCGGCCAGGCGCACCGCCGCGCCGTTGCGGTAAGCGACCACCAGGGGGGCGTAGGTCGCCGCCGAAAGACCGGTGTCGTTGGTGTAGATCTGCAGGCGCAGCTTGGAGTCCTGGACCACCCCCTTGGGCCGGTTGGCGTTGGCCGAGGCGATAGCGGCGCGGACGTCCTCCAGGCCGATGCCGTAGCGGGAAAGGGCCAAGGGGTTGAGCTCGACCCGCACGGCCGGCAGGGAGGAGCCGCCGATGGTCACGTCGCCGACGCCCTTCACCTGACTGATCTGCTGCTGGAGGATTGTCGAAGCCACATCGTAGATCTGGCCGGGCGTGCGGGTCGCCGACGTCAGGGCGAGGATCAGGATCGGGGCGTCGGCCGGGTTCTGCTTGCGGTAGGTGGGGTTGGAATGCAGCGTCGCCGGCAGGTCGACGCGGGCGGCGTTGATCGCCGCCTGGACATCGCGGGCCGCCCCGTCGATGTCCCGGTTCAATCCGAACTGAAGATTGATGCGGCTCTGGCTGGTGCGGCTCGACGAGGTCATCTCGGTGACGTCCGAGATGAGGCCCAGTCGCTTCTCGAGCGGGGTGGCGACGCTGGTGGCCATGGTCTCTGGACTGGCCCCCGGGAGGTTGGCGCTCACCGAGATGGTCGGGAAATCGACCTGAGGCAGGGGCGAGACGGGCAGCAGGAAGAAGGCCGCCGCCCCGGCCAGGGCAATGCCGCAGGTCAGAAGGACGGTGGCGATTGGTCGCCGGATAAAGGGGGCCGAGAAGCTCATGCCGGGGCCGGTCCCGGATCGGGCTCGGCCTCGGAAAGGCCCGGATCGGACTCGCCCTTGCGCACGTTGGGCCCGCCGAACCGCCGCGCCAGGCGGTCGAATTGGAGATAGATGACCGGGGTGGTGAAGAGCGTCAGGGCCTGGCTGACGATCAGGCCTCCGACGATGCTGATCCCCAAGGGGTGGCGCAGCTCCGAGCCGACGCCCCAGCCGAGCATCAGGGGAAGGGCCGCGAACAGGGCCGCCAGGGTGGTCATGATGATCGGGCGGAACCGCAGCAGGGCGGCCTGGTGGATCGCCTCGCGCGGGGCCTTGCCCTCCGTCCGCTCGGCGTCGAGGGCGAAGTCGATCATCATGATGGCGTTCTTCTTGACGATGCCGATCAGGAGGATGAGGCCGATGATGCCGATGACGCCCAGGTCCTGGCCAGCGAGGATCAGCGCCAGGAGGGCCCCGACCCCGGCCGAGGGCAGGGTCGAGAGGATGGTGATCGGGTGGATGTAGCTCTCATAGAGGACGCCCAGGACAATATAGACGGTGACGATCGCCGCCAGGATCAGCCACAGCTCGTTGCCAAGGGAGGCCTTGTAGGCGTTGGCCGCCCCCAGAAAGGCGGTGGTGATCGTCGCCGGCATGCCGATCTGCGCCTCGTCCTTCTGGATCGCGCCGACCGCATCGCCGAGCGCGACGCCGGGAGCGGTGTCGAAGGAGATGTTGGCGGCCGGGAATTGCGCCACGTGGTTGATCTGCAGGGGTGAGAGGCGCTGTTCGACCGTGGCTATGGCTGAAAGCGGCGTCGGCGTTCCACTGCTGCTGGTGAGGTACAAATCCGCGAGGCTGGCCGGCGAGGCGGTGGTGCGAGGATCGGCCTGCAGGATAACCCGCTCCTGGCTCGACTGGGTGAAGATGGTCGAAATGATCCTCTGGCCGAAGGCGGAATAGAGGGTGTCGTCCACTGTGGCCGGGGTGATGCCGAGCCGCGCCGCCGTTTCTCGGTTGATGTCGATGAAGGCCGACAGGCCCTGGCTCTGCAGGTCGGAGGCGACGTTGCGCACCTTGCGCTCGCTGGCCAGGCGCTGAACGAGGCGCGCCGACCATTCGCTGACAGTGGCGGTATCCGCCCCCTGCAGGGCGAACTGGTACTGGGTGCGGCCAGACGAGGAATCGATGGTCAGATCCTGCACTGGCTGGAGATAGAGGCCGGCGCCGGGAACCTCGGCGGCCTCCCGCCTCAGGCGGTCGAGGATCACCGACTGCGGGGCGGTGCGGTGGCCGAACGGGGCCAGGTTGATGAGCATCCGGCCGTTGTTGAGGGTGGTGTTGGTCCCGTCGACGCCGATGAAGCTGGTCAGGCTGGCGACGTCAGGATCGGCGAGCAGGCGGTCGGCGACCTTCTGCTGCAGCGTGGCCATGCCCTGGTAGGACACCGATTGATTGGCCTCGGTCACCGCCTGGATGACGCCCGTGTCCTGGGTGGGAAACAGGCCCTTGGGGATGATCAGAAACAGCATCAACGTCAGCACCAGGGCCCCGATGAAGACGATCAGGGTCACGCCCTGGTTGTCGAGCACCCAGACGAGCGAGCGGTCGTAGCGGGCGATGACGCCGTCGATGATCTCCTTCGAGCGTCGGCCGAAGCGGCTGTTCTCGACCTTGTCGTCGGTCCTCAGCCAGCGCGCCGAGAGGGTCGGGACGAGGGTCAGGGAGACGATCGCCGAGATCACGATGGTCACGGCCAGTGAGATCGCGAACTCGCGGAACAGGCGCCCGACCACATCGCCCATGAAGAGCAGCGGAATGAGCACCGCGATCAGGGAGACGGTCAGCGAAATGATTGTGAAGCCGATCTGCTCGGCGCCCTTCAGGGCCGCGCTCATGGCGCTCTCGCCCGCCTCGATGTAGCGCGAGATGTTCTCGATCATGACGATGGCGTCGTCGACCACGAAACCGGTGGCGATGGTGAGCGCCATCAGGGTCAGGTTATTGAGTGAGAAGCCGAGCAGGTACATCACCGCGAAAGTGCCCACCAGGGAGATCGGCACGGCCACGCTGGCGATGAAGGTCGCCGGCACGCTGCGCAGGAAGAGGAAGATCACCGCCACCACCAGGGCGACGCTGAGCATCAGCTCGAATTCGACGTCGTGGACCGAGGCGCGGATGCCGGTCGTCCTGTCGGTGACAACCTGAACCGTGACGCCCGGGGGCAGGGCCGACAACATGTCGGGTAGCGACGCCTTGATGTGGTCGACGGTGCTGATGACGTTGGCCCCGGGCTGGCGCTGGACATTGAGCAGGACCGCCGGGGTGCGGTCGTACCAGGCGCCCAGTTCGTCGTTTTCCGAGCCGGCGACCACATTGGCGACGTCCGACAAGCGCACCGGCGCGGCCCCCTGGTAAGCGACGATCTGGTTGGCGTAGTCCCCGGCGGTGAGCAGCTGGTCGTTGGCGTCGATGGTGTAGGCCCGGGTCGGACCGTCGAAGCTGCCCTTGGCGCCGTTGGAGTTGGCCGAGGCGATGGCGGCGCTGAGCTGGGACAGAGAGAGGCCGTAGGAGGCCAGCTGGGCGGCGTTGGCCTGGACGCGTACCGCCGGCTTCTGCCCGCCGCTCACCGACACCAGTCCGACCCCCGGCAGCTGGGAGATCTTCTGGCCGAGCTGCTGGTCGCCGTAGCTTTCGACCTCGGTGAGCGGCAGGGTCTTCGAAGTCAGGGCCAGGGTGAGCACCGGGGCGTCGGCGGGATTGACCTTGGCGTAGATCGGCGGGGCCGGCAGATCGGTGGGCAGCAGGCTGCCGGCGGCGTTGATCGCCGCCTGGACCTCCTGCTCGGCGACGTCGAGGCCGAGCGAGAGATCGAACTGAAGGTTGATGACCGACGAGCCGCCGGAACTGATCGAGCTCATCCGGTTCAGCTGGGACATCTGTCCGAACTGAACTTCCAGGGGCGCGGTGACCGTGGTCGCCATCACCTCGGGGCTGGCGCCGGGGTAGGTCGTGTGGACCTGGATGGTCGGGTAGTCGACTTCAGGCAGGGCCGACAGCGGCAGGAAGCGGAAGGCCACCATGCCGGCCAGAAGGATCGCCGCCATCAGCAGCGATGTCGCCACCGGCCGCTGGATGAAGGGGCGTGAAGGGCTCACCCTGCCTCCTGGCCCCCGCCTCCCTGGCCGCCCCCGCGCCTTCCTTGTCCGCCGCCGCCAGCGCCGCGGCGGTGATGGCCGCCGCCCCCGCCGCGTCCCCCGCGCCCGCCGAACCCGCCCATCGGCCTTTGGCCGGGCAGGACCACCTTGGCGTCCTCCTTGAGCCGGTCGCCGCCGTCGGTGATCACCGTCTCGCCGATCGCAAGGCCCGAGACGATCGAGATGGTTTCGGCCGTCCCAGGCCCGACCTTCACCGGTCGCGACTTCACCGTCTGGTCAGGCTGCAGGACCCAGACAAAATCGCCCTGCGGCCCATGGCGGACAGCGGTCGTCGGCACGACCACCTGGTTGTGCAAGGTGTCGACCAGCAGGGTGACGTTGACGAACTGATTGGGAAACAGCGCCGAGCCGGCGTTGCGGAACACCGAGCGCGCTTTCACCGTGCCGGTGGTCGTGTCGATGAGGTTGTCGAGGGTCGCCAGGCGCCCCTGGGCCAGGGCCGTGCCGCCGGCCCGGTCGAGAGCTGTCGTCGCCAGCCCCGCCCCGCCCTGGCGCTCGATCGGTCCGATGGCCGATTCCGGCACCGAGAAGATCACCGTGATCGGATCGACCTGGGTCACCACCGCGAAGGGGGTCGCCTCGTTGGCGGTGATCTGGTTGCCCGGATCGATCTGGCGCAGGCCGACCCGGCCGCCAATCGGAGCCACGATGTGGGTGAAGGACAGATTTAGGGCGGCGCTTTCGACGTTGGCCTTGTCGGAGACCACCGTGGCCGCGTCCTGGCGCACCAGGGCCGCCTGGGTGTCATAGGTCTGGGCGGCGATGGAGTCCTCGGCGTGCAGCTTGGCGTAGCGGGCCAGATCCACCCGGGCGTTGGCCAGCAGGGCCTCGTCGTGGGCGAGCGTCCCCTTGGCCTGGCCGACGGCGGCCTGGAAAGGTCGTGGATCGATCTGGGCCAGGAGCTGGCCCTTGCGCACTATCTGGCCCTCCCGGAAGTTGACCTTGTCGAGCATCCCCGAGACGCGGGCGTTGACGCTTACCGTGGCCAGCGGGGTGACAGTGCCAAGGGCGCTGATGGTGATGGGAATATCGCCGCTGACCGCCTTGGCGACGCCGACGGTGATCGCCGGGCGCCCACCCCCGGGGCCGCCCCTGCCCCCGCCGCGGCCGCCTCGGCCGGCCCCGCCACCGCCTTGCGCGACGCAAAACGTCAGCAGGGCCGCCAGGGCCAGGGCGAGAAGAATGACGACGACGATCGAAACCGGCGTGCGCAGACGTGAACGGCGCGGCGCACGGCGATAAGGCGGCCTGGGCGGCGGGGGGTAAGTCTCGCTCATTCACCCTCCACCTTCGCCACGTCGGGGGCGGCGCAAATCCCATATGGATGAAGCATTTGGATTGCGGGCAAGACATTTTTCCACAAAATTTGCGGCGCCCGCGTTCGGAAGGTTCAAAAAGTCCAAGCTTATCTGCTAGGTCAGCCGCCATGACGCGGCGCGGCATTATCCTGGCGGGCGGAACGGGGACGCGGCTCTATCCCCTCACCGTGGCGGTGAGCAAACAGCTCATGCCGGTGTTCGACAAGCCGATGATTTACTACCCGCTGTCGGTCCTGATGCTGGCCGGCATCCGCGAGGTGTTGGTGATCACCACCCCGCACGAGCAGGAAGCCTTCCGCCGCTTGCTGGGCGACGGGGCGCGGTGGGGCCTCTCGATCGCCTACGAGACCCAGCCGCGGCCCGAGGGCCTGGCCCAGGCCTTTCGCATCGGAGCCGATTTCGTCGATGGCGCGCCCTCGGCGCTCATCCTTGGCGACAACCTCTTCTACGGCGCCAACCTCGCCGCCATCCTTCAGCGCGCCAACGAGAGGACAGGCGGGGCGACGGTCTTCGCCTATCGCGTCGACAATCCGTCGCAATACGGTGTCGTCTCCTTCGATGGGGCCGGCAAGGCGGTGACCATCGAGGAAAAGCCGGCGGTCCCCAAATCCAACCACGCCGTCACCGGCCTTTACTTCTATGATGAGCGGGTGACCCGCTTCGCCGCCGATCTCGCCCCCTCGGCGCGCGGCGAGCTGGAGATCACCGATCTCAATCGCAAGTATCTCGAGGCCGGCGAAATGCATGTCGAAGTACTGGGCCGCGGCCACGCCTGGCTCGACACCGGAGCCCACGCCGCTCTCCTGGACGCCGCCCTCTTCGTGCGCATCGTCGAGGAGCGCGAGGGCCTGAAGATCTGCTGCCCAGAGGAGATCGCCTGGCGCCAGGAGTGGATCTCCGACGGCGAACTCGAAGCCCTGGCCGGACCCCTGCGCTCCAGCGGCTACGGCGGCTATCTGCTCTCCTTGCTGGCGGAAAAGGCCGGCCGGTGAAGTTCAATCCGACCCCGATCGTCGGCGCGGTGGTGATAGAGCCGAAGGTGTTTGGCGACGAGCGCGGATTCTTCATGGAAACCTGGCGCGCCGATGCGTTCGCCAAGGCCGGGATCGATGCGGTCTTCGATCAGGACAACCACAGCCGCTCGGCCCGCGGCGTGCTGCGCGGCCTGCACTATCAACTGCCCAATCCCCAGGGAAAGCTGGCCCGGGTCGTCGCCGGGGCGGTGTTCGACGTGGTCGCCGACCTTCGCCGTTCCTCGCCGACCTTCGGCCGCTGGTTCGGCCTCGAACTGAGCGCCGAAAACCGCCGCATCCTGTGGGCGCCGCCGGGCGTCGGTCACGGTTTCCTGACCCTCTCGGAGAGCGCCGACTTCCTTTACAAATGCAGCGGGCTCTATTCCCCCGCCGACGAGCGGGCGGTGCGCTGGGACGATCCGGATCTGGCCATCGACTGGCCCTTGAGCCCCGGCGAGCGGCCGATCCTGTCGGAAAAGGACGCGGTCGCGCCACTGCTTTCCGAAGCCGTGCTCTTCCCGTGAAGGCCCTCGTCACCGGGGCCGGCGGCCAGGTGGCCAGGGCATGGATCGCCGCGGCGCCGCCGGGCTGGACGGTCAGCGCCGTGAACCGCGCCGAGCTCGACATCACCGACGCCGCGGCGGTCGAGGCGATGACGGCCAAAGCCGCGCCGGATCTCATCCTCAACGCCGCCGCCTATACCGCCGTCGACAGGGCCGAGAGCGAACCGGAAGCGGCGTTCGCCGCCAACCGCGACGGGGCCGCCAACGTCGCCGTCGCCGCCCGCGCCGCCGGCGCCCGCCTCATCCATCTCTCCACCGACTTCGTCTTCGACGGAAAAGCCGGCCGGCCCTATCGTCCGGACGCCGCCACAGGGCCGGCGAGTGTCTACGGGGCCTCCAAGCTCGCCGGCGAGGCGGCGGTTATGGAGGCCGATCCCGACGCGCTCATCGTCCGCACGGCCTGGGTCTACGGCCCGGTGGGGGGCAACTTCCTGGCCACCATGCTCCGCCTGATGGCGCAGCGACCGGAACTTCGCGTCGTCGCCGATCAGATCGGCACCCCAACCTCGACGCCTACTCTGGCCGCAGCCCTGTGGAGCTTCGCCGCCGCCATGGCCCCCGGCATCTGGCACTACACCGACGCCGGCGTCGCCTCGTGGTACGACTTCGCGGTGGCGATCGCCGAGGAAGCGCTCGCGATCGGCCTCATCGAGACAGCCCCGCCGGTGCGTCCCATCGCCACCAACGATTATCCCACCCCCGCCGCGCGCCCGGCCTACAGCGTCCTCGACAAGAGCGCTTCCTATGCCCTTCTGGGCGGGCCGGCCCCGCACTGGCGCGTCGCCTTGCGGGCCGTGCTCGGCGAGATGAGGGATTCGAGGTCCTGATGGGTTCGCTCCTGATCACCGGCGGGGCCGGCTTCATCGGCGCCAACTTCGTTCGCCACTGGCGGGGGCGGCGGCCGGGCGACCCGGTGGTCGTGCTCGACGCCCTGACCTATGCCGGCAACAAGGCCAATCTCGCCGGCGTCGATGGCGTGAGCTTCGTCCATGGCGATATCCGCGATGAGGCCCTCATCAGACGCCTGCTGGCCGAGCATGGTGTCGACACCATTGTCCACTTCGCCGCCGAGAGCCACGTGGACCGCTCGATCCACGGGCCCGACGCCTTCATCGACACAAATGTCGTCGGCACCCATTCATTGCTCAAGGCGGCCCGGGGCGCCTGGCTCGACCAGGGGACGGGGCGCCCGCACCGCTTCCACCATGTCTCCACCGACGAAGTCTATGGCAGCCTGGAGCCGGATGATCCGGCCTTCCACGAGGCGACCCCCTACGCCCCGAACTCCCCCTATTCGGCCAGCAAGGCGGCGTCGGATCATCTGGTCAGGGCCTACAACCGCACGTTTGGGCTCGAGACCACCATCTCCAACTGCTCGAACAACTTCGGCCCCTTCCAGCATCCCGAAAAGCTGATCCCGCTCTTCCTGATCAACGCCCTGCACGGCGCGGCCCTGCCGGTCTATGGCGACGGCGGCAACGTTCGCGACTGGCTCGACGTCGCCGATCACTGCCGGGCGATCGGCCTCATCCTCGACGCCGGCCGCGCGGGGGAGACCTACAATGTCGGCGGCGGGGCCGAGATGACCAATCTCGACCTCATAGAGCACCTGTGCGGGGCGGTGGACCGCGCCTTCGCCACCGACGCGACGCTGGCGACGCGCTTCCCCACGGCCCCGGCGGCGGCGGGCGCGGCCTCGGCCTCGCTCAAGACCCACGTCCCAGATCGCCTCGGCCATGACCGCCGCTACGCCATCGATGACAGGAAGATCCGCGCCGAGCTGGGCTACGCCCCGGCCGGCGACTTCGTCGCCAGCCTGGCGGCCACTCTTGACTGGTACCTCGCCAACGAAGCCTGGTGGCGCGCCGCCACCACTGGCGACTACCAGGCGTGGCTGAAGCAGAACTACCGCTGATTCAGGCTGTTCACGGCTCGCTACAAGCCCGCCGCGTTGAAGGCGTCGTCGAGGCGGGCGGCCATCTCCTCGCCGGGAAGGGCCTTCTGTCCCTCCATGACCGCCGAATAGATGAAGTCGTGGCGAGAGCTATTCACCTTGCCCTCGGCCCAGCCGACGGTGCGCGAACCGTCGGGCACGGAGTTGCAGCTGGCGTGGCGGCCGGCGTCGGCGAGAGCCATGGCCTGCCTGGCGGAGAGGTAGCCCGGCCGGTCGCAGGCCGGCAGGCCACGGGTGCAGTCGAAACCCGCATTGTAGCTGTAGACCGTCCGGCCGGTGGCCCGCTCGGCGATGATCACACAGGTGGTCGGATCGCCGATGGCGTTCCCGATCGCCTGGTCGAGGGCGGCGGTGGGCAGTTTCGGCCCGGCCGGGGCGCAGGCGGCCAGAACGAGCAGAAAGACGAGGGCGCCTTTCACGGCCGCCGGCCCTTGGGCAGGCGCGCGACCAGGGCCTCGCGGCTGAGGTAGCCGAGACGCTTCACGTCCAGCAGGTCGAAACGGCGGTCGGTGGCGGCGAGCCATTCGGCCAAGCTGACGTGGGAATTTAGGTCCGTGTCGGCCCCGCTCACCGGCTCGGGCTCGGCGAGCAGGGTGATCGGCCCGTCGCGGGACTTGGGGTCGGCGATGAAGCCCTGGCCGCTGATGTCGAGATCGGCGGCGACGCTCTTCTCGTAGGCGGCGATCTCGAAGCCGTCGATCACCCCGTCACCGTTGGTGTCGAGGCGCTTGAAGAACTGCGCCGCGTCGGCGCGGAACTCATCGCGGTCTATGCGCCCGTCATGGTTGGCGTCGACCCGCGAGAACCAGGCCCCGAAGGCGTCAGGGGCCGCCGGGGTGGGATGGAAGGGCTCGCCCGAGGGGCTGACGAACACCCGCCCGATCGCCGTTTGCGCCGCGAGGCCGAGCGGAAGGGCCACGAGGCAGAGGGCGAGGATCGGCGCCGCCGCGAAATACATCCCCGCACTGTAGGGCCGCCGGACGCGGGCCGCCATCAGCTCGTCCATCGCAGCGTCGCCGGCTCGACCGGATTGACGAAGGGCCGCCCTTCGCGCCGGCTCGCCGCCCACTCGCGCTTGAGGGCCTGGTACCACTTGGCCTGGCGATCGGCGTCGTCGATCCACAAGAGGGTCGGATCGTACTTCAGACCCTGGTTCTGCAACGCCACCATGGCCCCGTCCTGCTCAAGGAAGCGGCGGGCCCCGGCCCGGATGAACGGGGCGATAAGGGCGAACACCGGATGGTCCGACCACACGATCTGGGTGATGCGGGTGCGTCGCTCATTGAGGGGGGTGAGGCAGGTCAGGGAGAGGACTTGGCGCCGGCCGGCCTGTACATGCTCCCAGCGCAGGCCGGGCAGACGGAAGCTGATCTCGGTCATCGGCGTCCCGCCAAGCAGGGCGTAGGCCCGTGAGTTGCGCGACGGCGCATGGCGGACCATTACGAAGCCCTCGGGCCCCGGCGCGAAGCGCTTTGCCTTCTCGTGCATCGAGGCGTGCGAGCGCCACCACCATTGTCTGTGTACGAACGGTCCGTGCGCCGGGTCCATCAACCCGACGACGGCGTGGTCTATATGGGCGGGAAATTCCATCCGATCGACCAGCTTCGGCGAGCCGCCGACAACCCCCTCGAAGACCGGCGGGGGCGGCGGGGCGGCGGCGGCGCGGGGATCGCTCCCCATCCAAACGAACACCATCCCCTGGCTCTCGGCGACCGGCCAGGCCCGCACCCTGACCCGCGCGATGTCGAATTGATTGGCGTCGGTAAGGGAGGGGATAGCCACGCAGCCGCCGTCAAAGCCGTAGCGCCAGCCGTGATAGGGGCACTCGACACTCTCGCCCCCCGAGGCCTCGCGGACGATGCGGCCGGCCGAGAGCGGCGCGGCGCGATGCGGGCAGATGTCGCGCAGCGCCACCAGTTGGCCGCCTGCCCCACGGCCCAGCATGACTGGCTCGCCGAGGACCTCGTAACGGGCAAGCCGCCCCCGCTTCAGGTCCGAGGAAAGGGCGATGAAATACCAGAGGTCATAGAGGAATCCACGCCCGAAGTTCGTGGCGCGCGGGTCATCCCTGGTGTCGCCTTCGGGCATGGGCTCATTGTGTAGTCGCGGCGAGGCGGGCGCAATCCGTCGAGGATCCTAGCGCTTGTGCGGCGCAGCATGGGGGCGGGAAATACGGCGGGTCGGAAAAAATTTTTACCGTAATTAACGGTCGGCCGCCGCTGTTGAGGGGCGATTCGCGCGAGCGCAGCGCAGCAAAAGCCGGACGGACAGGCGCATTTCTGGGTCAGGTCCCGCGAATGAGAAGGCCAGCTTATGATAATGCAAAGCCTGCAATCTGTCAAGAGCGGATCGGCTTGACCAATTCGGGTAGCCGCCCGATGGTGGGAAAATCAAACGGGCGTTTAAGGAGCGCGGCCATGGAACTCTTCGATCTCAACGGCAAGGTCGCCATCGTCACCGGTTCGACGCGGGGCATCGGAAAGGCGATCGCCGAGCGGCTGGCCGAGCACGGGGCCAAGGTGGCCGTCTCCTCGCGCAAGGCGGGAGCCTGCGAGGCGGTGACCTCCGAGATCAACGAGCGGCATCCTGGCGCGGCCATCGCCGTTCCGGCCAACATCTCCTCGAAGGACGATCTCCAGCGGCTGGTGAACGAGACCCGCGCCGCGTTCGGCCAGGTCGACATCCTGGTCTGCAACGCCGCCTCCAATCCCTATTACGGTCCGATGAGCGGGATCACCGACGAGGCCTTCCGCAAGATCCTCGACAACAACATCGTCTCCAACAATTGGCTGATCACCATGGTCGCCCCGGAGATGGCGGCGCGGAAGGACGGGGCGATCGTGATCATCTCCTCGATCGGCGGCCTGCGCGGCACTGGGGTGATCGGGGCTTACGCCATCTCCAAGGCGGCCGACATGCAGCTGGCCCGCAACCTCGCCCAGGAGCTTTCGCCGGACAACATCCGGGTCAACTGCATCGCCCCTGGCTTGGTGAAGACCGACTTCGCCCGCGCCCTGTGGGAGACGCCCGAGGCCGAGACCCGCTCGAAGTTCGCCACCCCCCTGCGCCGCCTGGGCGAACCGGACGACATCGCAGGCGCGGCCGTCTTCCTCGCCTCCCGCGCCGGCGCCTGGATGACCGGCCAGACCATCGTCATCGACGGCGGCACGACGGCCTAGGCCCTCAGCGAGAGTTCGCGGGCCTTGGCGAGGCGGCGGGCGCCTTCCTCCAGCGTCTGGCCGCGCTTGGCGAAGCACAGGCGGATGGCCGTCGTCACCGGGTCGTCCTCGTAGAAGGCCGAGACCGGGATCGCCGCCACGCCCGCTTCCTTAACGGCCCTGAGGCAAAAGGGGCGGTCATTCTCAGTCACCCCTGAGGCGGCGAGATCGACGTTGACGAAGTAGGTCCCCTGACAGGGGAGGGTGACGAAGCCTTCGCGCTTCAGGGCCGCGGCAAGGTGGTCGCGCGAGGCGGCGAGCTCGGCGGGCATGGCGGAAAACCAGGCGGCGCTGTTTTCCAGGCCCCAGGCGACGGCGGTCTGGAGATTGGGCGGCGTGGTGAAGGTGAGGAATTGGTGGGCCTTGGCCAGAACCGCGGTGAGGGCCGGCGCGGCGACGAGAAAGCCGACCTTCCAGCCGGTGAGGGCGAACATCTTACCCGCCGAGCCGATCTTCACGGTGCGCTCGCGCATGCCGGAAAAGGAGATGAGCGGCGTGTGGACCGCCCCGTCGAAGATGACCTGCTCCCAGACCTCGTCGCACACGGCCACGGCGTCGAAGCGCTGGCAGAACTCAGCCAGGAGGGCGAGATCCTCGGGCGGGCAGACGGTCGCGGTCGGATTAAGGGGATTGTTCAGCACGACGAGGCCAGTGCGCGGGGTGAACGCAGCCTCCAGATCGGCGCGGCTGAACCGCCAGTGCGGCGGGGCCAGGCGGACGAGGCGCGGCACGCCGCCAGCCCGGCGGATCATTGGGGCGTAGGCGTCGTAGACCGGGGCGAAGAGGACCACCTCGTCTCCCGGCTCGATGAGGGCCAGGAAGGCGCAGGCCAGGGCCTCGGTGCCCCCGGAAGTGATCGTCACCTCGCCTTGCCAATCGAGTTCGAGGCCCTGGTGACGGGCATAGTGGCGGGCCACGGCCTCGCGCAGTTCGGGCAAACCCATCATCGGCGGATATTGGTTGTCGCCGTGGATCACCGCTTGCGCGGCGGCGCGGCGGATCGCCTCGGGACCCGGCTCGTCGGGAAAGCCCTGGCCGAGGTTGATCGCCCCGTGCTCGCGGGCGAGGCCGCTCATCACCGTGAAGATGGTCGTCGGCAGGGCGGCGTAGACGGCGTTGGCCATGGCCGAGCCTTAGCATGGCTGCGCGAGCGGCGGGATTTGGCTTAAGGTCGGGCCGCCATCGCCGGGGGCCCTCAGAATCATGTCCGCCACTATCGCCGTCAATTGGGTGTGGGGGGTGTGGTACGTCACCTGGCTCGCCGCGGTCGTTTTCTCAAGCCGGACGAAGGTCCAGATGGGCCGGGAAGGCTTTGGCCTGCACCGCATGGTGGCCTCGATCGGGGTGGCGCTGCTGTTCATGCCGACGGCCTGGGCCGGGCCGCTGGGGGCGACACTCTGGCCCGAGCCCGACGCCGTGAAGTGGGCCCTTGTCGCCCTGGTCGTCTCCGGGTTCGGATTCTGCTGGTGGGCGCGGCTGCATCTGGGCCGCCTGTGGTCGGGCTTCGTCACCCTCAAGGAAGGCCACCGCATCATCGACACCGGCCCCTATGGCCTGGTGCGCCATCCGATCTATTCGGGCGTGATGTTCGCGGCCCTGATGACGGCGTTGCTCAAGGCCACGCCGGCCTCGCTGGCTGGGTTCGCCTTACTGGCGGTGGGTTTTTCCATGACCGCCAAGATCGAGGAGGGTTTCCTCCGCAGCCAGCTGGGCCCCGAGGCCTACGACGCCTACGCCCGCCGCGTGCCGATGCTGGTCCCCAGGATCGCCTGAGCTCACTTCCCTGCCCCGCGGCCCGGAAGGGTTCGCCGTCAAGGTCCGCATGTAAGTCGGGGCCGGATCGCGAGATCCGGCCCCTGGCCGCCTCAGAATACGGTCACTCGCGTCCCGTTGATCCGCCCGCCGATGTGCTGGAGCTTGGTCGTGCCGGTGGGATCGTAGACGTCGACAGTGAAAGGCCCGGTGAAGCTGTTGCCGGTCGAATCGACGGCCACGGTCTGCCTGATGTTGACCTTGGCGTTGAGGGTTCCATCGGGCGTGTAGCTGAGGGCCCAATGGTTGAGGGTGTAGCCGAACTGCGAGGTCTGGGCCCACACGCCCATGCAGAAGTTCTCGGTCGAAGGGGCGCGGCCGCCGCTGTTGAGAATTTCGGTGCCGTCGCTGTGCCAGACCTCGAAGCCGAAGTCGAAGGGCTTGGTGCCGCCGGCGAGGAACTGCACGCTCCACATGCCGACGATGGTCCGCGGCGTGAAAGCGGCGGGCGTCATTCCTGGGCGCTGTCCGGTCCACGAGGCCGGTTGCTTGGCCACGGGAGCGCCGCACCCGGCCCAGGCGGCCGGAGCCGCGAGGCAGACGGCGGCCGCGCCGATGACGGCGGTCTTGAAGAGCGTTTTCACGGGGGTCTCCTCCTTGAGTGTTCAGGCGGATGCCGGACAACTAGGGTCGCATCCGATGGCGCCAGCCTAGCGCGCGCGGAGGGAGCGGTTGGGGGTTTGAGACGAAGCCGCCAATGGCGCGACGAAACCGGCCGCCGGACGGATAGAGGGCGGTTAGCTCGCGCGCTCTCGCCTGGAGCGCTCAGCCCCGTCAGAGACGGGTTCGGCCACAGGCCGGGGGTCAGTTCAGGCGTCTTCCTTGACGCGGCGTTTGCGGAAGGTGGGGTTGAGGACGGCCTTGCGCAGGCGGATGGCCCTGGGGGTCACCTCCACGAGCTCGTCGCTCTCGATGTAGGCGATGGCCTGCTCGAGGGTCAGGCGGCGCGGCGGGGTGAGGCGGATGGCCTCGTCCTTGCCGGAGGCCCGCACGTTGGTGAGTTGCTTGGACTTCATCGGATTGACGTCGAGGTCGTCTGGCTTGGCGTTCTCGCCGATGATCATCCCCTGGTAGGTCTTCTCGCCCGCCCCCACGAACATCACCCCGCGGTCCTCCAGGTTCCACAGGGCGAAGGAGGCGGTCTCGCCATCGGAATTGGAGATCAGGGTGCCGTTGCGCCGGCCCTCGATAGCGCCCTTGTAGGGCTCATAGTGGCTGAACACCCGGTTGAGCACGCCAGAGCCGCGGGTGTCGGTGAGGAACTCGCCCTGGTAGCCGATCAGGGCCCGCGAGGGGGCCTGGAAAGCGAGCCGGGTCTTGCCGGCCCCGGACGGGCCCATGTCCTTCAGCTCGGCCTTGCGGGCCGACAGCTTCTCGATCACCACCCCGGCGAAGTCGTCGTCGACATCGATCACCACCTCCTCGATCGGCTCGAGGCGGGCGCCGGTTTCCGGATCGGCCTGGAAGACGACGCGGGGGCGGCTGATCGAGACCTCGAAGCCTTCCCGGCGCATGGATTCGATCAGCACCCCCAGCTGCAGCTCGCCGCGCCCGGCGACCTCGAAGGCGTCCTTCTCGGCGGTCTCGCTGACCTTGACCGCGACATTGGCCTCGGCCTCGCGCAACAGCCGCTCGCGGATCACCCGGCTCTGAACCTTGTCGCCGTCACGGCCGGCGAGCGGACTGTCGTTGACCGAGACGGTGATGGCGATGGTGGGCGGATCGATCGGCTGGGCCGGCAACGCCCCCTCGGCGTCCAGCGCCCCCAGGGTGTCGGCCACGGTCGCCTTGGAAAGCCCGGCCACGGCGACGATATCGCCGGCCAGGGCCTCCTCGATCGGGGCCCGCTTGAGGCCGCGGAAGGCCAGGAGTTTGCTCACCCGGCCGCGCTCGACCTCGGCCCCGTCGCGGGAAAGGGCGCGGATCGCCATGCCCGGCGTGAAGCGCCCCGATTCCACCCGCCCGGTGAGCAGGCGGCCGAGGAACGGATCGGCCTCGATGAGGACGGCGAGGAGTTGCGCCGGCTGGTCCAGGCGGTTGGCCGCGGCGGGGGCGGGCGTGTGCTCGACGATCTTGTCGAAGAGGGGGGCCAGATCGGTGTGCGGATCGGCGATGTCGGCGACGGCCCAGCCCTGCTTGCCGCTGGCGTAGAGGTGAGGGAAGTCGAGTTGCTCGTCGGTGGCGCCAATCGCCGCGAAGAGATCGAAGGCGTCATTGAGCACCCGGTCAGGGTCGGCATGGGGGCGGTCGACCTTGTTGAGGACGACGATCGGCTTGAGGCCCAGCTTCAGGGCCTTGCCGAGCACGAACTTGGTCTGGGGCATGACTCCTTCCTCGGCGTCGACGAGAAGGAGCGCGCCGTCGACCATGCCGAGGATGCGCTCCACCTCGCCGCCGAAATCGGCGTGGCCCGGGGTATCGATGATGTTGATCCGGGTCTCGCCGGCGGCTCCATGCCACAGGACCGAGGTGGCCTTGGCGAGGATGGTGATGCCGCGCTCGCGCTCCTGGTCGTTGGAATCCATGGCCCGCTCGGCGTGGGCCTCGTTGGCGCGGAAGACCCCCGACTGAGCCAGCATCTGGTCCACCAGGGTGGTCTTGCCATGATCGACATGGGCGATAATGGCGATGTTGCGCAACGACATGAAGAAAGGCTCGGGGGGTGCGGGAGGGGGGGCGCCTTGTAGGCGAATTCACCCGCCAAGGCCACAGCGCCGGACGGATTGCTGCCGCGCTGCAACAATTTCGATTGCATCTTGTTTCAGAGGGGCGGCCAAAACGGACCCGCAGGGTTCCGCTTTCACGATCATTTCAGAGAGAGGGAAGAAATCGGCGGGCCGGCGAAGATTGTGGCTTGATCGATTGTGCGTCGCACAGTAACTTGAGTTCATGAGGCGTCCCTGACGACTCTGCCCTTCCTGGGCGTTTCCTCCCTAATATGACTTGGCCGCGCCGCCGTGCGCGGCCATTTTTTTACGTCACATCCTCGCCCAGTCCACCGCCGCCAGGGTCGCGAAGAGGCGTTCGAGGTCGGCTTTCAGGGC
>DASXIE010000132.1:0-16211 GCA_036498165.1 Caulobacteraceae bacterium
GGTCGCGCCACAGGCGCACGCTGGCGTCCGGGGCCTGAATCGACATGCGCTCCAGCCTCAGGCCGCCGCCGGGGCCATTGGAGACCTCCAGGCCGAGGGTCTGGCCCGGATGAGGATTGACCGGATCGAAGACGTCGGCCAGGGCGGCGGCGGCCTCGGCGGCCCCCGCCTTGCCAATACCGGCTCTCGCCAGGGTCGCCGGTAGAGACTCCCGCGGCCCCATCACCACTGTGATCTGCCATGAAGCCGAGGGAACCGCCATTGGCGCGGCGGCGGGCGCAGCCTTGGCCTGGCAGGTTCCGGCCGCGAGCATCCCCGCGGCGGCCAGACAGGCCCCTCTCATCCACATGGCCGTCGTCATCGGCTTCCTTTTAGGCCCGGCGCCGCCGGGCGGCAAAATGCCCTGTCCGAAAGGGCGGGATCAAGCGCCTGCGCCTTGCCTCGGCGAGGAGGCGCATGCGAGAGGCGACGCGGGCGGAGGTCTTTGGAAGGCGTGCGAGAGGGGCTTGAGGTCTTGGCGGCGGCCGCCGCTCTGGGGATGGCAGCTGGCGCCCTGGCCTGGATGGCGAGTGGCTACTTCGCGGCCGGGCGGGGCCGCCTTCCGTTGGCGATTGTCAGCCTCGCCACCGCGGTTGTCTTCGGTTGGGCGGCGGCGGTGATCCCGTTCGGCTGGGTGCTGGCCGCCACCCTGATCCTGGCCTGGACGCTCGTCTCGCTTGCGGCCATCGACGCCGTCGCCCTCCGCCTCCCCGACGTCTTCACCTTGCCGCTCATCGCCGCCGGCCTGGTCGTGAGCTGTTTCCTGCCCGGCGCGTCGATCATCGACCACCTGGCGGGGGCGGCGGCCGGTTACGCCGTGCTGGCCGCGCTGGCCTGGGCATGGCGGCGGTGGCGGGGAATCGACGGCATCGGCCTTGGTGACGCCAAGCTGTTGGCTGGCGCCGGCGCCTGGCTGGGCTGGCGCCCCTTGCCGGAGGTGGTGATGATCGCCTGCGGCGTCGCCCTGGCCTGGGTGGCGATTATGGCCGTCGGCCGTCGCACTTCATGGCAGGGGACGAGGATCGCCTTCGGGGTTCCGCTCTGCGTGGCGATCTGGATTGTCTGGCTCTACGGCCCGGCGTGACCAGAGCGGGTTGAGGAAAAGTGCGGAACGGTTTCCGCCCGCAACCCGCTCTGAACTTTAAGAATCGATCACATTCTTGAGTTCGGTTCGGCTCGATCCGAACTTAACGTGATCTAGCCGTGGCCGCGCCGACGCACCTTGGGAGCCGGCGGCGGCGGAGGCGGCGGAGGCGGCGGAGGCGGCGGGGCCAATTCGATCTTGCCGCGCAGCTCTTCCGTGATCGCCCGGGCGTCGACAGGGGTCCGCACCACTCGCGGGGTCAGGGTGACGATGAGCTCGGTGCGCACCAGCCCGCCGGTGGTGTCGCCGAACAGGTGGCCCAGTAGGGGGATGTCGCCGAGAATGGGGATGGTCGAACGCCCCTTCTGGGTTTCGTTCTTGATCAGGCCGCCCAAAGCCACGGTCTCGCCGTCCTGGACCGCCACCGAGGTGGAAACCTTGCGTTCCTCGAAGGTCGGAGAGACGATTCCGGAGCCCGAATTGGCCGAGGCCGTGTTCTGCGGAAGTACGTCGCTGACCTCCTGGGCGATGTCGAGCAGGACCAGTCCGCCGCTGTTTACCCTGGGAGTGACCTTCAGAATGATGCCGGTCTGGCGGTAGTCGATGGAATTGACGATCGGGGCGCCGGTGGTGACCGTGCTGATCGCCGAGCCCGTGGAGATCGGCACCTCTTCCCCCACGTCGATGGTCGCCGTGTGATTGTTCAGCACCATCAGCTTGGGGGCCGAGAGCACCTTGACATCGGTGATCGTTTTCAGGGCGTTGAGCACCGCGGTCACACTGCCGCCGGCGTACATGTAGGAGAAGCCCGGGAAGTTCTGGACCGGAACGTTGGTGGTCCCCTGGGTGAGGGCGCCGCTGCTGTTGCCGGAATTGAACGACCACTGGATGCCGTACTGCAGCTGGTGATTGAGGGTCACCTCGCTCACCGATGCGTCGATCATCACCTGCAGGGGCGGCACGTCGAGCTTGCGCAGGGCGTCCTCGATGATCGCGTAGTTGCGCGGCGTGGCGTAGACGACGATGGCGTTGTTGGCCTCGTCGGCGGTGATGGTGGTGGCGTCTGCCGCCGCGGCCGGCGCGCCCGCCTCGGCCGCGGTTTCGCGCGGTGCGGCCGGCTGGGCCGCCGCTCCCTGGGCTCTCGCCACCTGCAAGGGCAGCATCCCGACGGCGTTTGCCGATGCGGTCAGCAGGGAGGGGTGGGCGGTGACGTCGTTAATCTCGGTGGGGTTGGTGTCGGTGACCGATCCCCGCGGGGCAGCGATCCCGAACGCCCCGTCGAGGACCTTGGTCAGATCGGCGGCGCGGCCGTTCTGCACGTGGTAGACGAAAATCCGCCGCTCGGCGCCCTCCCCTTCCCGATCGAGCACCTCCACGAAGCGGGCGACATCGTCCAGGTACTGGCGCTGCGGCGAGATGGCCAGAATGCCGTTGAGGCGCTCCATGGGGATAAGCCGCACCAGGCCGGCCGATGCAGAACCGGGCGCGTTGAGGAGCTTTTCGAGCTCCGGAGCGATCAGCCGCGCGTCCGTTCGCTGAGGAACGAAGAGGGCGAAGGACATGCCCCTGAGCCAATCGACGTCGAACTGGGCGACCAGTTCGCGCAGCGCCGCCCGCTGGACGCTGGTGCCCGAGACGACCAGCACGTTGTGCTCGGCGTCGGCCACCGAGATGGCGTTGGGCACCAGGGGGTCGAGCAGCTTGCGAAGCTCCTCGGCGTTGACGAACTTGAGCTGGATCGTCTCGTTGCCGTAGCCGGTGTCGGCTGGGCCGACCACCGGGGCCTCGCCGCGGGCCATCTCGGCGGAGACGATGGTGTAGACCCCCGAGCGGTCGGCGAGGACCAGGTTGGCGCTGGCCAGGGCGCCCTCGAAGAAGGTCAGGATATCGGCCCGGCGGATGGGTCTGGGCGTGACGACGGTTATCTGGCCCTGGACCGCGCGGTCGACGCTGTAGGGCAGGTGCAAGGTGTCGCCGAGGATCGCCTTGGCCGCGGCGTGGATATCGACGCGGGGAAAATTGAGCGTCACATCGCCGCCCGGCAGGGCCTGGACTGGGGCGGGCGGCCCTGGCCGGGCGACCGGGGTTCCAGGCAGGATGGTCGTGCGCGTGTGGCGCGCGTCAAGCGGCGATGGCGAGGTGTCGGTCTGGGCGAATAGCGGCGCCGCGCTCAGCGCCCCAAGGGCCAGCACGGTCATCAGGGCGGTTCGCATCATTGGGGTTCCGCTTCGGCGGCCGGCGTCGCAGCCTTGGTGATGGCCTCGGCCGGCGCGCCGACCACGAGAGTGTGGCGCACGCCGTTGCGGTCGAACGTCAGCTTGCCGGACTCGACGGCCACCACCCGCCAGCCTTCGACGACGTCGCCTGCGTGCACGGTCCTGATCGAACCGGAGGGGCCCGAGACCACGGCCGCGGCGACGCCGTGGCCCACCGCCGCCCCGAGAGCCGCGTAACCGGCGAGTTCACCGCCGCTGGTCGCCGAAAGGTCACCCGCGCCCGGCTTGCGATCGGGCGCGAAGATCGGCTTGGCGAGAATGGCGGCGTACTCCGGCAGCGGTGGGACCACGAGGGGCCGAGGTCGGCGGGCGGCAACGCTCGAGGCTTCCGGCGCCGCCGCTCCCGAGGGCAGGAAGAGCTGCAGGACCAGGGCCAGGATCAGGCCCCCCACCGCGAGAACGGGCATCGGATCAAGACGCGCGCCGGCCCGCTGGCCTGTAATCCGCCGAGAGTTCGAGGCGGACATCGAGCGGCGCCGCGCGTCCGCTCTTGAGCGCCCGGTCGGCGGAGACGGATAGGAAGTTGACAAGGACATAGGCCCCCTCTGTCTCCAGTCGCCTTAAACTGTCGCACAATTGTGTCAGCGTCATCTGGGCGTCGACGCGGACCCGCACGCGACCGGGCGGCGCATCCCCGGTGAGGTCCTGGAAGGCGGTGACGACATAGCCCTCGTCGAGCGCCAGCTTCTGCAACCGCGCCTTGAGGGTGTCGGCCGCCAGGCTCTCGGTCGAGACGGGAAGGGAGAAGCGATCGGCGGCGGCCCGCTGGCTTGTCGCCGCCGCCCGCCAGATCGGCCCATCCGCGATGAGCCGCTCGTTGCGCGCCCAACTCGCCATCAGGCGCTCGCGCTCGGCCGCGCGGTCGGAGAAGCCGCCGATCAGGGGACCGACCAGCCCCAGCCAGAGCACGGCGATCGCCGCCACCAGGAGCCCGATGGCGACCAGGCGGCGTTCGCGCGGGGCGAGCGGCCTCATGGCGCCTTCCCGGCGTCGGCTGTGATGTCGAAAGGTTGGCCGCCGGTCGCATCGGGGGCCGTGTCGGTGGCGATGGCGCGGGGATTGGTGAACTCGCCCGTGCCGCGAACCGCGGCGGCGATGTCGGCCCCGGACGGCTTGAATCCGATCAGCCGGAGGGTCCGGCCGTTCCACTCCAGGCGCTGCACCCAGGCGCCGGCGGGGAGGCCCTGGGTGAGGACGTTGAGCATCTCGAGCGGTTCGCTCCGCGCGCCGGCGGCGATCAGGGCGCGGCGGCGGGCATCCTCGCCCTGGACCTGACTTTTCACCGCTTGAGCAGCGCCTGCCGCGCCCTGTTGAGCCTCGACGAGCCGTTGCAACCTGGCCACGCCGACCATGTCGCGGCCGACGAAGACCGCGAGATTGGCGACCGCCAGCACCGCGACGGCTGTCCACCACCAGGCCTTGGGCCGGCGACGCGCCTCGCCGCGCGCGGCGAGGACGGCGGGGAGGAAATCGAACCGCGGCGAGAACCCCTCGCCCTGGGCATTGGCGCTCAGCCGGCCGGGCTCCAGACCCGCCGCCCGCGCGGCATCGACAGCCTGCGCCGCCGCCGCCTTGGCCACCACGCCGAGCACGACTTTCTGGTTGGTCCCCGGCGCGCCCGGATCGACGACCTCGAAATCGAAATGGATCAGGGCGGGGCTGAGCGGCGAGAGGCGGTCGATGTCCAGGCTCAACATGCGGCGCACGTCCGAGACCGGCATAGGCGGGGTTTCCACCTCGCGGATGAGCACCTGGGCGGGATCGAGCAGGACGCCGATCGGCTGGCCGGCTTCCGACGGGCTGAGGCCCTCGCCGAGCTTGCGGCCGTCCCGCCACATCCGCCAGCGCCCTTCACCCAGGCTTTCAGCGAAGACCCTCGGCCGCGAGGAGAGCCGGGCGCGCCAGCCCTTGGGTAGCATAGCCGCCAGTTCTTCCAGCCACCAGCCAAGGCCCCGCCGCGCCAGGGCCGCCAGGGAGGCCAGGTCCATTTCCGAATTGAGGGCGTCGGTGAGGCTCATCCGGCGGGAGCGGCCCGGATTGCCGGCGGAATCTCGATCAAGGCGGTCGCTGTTTGCGCGCCGCTACCAGTTGCCGACATCGGCCGCCTCGCCGCTGCCGCCCTCGGCCTTGTCAGAGCCCAGGGAATAGACGTCGACTTCGCCGTGCTTGCCGGGATTGCGGTAGAGATAGGGCTGGCCCCAGGGATCGGTCAGCGCCGAGCGCTTGACGAGATAGGGCCCATTCCAACCGGCGGCGGTGGGCGGGGCGGCCACCGTTGCGGCCAGGCCCTCGTCCTGGGTGGGATAGCGTCCGACGTCCAGCCGGTAGAGCTCAAGCGCGGCGGCGACGTTCTGGATCTGGACCTTCGCGGTCTGGGTGCGCGAGCTGCCCAGGTACTTCAGCACCTGCGGGGCAATGATCGCCGCCAGCAGACCCATGATCGCCAGCACGACCAGGAGTTCGAGCAAGGTGAAGCCGTCATCGGCGCGGACTTTTCGGAGCCAGGTCTTCATGGGGCGAGCGCCAGATCGTTGAAGCCAAGTATAGCGGACATCAGGGATGCGATCACCGTGGCCACCACCGCGCCCATGAACACCGTGATCGCGGGCGTCAATATGGCGATCAATCGTTCGATCGTCGAGCGGACTTGTCGGTCGAGGACATCGGCCAGACGGGTGAGCATGCGTCCCAGCTGGGCCGTTTCCTCGCCCGTGCGAAGAAAGCTCAGAGCCATCGGCGGGAAGACCCCGGTGGCCGCCAGGGGGCCGGAAAGGCCACCGCCCTGTTTCAGGCCGGCCGCGACACGGCCGATGGCCGCGGCGATGAGGCTGTTGGAGACCGAGCCTCGGGCGATGCCGACGGCCGTCGGCAGGGCGACGCCGCCGTCCACGAGGGCCCCCAGCGTGCGGGCGAACGCCGCCGTCTCGGCTTCCTTCACCAGGTTTCCGAGATAGGGGGTGGCGAGGATGGTCCTTTCGAGGCTCTGGCGCGCGCCCGGGCGCTTCTGCCATTGGCGGAAGGCGAATACCCCCACAACGATCGCCAGGGCCATGGCCCAGCCCCAGGCCCGGACCGTCTCGCTGGCCCCCATGACCATCCGGGTGGCGAAAGGCAGCTTGGCCTGGGAGCCGGCGAACAGGCCCTCGAACTGCGGCACCACCACCAGCAGGATGACCAGTATGACGCTTGTCGCCACCACGACGAGGGTGGCCGGATAGGCGAGGGACGAGATCACCACCTGGCGAAGGGCTTCGGCGCGATCGAGACTCTCGGCGAGGCGCGTAAGGGCCGGGCCCAGCCGTCCGTCGGCCTCGCCGGCCTCGCACATCGCCGCCGCCATGGGCGGAAACAAGGGTCCGGCCTCTCCCATCGCTCTCGACAGGGTGGCGCCTTCCTTGACCCGGGCGTGGATCTCGCCGAACGCGGCCTTGACCGTGGGTTCGATGAGATTGTCGACGCAAACGGCCAGGGCGCGGTCGAGGGTGAGACCGGCATCAATCAGCACCCCCAGCTCGCCGACCGCATTGATCACCGCCCGCCGGGCCCGCCCGCCCGGCCGGCCGGGACGACCGGACCGACGCCCCGCCGCCGCCTCGGTCGTTTCGATGGGAAGCAGGCCCTGGCGGCGAAGCTGCGCGACCGCGTCCTCGGCCGATACGCCTTGCAAGATTCCCGAGCGGATCGCGCCGGCGGCGGTGGCGGCGCGGTAACGATAAGTGGTCACGGCCTCAGCCATCCCGCGTCACGCGCAGAACCTCCTCGAGGGTGGTGAGCCCGGCCTGAGCCTTGGCCAGGCCGTCCTCGAACATCGGCCGCACCTGGGCGGCGGCCTCGATCTGGCCCGCCTCGGCTCTGGCCAGGATGAGGCGCTCGCTCTCGGCGTCGAGGACGAGCAGTTCGAGCACCGCGATGCGGCCGCGAAAGCCGCTGTGGTCGCAGGCCCGGCAGCCGACAGGCCGCCAGAGTTGGTCGATCCCCTTCAACGCCAGGGCGTCCATCGCCTCCTGGGTCGGCGCGTAGGGCTCGGCGCAATGGCGGCAAAGCCGGCGGACCAGGCGCTGGGCCAGGATGGCGTTGACGGTGGAGGTGATCAGGAAGGGTTCGACCCCCATGTCGAGGAGTCGGGTCACCGCCGCCGCGGCGGAATTGGTGTGCAGGGTCGAGAGGATGGTGTGGCCGGTCAGCGCCGCCTGCACGGCCACCTGGGCGGTCTCCAGGTCACGGATCTCGCCGACCATCATCACGTCGGGATCCTGGCGAAGGAAGGAGCGCAGGGCGGCAGCGAAGGTCAGGCCGATGACCGGGCTGACCTGGGTCTGGTTGATCCCGCTCAGGCGGTATTCGATCGGATCCTCGATGGTCAGGATCTTGCGGTCGGCGGTGTTCATCACCGCCAGGGATGCATAGAGGGTGGTGGTCTTGCCGCTGCCGGTCGGGCCGGTGACCAGGACGATGCCGTGCGGCAGGCGCAGCACCCGCAGGTAGCGCTCCAGGGCCTCCCCCTCGAAACCCAGGGACTCGAAATCCAGCGCCAGGTTCGAGCGGTCGAGGATGCGCAGCACGACGCTTTCGCCGTGAATCGTCGGCGAGGTGGCGACGCGCAGGTCGATGTCGTGGCCGCGCACCGCCAGGCGCAGTCGCCCGTCCTGCGGCAGACGCCGCTCGGCGATGTTGAGGCCGGCCATGACCTTAATCCGCGAGACGAGCGAGGCCTTGAGCCGCGGCGGCAGGGGCGGTTCCTCGCGAAGCGCCCCGTCGATGCGCAGGCGCACCTTCAGGCAATCCTCGGCCGGTTCGATGTGGATGTCCGACGCATGGGATTCCGTCGCCCTGGCGATAAGGGCGTTGACGGCGCGGACCACCGGAGCGTCGCTGGAGAGATCCCTGAGCCGCTCGATATCGAGTTCGTCCGCCTCGCCGGCCTCGGCCGGCCTGGCGGCGTCCTGCGGATAGAGCCGGTCCAGGGCCGCCTCCATGTCGGAGGAGCGGGCGACGAGCGGACTGATCGGGCGACCGAGGGCGAAGGCGAGCGCCTGGCGATCGAAGGCGTTCAGCGGATCGACGAAAGCGACGTCGACGCCGCCCTCGCCCTCGCGGATCGGCAGGGCGCGTATATCGCGCAGGAAGCGGGCCGAGAGGCGGTCGGGCGCCACCGGCTCGGCCGGAAAATCCGCCGCCGCGGCGATAGAAAGACCGGTGGCCTCGGCGATCGCCCTGGCCAAGGCGTCCTCGCTCAGGAGCCCAAGGCGAGTGAGGACGGCGTCGAGGGGCTCGCCGGTTTCGGTCTGGACCAGGGCGGCGCGGGACAAGGTCTCCGCCGGGGTCAGCCCGCGATCGAGCACCAGGCGATGAAGCGTCAGCGCCTCGAGAGGGGCGACGGCGACGTGCGTCAGGTCATCCATGGGCGGCCGCGCGTGGCGGAGCCTTTCCTTGCCATGGGCAGGCGTTTAGCGCGAACGGGGCGAGCCGTCCAACCGACCGGATCGGCGATGGCGAAAACTTCCCTGCTGTCGCGCTTGCACGCATGCGACATTTGACCTAGCCCTTTGACTTTCTGACGACCGGCCGATCGTCCGGGGCAAATAATACTCATATTGGGGACTTTCATGAAACATATGTATCGCTTCGCGGCGCCACTGCTGGCGACCGTATCGCTCGCCACCATGAGCCACGCCGCCGCGCCGAAAATCGTCAGTGTCGCGACCGCGGCCCCCACGACGGCGGTCGACTTCGAGGTCTTCCTGCCGCTGCGAAACAAGGACGGCCTGCAGAAGCTTCTCGCCGCCCAGCAGACCGTCGGCTCGGCCAGTTATCACAAATGGTTGACTCCGGCTCAGTTCGCGGCCGAGTTCGGACCCTTCGCCTCGACCTTTTCCGGCATCGAATCCCAGGCCAAGGCCGCCGGCCTTCAGGTGACCGCGGTGCATACCCGCTCGTTCCACGTTTCGGGAACGGCCGCCCAGGCGAGCAAGTTCGTCGGCGGTAGCCTCAATGCGGTGACGTTCGACGACGGCCACACGCAGCTGCGAACCTCGAAGCCCACGGCGCTGCCGTCCGCGCTCAAGGATCAAGGGGTGGTCATTCCCGCCTTCACCAGCATCCCGGCCAAGCAGACCCACTTCCGGAAGGTCAGCGGGCCTCTTCCGGCCAACCGTTACAGCCCCGAAGGGCCGTACTGGTTCGACGACATGAAACAGGCCTACAACTATCCCTCCTATCAGACCCGCGACGCCGCCGGCCACCGGCTCACCGGCGTGGGCGTCCACGTGGCGGTCCTGATGGCCACCTCGGCGCAACAGAGCGATGTGGACCAGTTCTTCACTCACGAGCACTGGACCGACATCACCCATATGAACCCGCCGAAGTTCAACGTCCTGAATGTCGACGGCGGGGCGCCCTTCAATCCCAACAGCAATGCCTCGTTCGAGGCCTCGTTGGACGTCCAGCAGGTGCTGGGCGGGGCGCCGGGATCGTCAGTGACCTTGGTCAGCATCCCCGACCTGTTCGATTCCCGCATCCTCGACGGCTATGTCGCCATCGTCGACGGCAACAAATGGGACCTGGTCAACTCCTCCTTCGGCGGCTGCGAACTGGGCTACACCCCGCCCTACAACGAGGGCGTGGACGAGACCGGCGTTCTGCGGACCTACGACGAAGTCTTCGCCCAGGGCAACGCCCAGGGGATCACCTTCGTCGCCAGCTCCGGCGACTCCGCCGGCCTGTCCTGCCCGTCGGTCAACTACTTCTTCGGGGCCACGGATGCGCGCTTCGTGCCCAGCGTCGAGACCCCGGCGGACGATCCCAACGTGACGGCGGTGGGCGGCGGCAACCTCATCACCACGACGCCGCCGAACCCCCAGACGACGCCGCCGACTCTGACCTCGAAATATGTCACCGAAAACGCCTTGAGCGATCCGGAGGTGCCCTATGACATCTATGGGTTCGGAGCCAACGTCAGCGGCGGCCGCTGGGGCGCCGGTGGCGGGCAGAGCGTGGTGTTCGCCCGGCCGACCTACCAGAACTGGGTCCTCTTCTTCGGCAACAACGTGACCGGGCGGGCCATCCCGGATGTGGGAATGCAGGTCGGCGGCTGCCCTAACGGCCTGGCCGCGCGCTGCAACCCCTCCGACAGCGCCGCGGTGGTGACTTTCGCCGGCGGTAACTTTGGAGTGATCGGCACCTCGGTCTCGTCACCGGAGTTCGTCGGCGCCCTGGCCCTGGTGGAACAGAACGGCGGCGGCCGACTCGGCAACGTCAATCCGTTCCTGTGGGCCCAGGGCTTCACCCAGGTCGATCTGGGGGGCGCCAAAGCCGCCGCCCCGGCCAAGTTCTTCCACAAGGGTCAGATCGGCTATAACGGCGTGGTCCACACCACCGACACGGTCGGCTTCGACTACATGTACGGCAACGGCTCGCCCAACATGCGGACGCTGTTCGGCCTGACCGCCGACGATCCGGCGGGCGATCCCCAGACGATCTCCAACCCGTAAGGGCGCAATCGACATCTCGACTGACGAGGCGGGATCGCAAGGTCCCGCCTCTTTTTTTGCCTCTACCGGACCATCGAGGGAGCGAGAACCGTCGCGCCCTCGGAGCGGAGACGGGCGTCGCGGGCGGCGGCCAGGAGGGTGCGGAACTCAGGTCCATCGGCGAGATCGCCCAGGCTGCCGGCGAGAGCGGCGCCCCGCGTCTGCCCGCCGAACATCCGCCCGATCGCCTCGAAGGGCGAGAGCTTCTCGCCGAAGGGCACCAGCCGCGCCGCGCCATTGATCCCGGCCAGGGCCTTGGCCCGGTCCACGGCCAGGGCGAAGCCGCCCAGTTCGTCGACGAGCCCCAGTCCCTTGGCCTGAACCCCGGTCCACACCCGGCCGCGGGCGATCTCGCGCACCCGGTCTGGGGCGAGGCGACGGCCCTGCGCCACCCGGGCGATGAAGCCGTCGTAAATATGATCCATCCACGCCGAGAAGGCGGCCCTCTGGGTCGCCGACATGGCCGACCCCGTACCCGAAGAGGATGCATAGTCGCCCCCGACGCTGAGGCCCCTGACGTCGACGCCGAAACGGGCCAGCGCCGGGCCGAGCACGAACTTGCCGCCGAAGACGCCGATCGAACCTGTCAGGGTCGAGGGCTGGGCGATGATCTCGTTGGCGGCCGAGGCGATCCAGTAACCGCCCGAGGCGCCGTAGGTCCCCATGCTGACCACCACCGGCTTGCCGGCCGCGCGGGCCGCCCGCACCGCCGCCAGGATCTGCTCGGACGCGGTGTCGGAGCCGCCGGGCGAGGAGAGCCGGAACACGATCGCCCGCACCGACCGGTCGTCGATGGCGTCGTAGAAGGCCTTGGCGAGATTGTCCGACCGGATGGTCTCCTCGCCGCCGAACGCCGGGGCCTCGCCCCGGCCGGTCATGATCGCCCCCTCGGCGGAGATCACCGCCACCTTGGGCCCGTCGGCAAGGGCCTCGCGGCCGCGGGCGTCGTAGTCGCCGATCTCCACCAGCTTGGCGCCCGTTCCGGCCCTGGCCAGGGCGCCGGCCTCGGCCTCCCTGACCTCGCCGACGTGGTCGATGAGGCCCTTGGCGCGGGCATCCTCGGCCGAGTAGGGACCGGCGTCGATCACGGTCCTGAGGGCGACCGGCTGGAGGCCGCGGTCGGCGGCGACGGCGGCCAGGGACGTGTCGAAGACCGAGCCCATCCACGAGGTCTCGGCGAGCCGGTGGGCCGGGGTGTAGTCGTCATAGAGGAAGGGATTGACCGCGTTCTTGTACTCGTAGCGCTGCTGATAGTCGGCGACGACGCCGTGGGCGTCGAACAGGCGCTTGAAGAAGAGGTCCTCGCGGGCGACGCCGGTGACCTGGAAGGCCGAGGACGGCTGCAGCCAGACATCGCCCGAGGCGGCGGCGAGCTCGTAGGTCGAGACCACGAAGCCCTCGGCGTAGAGCCCCTGGGCGTGAGCGGTTATGAACTTGCCGTGGGCGCGGAAGCGCTTGAAAGCTTCGCGCAACTCGTCGGCGGCGGCCGGTTCGACGCCCGTCTCCGGCAGGCGCACCAGCAGGCCCTTCACCCGGTCGTCGGATTCGGCCCGCCTCAGGGCGTTCTCGATCCCCATCACCGAGACGGTGTGGGAACTAAGGAAGGCGAGCGGATTGCGCGGCTCCTGGTCGGTGAGGCCGCCGCGCAGATCGAGGTCGAGGACGGCGCGGTCCGGGATCGCCGCCGGCGCGGCCGCGCTCGCCACCAGGCCGATGACCACCAGGGGCACGGTGACGGCGAAGAGGGTGAGGCCGACCAGCACCCCGGCGATGGTGATCAGGAACTGCTTCATGGCAAGGACATCCCGCGCGGCGCGTCCGCGTCGTCGGGCCATAGCGCAAGAGCGCGGCGGGCGCATGGGCAATTGGTCGGAGTGGCAGGATTCGAACCTGCGACCCCCGCGTCCCGAACGCGGTGCTCTACCAGACTGAGCCACACTCCGATGAGGGAGCGGGCCTTATAGAGGAGGCCCCTGAGATAAGGCAAGGCGGCCGCGCCGGGCGCCCGGCGTTGCGTGGCGAGGGGTCCTGCGCTATCCCACCGCGCTCGCGCCACCGGCCCTTCCGAGGGCCGCGTCCGCTGGGGAATGGTGTAATGGTAACACTGCGGTTTTTGGTACCGTCATTCTAGGTTCGAGTCCTAGTTCCCCAGCCAGCCGCCGCCGGCCGCGTTCCAAAAACCTTCATCCAAGCGTCACCCAACTGTAGCGCCCCGCGCCGAGACTTCGCGCCAAGGGTCAGGCATCGCGTCGAGACCCCATTTTCGCGTGGGGGTCTTAAAGATGCGCCGCACCCGTCTTTCACTGGCCCTGATGGGCGGCGCGAGCCTCTTCGCCGGCGGCGCCCGCGCCGCCACTGCCGCCGATACGGCCATGGGCACGCCGGTGGGCGAGGTGGTGGTCACCGCCCCTCGCCAGGAGATCAAGGCCCGGGCGGTGCAGATGGTCGCCCCCAACCTCATCACCGTGCGCTCGGCCGAGACGATCAAGAAATATCCCGACTTCAACGCCGCCGAGGCGCTCGGCCGGATGCCGGGGATTTCGCTATCGAGCGACACCGGCGAGGGTCGGTTCGTGCAGATCCGCGGCATCGACGCCAACCTCGACGGGGCGACCTACGGCGGCGTGCCCCTGCTCAACACCAACCCCGGCGGCACCGAATCCAGCGGCGGCGGGCGGGCGGTGGAGTTCGACACGGTGCCCACCGGGGCGATCGACGGGATCATCGTCACCTACACCCTGCTGCCGGATCACGAAGCCGAGGGCCTCGGCGGTTCGATCGAACTGACCCCCCGCTCGGCGGCCAATATCGACAAGCCGTTCGTCGATCTCGATATCGGCTGGGGCTACCAGCCGCTGCACGACCACACCGGCCCGTTCGACGCCGAGGTGGCCTTGGGCGCCCGGTTCGGCTTTGGCGACCACGGCCTCGTGCTGCAGAACGGACCGGACAGCGCCGGGCCCCCGCGCGCCGGCTTCTTCTCCAATCCGACCCCGTTCTCCTTCGTGTTCAGCGCCTCGCGCAAGGACGACCGGCGGGCCGTCGACGACCTCGAGGAGGGCTATGTCGACGACGGGGTCGCCCCGCCCAACGCGGTCAGCCAGTACGATCTGCGGCGCTACGACTACCATCGCCGGCGGTTCAGCTACGGCGGCGAGTTCGAGTTCCAGCCCAACGACGACCACCGCTGGTACGCCAGGGCCGACGTCGCCGGCTACACCGAGGCGGTGCACAAGAACTTCCTGTTGTTCACCAACATCACGTCCGACCCCGGCGCCCTGGGCCTGACGACGCCGGTCATCTCCCTGACCGACGAGGAGGAGGTCCACCGCAACACCATCTACACCGTCGGCGGGACCGACCGCTGGGGCGATGTGGTACTCGACTATCACGTGGCCTACAGCCGCGCGACGTTCCAGATCCGCCGCAACATCGGCGCCAAGTTCGACGGGCCGGAGGACGGCGTGCCGTTCGTCTACGACAACACCTCCAACGCCAACTTCCCGATCTTCTCCACCCCCGGGACCAACCTCAACGATCCCTCGCTCTACACCCTCTCCTCCTTGAGCAACGAGCAGGACCATGACGTGGACGAGGAGTGGTCCTACGCCGCCAACTTCACCGTCCCGGTCCATTTCATCAATGCCAGCGACCGGATCAAGGTCGGGGCCGAGGTCCGCCTGCGCGACAAGACCGCCACCGAGATCGACGAATCCTACGACACTCCGCCGCTGTCCCTGGCCGGCTTCTCCGGCCCCGCCCTCACCTATTACCAGGGCCACTACACCAACGGACCGCAGATCGACCGCTACGCCATCCGCAACCTCATCAACGGCGGGACGGTGGGTGACGGCGATCCGACGTTCAACCAGGGAAGCTACATCCTCGCTCACGAGGACATCTATGCCGGCTACGGCCAGTACTCGACGACGATCGGGAAATGGGGATTCCTCGCCGGCGTGCGGGTGGAAGCCACCGACGCCCGCTATGGGGGCTTCGTCTCCACCACCATCGATCCGGAGGGCGACACCACCAACGCCCTGCTGATCCGGCCGGTGCATTACACCAACGTCTTTCCCACCGTGCAGCTGCGCTACGACATCACCCCGCGGATGGTGGTGCGGGCGACCTATTCCAGCGGCATCGGCCGGCCGGGCTTCGAGCAGAACTCCACCGCCGCCAGCATCGACCGGACCGCCAGCCCGTTCGTCATCGTGCGCGGCAACCCCGACCTGAAGCCGACCACGGGGAACAACTTCGACCTCGCCTTCGAGGACTACCTCTCCAACGGCGGGATCATCTCCCTGGCCCTCTTCGACAAGGAATTCACCAACTACATCGCCCCCAGCATCCGCCTGGGCGTGACCGACGATCCCCTCGC
Organism: Caulobacteraceae bacterium; assembly: GCA_036498165.1. GTDB lineage: Bacteria > Pseudomonadota > Alphaproteobacteria > Caulobacterales > Caulobacteraceae > Acaudatibacter. The sequence continues at coordinate 15,310 of DASXIE010000132.1, forward strand.
GCCGGGCCAGCCTGCCAACGTCACGACCTTCGTCAATATCAAGAGCGGCTACGCCCGCGGCATCCAGGCCGATTACCACCAGAAGTTCACCTTCCTGCCCGCCCCGCTCGACGGCTTCGGCGTCGAGGCCAACATCACCTTGGTGGACTCCCGGTTCCTCGAATACGACGCGGTCACCGACCAGCCGCTCACCGGGCCGGGGCGCAACGAGTTCGGGGCGCTGCCCGGGACCTCGAAACTCACCTGGAACCTCGCCGGCTTCTACGAGGCTCACAACCTCGAGGTGCGTCTGGCGGCCGAATACGTCAGCCACAGCCTTTTCGGCCTCGGCGGCGACCAGGCGCTCGACGTCGTCCAGGACAACCGACTGACCCTCGACCTCGGCTCCAGCTACAAGATCAACCGCCACGTCAGCGTCTATTTCAACGCCAAGAATCTGCTCGACACCCCCCTCCGCTACTACGAGGGCAGCCCCGACCGGCCGATCCAACGGGAGATCTACGACATCACCCTGGAGGGCGGGGTGAGGGCCAGCTTCTAGATCTCACAGGAGAGGATCGCATGCGCCTCGCGCCGCTCATCGCCCTTGTCGCCCTGGCGGGAGGAGCCTGTCACGCCCAGCCGCAGGCGGCGAAGTACGCCTACATCTTCGTCATCGTCGAGGAGAACAAGAACTACGAGCAGATCCTCGACCCGGCCGCGGCGCCGCACATCGCCGCCCTGGCCCGGACCTATGGCGTCGCGACGCGGTTCTTCGGCGAGGTCCATCCCAGCGAGGCCAACTACGTGGCCATGCTGGGCGGCGACACCTTCGGCATCCACGACGACGACGGCTTCACCTGCAAGGCCGGCGATTCCGATCCGTTCTGCCGCGGTTCGGCCGAGCCCGGCTATGTCGACCA
>DASXIE010000133.1:0-2805 GCA_036498165.1 Caulobacteraceae bacterium
GCCGAGCGCCTCGGCCTTGTCGCGCAGGGGCACCTTGTTGCGCGCCTCGTTGGAGATGTCGTTGTCGTAGCTCCACTCGTGGATGCCCATCTTCTGGCTCACCAGGGTGACGCCGGGGGGCGGCCGCTTGGAGACGTCCTCGCCCTGGCACAGCTTGTGGATCGAGACCGCCGCGTCATGGCCGTGGGCCACCGCCCAGATGATGTTTTTCGGGCCGAAGGCGGCGTCGCCGCCGATGAACACCCTGGGGTGCGTCGTGGCGAAGGTGGCGGCGTTGACCACCGGCATGTCCCACTCGTCGAACTCGATCCCGGCGTCGCGCTCGATCCACGGGAAGGCGTTCTCCTGGCCCACCGCCACCAGCACGTCGTCGCATTCGTGGTGGACGTCCGGCTCGCCGGTGGGGACAAGGCGCCGGCGGCCGCGCTCGTCGCGCTCGGCGGCCACCTTCTCGAACGTCACCCCGGTGAGGCGCCCGCCCTCGTGGGTGAAGGCCTTGGGGACGAGGTAGTTGAGGATGGGGATATCCTCGTGCATGGCGTCCTCCTTCTCCCAGGGAGACGCCTTCATTTCCTCGAAGCCGGAGCGAACGACGACCTTGACGTCGGTCCCGCCCAGGCGCCGCGAGGTGCGGCAGCAGTCCATCGCGGTGTTGCCGCCGCCGAGCACGATCACCCGCCGCCCGATCTTCTCGACGTGGCCGAACGAGACATTGGCCAGCCAGTCGATGCCGACGTGGATGTTGGCGCTGGCTTCTGTCCGGCCGGGGATGTCGAGGTCGCGGCCGCGCGGCGCGCCCGAGCCGATGAAGACGGCGTCGTAGTCCTCCGCCAGCAGGGCCTTGAGGCTGTCGATCCGTTCGCCAAGGCGCATCACGGGGCCAAGACCGGTGATGTAGCCGACCTCCTCGTCGATCACGCTTTCGGGCAGGCGGAAGCGGGGGATCTGGCTGCGGATCATCCCGCCGGCCTTGGCGTCGGCGTCGATGATCACGACCTCGTAGCCCATGGGGGCGAGATCGCGGGCGACGGTCAGCGAGGCCGGGCCGGCCCCCACGCAGGCGATGCGCTTGCCGTTGGGCGCGGCGGCCGGGGCCGGCAGGCGGTCGGTGATGTCGTCCTTGTGGTCGGCGGCGACGCGCTTGAGGCGGCAGATGGCCACCGGCTCGGCTTCCACCCGCACCCGCCGGCAGGCCGGCTCGCACGGCCGATCGCACGTCCGCCCGAGAATCCCCGGGAAGACGTTCGACTTCCAGTTGATCATGTAGGCGTCGGTGTAACGCCCTTCGGCGATGAGCCGGATATATTCCGGCACCGGCGTGTGAGCCGGACAGGCCCACTGACAATCAACAACTTTATGGAAGTAGTCTGGCGCCTCGATTTCCGTAGGTTCCAACGGAACCGTACCCCTTCTCATCGCAATTCGCAGGTCTCGCCGCCTTGGCGGTCCGAGACAAACGATTCACACCCTTTAAGGTGGACACCTCGTTAACGCCAGTAACTTGCGCCGAAACGCCTGAAACGCCGCGCCTGGGGCGACCCTCGCGCTCGAAATATTGCGTCATCCCGGACAAGCCCCGCGCGGCGGGCCGCAGATACGGGACCCAGGGGATCAAGAGCCGGCGATATGATTGGCGAATGGCGGTTGCGGCGCCCGCGCACGCCACCCCCTGGGTCCCGGCTCTCCGGGTCGTTGCGCTCCCCTGCGGCCGGGATGACGCAGGGGTGGCGCTAGTGCGCCGGCGCCTCGCGCCAGTCGGCGGCGGTGGCGGCGTAGAGACCGACGACGTCCATGAGCCTCTGGCCGCGGGCGGCGACGAGGTCGAGGCGGGCGCGGTCGACCTGCACCTGGGCGTTGTCGATCGCCGACAGGGGCCCACCGCCGAGGCTGTAGGCCTTGCGGGCGTCGCTCAGGGCATGCTCCGCCACCGCCTCTGACGTGGCCAGGGCGGCGATGCGCTCGTCGTCGTGGGCGAGCGCGCTCATCACGTCGGAGACCTGGACGAAGGCGGTGAGCACCGTCTCCTTGTATTGCGCCAGTGAGGCTTGGGCCTGGGCCTCGGCGGCGCGCTTGTCGGCCCGCAGCTTGCCGCCGTTGAAGATCGGCACTGTCAGGCTCGGGCCGATGTTCCATCCCGAGGCGCCGTAGCCGAAAAGGGCGGCCGGCGTGATCGCCGACTGGGCCCAGCCGGCGCCCAGCTTGATGTCCGGATAGAGGTCGGCGGTGGCGACGCCGATCCGGGCCGTGTCGGCGTGCAGGTCGGCTTCGGCGGCCAGGATGTCGGGCCGGTGGCGAACGAGCGTCGAGGGCAGGTCGACCGGGATCACGGCCGGGGCGGCGAACTCGCCGGCGGCGAAGTCCGGGGCGGTCCACTCGCCCGGCGACTTGCCGACCAACTGCGCGAGGGCGTGACGGGCCTGGGCCAGGGTCTGGGCGAGTGGCGGCAGGAGGGCCCGGTCGGCGGCCAGCTGGGCCTCTCCGCCGGTCGAGGCCGCCGGAGCCTCGCCGCCGGCCGCCTGGGCGGCGTGGATGATGTCGAGGTTGCGCACATCATCGGCGATGATCGCGTTCACCGCCGCGATCTGGTCGCGGACCTGGGCGACCTTCACCGCCTGCATGGCGACATTGCCGGTCAGGGCCAGGAAGGCGGCGTCGGCGCGATGGAGGTCGGCTTCCTGGGCCGCCGCCGCCGTCTCGATCCGCCGCCGGTTGCCGCCGAAGAGGTCGAGGTCGTAGCTCGCCGTGGCCCCGATGCTCAGGAGGTTGATGGTCGGGTTGGGGAAACTGCTGATCCCGAACGAGGAG
>DASXIE010000134.1:0-3183 GCA_036498165.1 Caulobacteraceae bacterium
GCACGCCACCGCCGACCATGAACAGGCCGGTGGTCCCGGCGGCGATCTTGACGTCGGTGAGCTCGCGAAAGTCGGCCACCGAATCGATGGTCAGATAGGGCTCGCCGGCCTTGATCCGCTCGGCCTGATGCTTGACCAGGCCAAAGCCCGCCGAGCTGTCGGTGAAGGCCGGGCAGAAGATCGGGCAGCCCTCCTCGAACGCCGTCTGGATCAAGCTGCCGGGCTTGCGCGCCTTGCCCGCGGCGAGCCAGCGTCCGATCTCGGCGATGAACTCGCGCGACGAATAGGGGCGTGGCTCGAGGCCGTCGGCGATCTCCTTGATGGCGTGATCGCAGGCTTGCAGCTCTTCCTCGTCGATGTAGGTGTCGTAGATCCGGTCGATATAGAGAGCGCGAAGGTCGCGATCATCCACCGCGGCGTCGGCCTGATAGTGGCGAAAGCCCAGGGCTTCGAAGAAGTCCATGTCGATGATCGCCGCGCCGGTGGCCACCACCAAGTCGGCCATGCCGTGCCTGAGCATGTCGCGGTAGACGTGCATGCAGCCGCCGGCGCTCGTCGACCCGGCCAGGGTGATCCACACCGAGCAGGCCTTGTCCTCCAGGGCCATGTTCAGGATATCTGCGGCCCGGGCGGTGTCGCGCGATGTGAAGCTCATCTTGCGCATGGCGTCGATCACCGGACGCGCGTCATAGGCGGCGATATCGACGTGTTCGACGGTCTTCGAGAGCAGCTCGGCCTTGGTATTGGGGGTGGTCATGGATCTCAGCGCCGCCGACGCTTCCTGCCACGGGCCCGCGACAGCTTGACGACGGTGCCGGGTTCGGACGCCGGTGTGCGGATCGAGCGCGGAGCGAGGCCGAACATCGACGCCATGGGAGCGTCCTCGACGCTCACCGTCTCCATTTCGCCAAAGCCGTTGAATCGGCTCGCCATGGCCACGCCATAGGCCCCCAGCATGCCGATCTCCACGTGATCGCCCTCGGCGATGTCCTCGGGCAGCCAGAAGGGGCCGGGCATGTGGTCGGCGCTGTCGCAGGTCGGACCGTAGAGCTGGAAAGGACGCAGCGGCGCCTCGTCGGCCCCGCCGTCGTCGCGAACCCGTTTGACCGGGAAGCGCCACTTGACGTGGGCGGCGTCGAACAGGGCTCCGAAGGCCCCGTCGTTGAGATAGAGGCAGTCGCCCTTGCGCAGCTCGACCCTGGTGAGGAGGGAGGAGCCCTCGGCGACCAGCGCCCGGCCCGGCTCGCACCACAGTTCGGTGGTCTCGTGGACCATCATTTCCGAAAAGCCGCGATCAATGGCGGCGGCGTATTCGGCCAGGTCCGGCGGGATCATCCCTGGATAGATCGAGGGGAATCCGCCGCCGACGTCGACCACATCGGCGAACACCCCGGCGCGCACCAGCGCCCGCGACGCCTGGGCCATCGCCGCCTGATAGGCCGAGGGCCGCATGCACTGGCTGCCGACGTGGAAGGTGACGCCCATGAGATCGTCGGTGGCCCGGCGGGCGGCGAGCAGCAACTCGGGCGCGCCGGCCGTGTCGATGCCGAATTTGCCGCTGAGCGCATAGGCGGCGCCGGGGGCCTCGACGGCCAGGCGGACCATCAGGGCTAGATCCGCCGCCCCGCCGGTGGTCTCGCGGATCTTGGCCAGTTCCTCATGGCTGTCGAGGGCGAAGACGCGCACGCCGTGGTCGAAATAGGCCCGCTCGATCGCCTGCCGGCTCTTCACCGGATGCATGAACGCCAGGCGCGCGCCGGGGGCGTGCTCGCGGGCCAGCTCGATCTCATGAATCGAGGCGACATCGAAGCCGGCCACGCCGCACTCGGCCAGAGTCCTGATCACCCAGGGCGATGGATTGGCTTTGAGGGCGTAGAGTGTCTCGCCCTTGAACGTGTGCCTGAACCAGCGCGCCGCGACACGCACGGCGTCCGGTCGCACCAGGGCTACGGGACGTTCGGGCGGCCGCTCGCGGACCAGGTCCAGGGGCGAATGGTACGTGGGCAATTCACGTAACCCCCTGTCGATTGTTGAACCCAGACCGGCGTTAGCAGCTTCAGAAGGACATCGGGTCCGCCGGAGCGGGTGCACATAGGGACCATGGGCGGCGATGTAAAGCGCAAATGGTCCTCGGCCGCCGGAGCGGCGGCGCTGGCGCCCTGGACCCCGCCGCGCCAGGCATGGCAGAATCGGCCTTCCCAGCCGCCTCTCCGCGCGCGCCGCACAAAGCGGAGATTGCCCAGCCCGATGCCGCGAGACAGTTCGATCCGCCGGCGCCTCATGGCTCTTTTCGTCGCGGCCGCGGCCCTGGCCGCCTGTGGGCGTGGCGGCGAATTCGACCTCGGCGGATCGGGGTTCATCCGCTTTTCGGTGCAGTCGCTGGAGCCGTCCGACGTCCTGGCGCGCAAGTGGCGCCCGGTCCTGACCGACATGGAGGCCTCGACCGGTCTGAAGGTGCGCCCGGTCTTCTCCAGCAGCGACAGCGGCCTTGTCCAGGCCATGCGCGAGCGGCGCATGGACCTCGGCTGGTTCTCCAACCTCTCGGGCCTGGAGGCGGTGCGCCGCGCCGGCGGCGAGGTCTTCGCCCGCACCATCGATCCGGCCGGCGGGAGCTCCTCGGTCCTGATCGTGGGCGTCCGGAGCAAGCTTACTCTCGACAAGGTGCTGGCGTGCGGCCGCGTCCTGACCCTCGGTCTTGGCGAAGGGTTTTCCACCGCCGGGGCCCTCGCCCCGGAGACCTATCTCTTCGCCCCCCACGACATCCGCCCGGTTGCTTGCTTCCGCCAGGTCCGCGCTGGCAGCCTCCTCGGCAACATTGGCGCGGTCGCCGCCGGCCAGGTCGACGTGGCGGCCAGCAGCACCGGCGCCCTGGCCTTGGCCCGCGAGGGCGGTCGCCGCGAGGCCGAGGCCGTGCGTGTGATATGGACCTCGCCGATCCTGCCCCAGGACCCGATCATCTGGCGCAAGGACCTCGACCCGGCGGTGAAGGAGAAGCTGCGCCAGTTCTTCATAACCTACGCTCGCGGGGACACGCCTGACGCGGCCCGGCAGCGGGCCAACCTGAAGCCGCTGGCGATCGGCGGCTTCGAGGCGGCCGACAACAACCACCTGCTGATCGTCCGCGACGTCGAGGCGCGGGAAAAGTGGGCGTTGGCGCGCTGGAGCGGCGATGCGGCCAAGGCG
>DASXIE010000135.1:0-21558 GCA_036498165.1 Caulobacteraceae bacterium
GAAGGCGCTGATTGGGGTCAGGGCGAGCACCTGAGCGCCAATCGGGATGATCGGGCCATGGGCGGACAGATTGTAGGCGGTCGAACCGGCGGGCGTGGAAACCAGGGCGCCGTCGCAGATCAGTTCCTCGAGCCGCGGCCGACCATCAATCAGGATGCGCAATTTGGCCGTCTGCCGGGTTTCGCGCAGCAGGCTGACATCGTTGATCGCGAGGGCCTGGTGGCTGACCCCGGCGCTGTCGATCGCGGTCATGTTGAGGGGATGGATCACTGCTTGCTCGGCGGCGGCGATGCGCTGATGGAGATCCTCTTCGCCGTAATCGTTCATCAGGAAGCCGACCGAGCCGCGGTTCATCCCGTAGATCGGCCGTCGGCTGGCGAGGTTGCGATGCAGGATTTCCAGCATGAAGCCGTCACCTCCGAGGGCGACAACAACGTCGGCGTCATCCTCGGAACTGTTGCCGTAGGCGTGGGCCAGGCGAGTCTTGGCGTCCCTCGCCTCCGGGCGGTCGCTGGCGACGAATGCGAGCTTGGGCGCGTCTGCGGCCATCTATGAAAGCCCTTGAGGCGGGGCCGCCGAGGTGACCCGCTCGGCCCGGCCTTGTCAAACTCGACTATTCGTCGGGGCCGGCGTCGACCTCGCCGGGAGGCGGGCGGAGATCCTCATCGCCCTTGTAGGGTCGTCCGACAGCTTCGGCCCAGGCGCGGCGGCGGGCGGCATAGGCGCGCTGGCGCCGCTCAGCCTCCTGCCCGCCCAGAGGGGTCAGCTTGACCTTCGATCGAGGTGTCGCACGTCGAGCCATCCTGGCCTTCTACCACATCGTCATGCCGCCGCGAGCGCCCCCGCCTTTGCCAAGTCGGCGACGAATCTCGCCAGTTCCCGAGCCTTGTCCTTCTCGTCGCGCAAGCGAAGCAGGTAGGAGGGGTGGATCGTTACGAGGGCCGTCGCCTCGCCCGCCAACGCGAAACACCGTCCACGCGAGGCCAGGACAGGGACGTTGCGTCCCAACACCGCCGTGGCGGCGCTCGCCCCCATCGCCACGATCACCTTTGGGGCCACCGCTTCGCGCTCCAGTTCGAGCCAGAATCGACAGGCGGAAATCTCGCCGGCGTCGGGACGCTTGTGCAACCGACGCTTGCCGCGCTGCTCGAATTTGAAATGCTTCACCGCGTTAGTGACAAAGACTCGCTCGCGCTTCAGGCCAGCGTCATGAATGGCCTGATCCAGGACCCGTCCGGCGGGTCCCACGAATGGCGCGCCGGCAAGATCCTCGGCGTCCCCGGGTTGCTCGCCGACCAGCATGATCGCCGCACCCGACGGCCCCTCGCCGGCGACGGGCTGGGTCGCATGTCGCCAAAGATCGCAACGTCGACAGGAGCCCAGCGCCTTATCTAGATCACGAAGCGAAACGGGGACTTCTGAATGGCGATCGGGCACGGGGTATGTCTCCGAAAAGGACGCGCGCCGCCCATCCTGTTATGAGCAACGGATCAAGCGCCGATGGGTTGTTAAGTTTGGGATCGCGTTTCTACGCGAGGGGCCGACGGAGGTCTTGGAGACCGATATGCGCGCATTTGTTATCGCCATCGCCCTGGGTGCTTTGGCCACGGCAACGGGATCGGTCGCGCAAACTGCCTCGACAGCGCCGGCCAAGACGTCGAGCCAGAAGCCGGTGAAAAATCCCATTCCGTCCGATGAACCACCTGGCGGCTACGCGGTGACCGTCGCCCCGGACAAGTCGGCCACGGCGATGGCGGATCCGGGTTCAGCAGCGGAGTTCGGATCACCCTCGGTGACCGATTCGCCCAGTTCGCCGATGCCTAACCCCAATTCCTGGCCCGCGATAAAGCCGAGCGCGAAGCGACCCAACTGGGTCAAGAAGGCACCCCCGGAACCAGCCAAGACTCCGCCGCCCCCGCACTGAACCTTGACGGGTTCCCTCTGCTGGAGGACTCTCGTCTATTGCGAATTTGGGACGGAGGAAACGCCATGGCCGATGGTTCGGTAGCCGGCTCGGTTGGGCTCAAGGGCAACGTGTCGGACGAGGAATGGGCGGTCAGGGTCGAGTTGGCGGCGCTCTACCGCCTCGTCGCGCTCAATGGGTGGGACGATATGATCTACACCCACATTTCTGCGCGCCTGCCGGGCCCGGACCACCATTTCCTGATCAATCCTTACGGCCTTTATTTCGACGAGATCACCGCCTCTTCATTGGTGAAGATCGACCTCGAGGGAAACATCCTTCAGGAGACGAGCTACTTCATCAATCCGGCTGGCTTCACCATTCATTCGGCCATTCACGCGGCCAGGGAAGACGCGCATTATGTCATGCACCTGCACACCGACCAGGGCGTGGCGGTGTCGGCCCAGAAGGAGGGACTTCTGCCGCTGAGCCAGCACGCCCTGATCATCCTGCCGCGCCTCGCCTACCACGACTACGAGGGCATTGCCCTCAACCACGAAGAGCGTGAACGGCTGGTCGCCGACATGGGCGAGAAAGAAGTCCTGTTGTTGCGCAATCACGGCACTTTGGCGGTCGGGCGGACGGCCGCCGATTGCTGGGTGAACATGTACTATCTCGAACGCTCCTGCCTACAGCAGGTGATGGCTATGTCCGGCGGTCGCGCCGGCCTTCAGATCGCTCCAGAGGTCAGTCAGGTCGAAGTCCGCAATCAGGTAAGCCGGGGGATTGGAGGCGCGCTCGGCTGGCCGGGAGCCCTTCGCCGCCTCGATCGCCTAAGTCCCGGCTATGACGCCTGACCGCCAAGGTCAGGGACCAAACAGATCCGGTTGATTGATTGCCGCGCCCGGTCTGCGAAAGCGATCGAGATCGAACGTCACAGGAGGCCGGTCCAAGCCGAACCGCCGCTTGGCGATGGCGAACCGCTTGGCCAACATCTCGGCGATGGGTCCTTCGCCCTTCATCCGGGTGCGCCAGGTCGGGTCGTAATCGCGGCCGCCGCGCATCTGACGAACGAGGGACATCACCCGGCGCGCCCGGTCGGAGACGCTCAGTTCGAGCCATTCGCGAAACATGTCCTTGATCTCCCGCGGCAGGCGCAGCACCACGTAGCCTGCACCTGTCGCGCCCGCCCGCGCGGCGCGCTCGAGCACTCCCTCGAGTTCGTGATCATTGAGGCCGGGGATCACCGGAGCGAACATGACGCTCACCGGAGTTCCCGCCGCGCTGAGGGCCTGGATCGCCCACAGCCGTCGTTCCGGGGTGGCGGCCCGCGGCTCCATCACCCTGGCGAGTTTGCGGTCGAGAGTGGTGACCGAAACCGCCGCCTTGGCGAGCCGGGCCGCGCCCATCGGCCCGAGAATGTCGGCGTCGCGGGCGATCAAGGCCGATTTTGTGATAATCGAGAAGGGGTGGGCGGCGGCCTCCAGCACCTGGAGCACCGACCGGGTGATCCGCAAGTTGCGCTCGGCCGGCTGGTAGGGGTCGGTATTGCCGCCGATATGGATAGGGCCGACTCGATAGGATGGGCGGGCCAGTTCTCGGGTCAGCAACCGGGCGGCCTCGGGCTTGAAAAAGAGCTTGCTCTCGAAATCGAGACCGGGTGAGAGGCCCATATAGGCGTGGGCCGGCCGCGCATAGCAATAGATGCAACCGTGCTCACAGCCGCGATAAGGATTTATCGAGCGGTCGAACCCTACGTCTGGGCTGTCGTTGCGAGCGATGATCGAGCGGGCCCGCTCGGGCGTCAGGCTTGTGGGAAGCGGTGGAGCAAGCGCGTCCGTCTCATTCCAGCCGTCGTCGAAGGGCTCGCAAACCATGGCCTCGTAGCGGCCAGTGGCGTTTGACTTGGCGCCCCGTCCGCGGACCGGAACAGCGTGAACCGACATCGGGCGAAGATAGTCGCCCGAGAAGAACAAAACAAGAACTAAGGGCGATCAGATCGATCAAGGCGCTCAACGAGAAGCATGAGATCGCGCCACGCCATCTTTTTCGCCGCCGGCTGACGAAGCAGGAAAGCGGGATGAAGGGTGGGCAAGGCAGGCACCTCGAGGTCGAAGTGATGCGCGCGCCACTCGAACCATCGTCCGCGCAGGGAAAGAATGCCTTCCTTCGCGGCGAGCACGGAGCCGGTCGCCGCGGCCCCTACCAGCAGCAGGAACCTCGGGCGGACGAGGTCGATTGATCGTTCGAGAAAGGCCGAACAGGCCGCCTGTTCGGCGCGGGTCGGGGTTCGATTTCCCGGCGGCCGCCAGAAGACCGTGTTTGTGATGAAAACCCGGCCGTCTAGACCGGCGGCGGCCACCATCTTATCCAGCAGGCGTCCGGCGCGGCCCACGAACGGCGCGCCTTGGGCATCCTCCTCCATGCCTGGCGCTTCGCCGATAATCATAACCGGCGCATCAGCTGACCCGCGGGAAAAAACGGCCTGGCGCGCACCCTGTGTCTTGAGGGGGCAGCCATCGAACGCCGCGATCGCCGCACCCAGCGCGGCCAGGTCGGGCGCCGACCAGGCGAGTTCGCGAGCCAGAGATGATTCGGTCCCCTCCTGCGGCTGCGCGGTCTCTTCGAACGCGCCTGCTCGCCGCCGAGGCGATGGCGGTTCAATGCGATGCATCCGATCGACAGGCGCGGATGCATAGAGGCTTTCAACACCGGCATCCGCCCAGAAGGCGAGGAGGCTGCGCGCGGCTCGGCGTTCGAGGGTCATGTCGGGGAACCTACATCGCGGCGGGACCCGAGGGGAGCGCGATCGCGCGCAGGTGTTTGGTCTTGACCACTTCGTCAACGGCTTCGATTAAGACCGCGGTGCGACCAAGCTCGAACAAGGGTGAAGGCCATGACCAACGAAGGCCCCCAGGACGGTGTCCGCGAGGCGATGGATTATGATGTCGTCATCGTCGGCGCGGGGCCGGCGGGGCTTAGCGCGGCCATCCGCCTGAAACAGGCGGCCGCATCGACGGGCGCCGAAATTTCCGTCGCCGTGGTGGAAAAAGGGTCCGAGGTCGGAGCGCACATCCTTTCTGGCGCGGTGATCGATCCCAAGGCGCTCGACGAGTTGATCCCGGACTGGAAAGCCAAGGGTGCGCCCCTGGAGACTGCGGTGACCCGCGACCGCTTCCTCGCTCTGGGGCCCCAGGGCCATTTGGGCGTCCCGATGTGGCCGATGCCCCCTTTCATGCACAACCATGGCTGCTACATCGCTTCGCTCGCCAACCTATGCCGCTGGCTGGCCGGAGAGGCCGAGGCGCTGGGCGTGGAAATCTATCCCGGCATGGCGGCGTCCGAGGCGGTCTATGACGAGACCGGAGCGCTCAAAGGCGTAGTCGCGGGCGTCTTCGGGATTGGCAAGAATGGCGAACGCAAGGACGACTACCAGCCCGGCCTCGAACTGCGCGCCAAATACACCCTCATCGCCGAGGGCGCGCGCGGGTCGCTCGCCAAGCAACTGCAGGCCAGGTTCGATCTCACCGAGGGCATCGATCCGCAGAAGTATGGCATCGGCCTCAAGGAAATCTGGCAGGTGCCGGAGAAGAATTTTCACCCCGGATTGGTTCAGCACACGGTCGGTTGGCCTTTAGATTCAAAGACTGGCGGCGGCAGTTTCATGTACCACTTCGGAGACCGCTACGTGGCCATCGGCTTTGTGGTGCACCTTAACTACGCCAATCCGTGGATTTCCCCATTCGATGAGTTCCAGAGGATCAAGCACCATCCGGCCATTCGTTGCTATCTCGAGGGGGGTAAGCGCATCGCCTACGGGGCGCGGGCGATCACCGAAGGCGGCTTTCAGTCTGTTCCCGCCCTGGCGTTCCCTGGCGGCGCCTTGATCGGCTGCTCGGCCGGTTTCGTGAACCTGCCGCGCATCAAGGGCAGTCACAACGCCATGAAGACCGGGATGCTGGCCGCAGAAGCCGCCGCCGCGGCCATCCAGGCCGGCCGCTCGGGTGACACCCTTCACGAATATCAGACCGCCTATGATGCGTCCTGGGTGCGCAAGGAACTCTATCTGGTGCGCAACGCCAAGCCCTTGTGGTCGAGGCTCGGCACCTGGCTGGGGAGCGCGGTGATCGTCTTCGATCTGAACATCACCAATCTCACGGGCGGATTTTCACTCTTCGGCACTCTCAAACACGGCAAGACGGACGCCGCCGCCACCGGCGTGGCCCAGGACTTCAAACCGATCGTTTATCCCAAGCCGGATGGGGTATTGAGCTTCGACAAGCTTTCCAGCGTCTTTCTGTCGGCGACCAACCATGAGGAGGACCAGCCGACCCACCTGACCCTCAGGGATCCCGCCGTGCCGATCAGCGTCAACCTGCCGCTTTTCGGCGAGCCGGCCAGACTCTATTGCCCGGCCGGCGTCTACGAGGTCCTTTACGATGAGGCCGGGACCAATCCGCGCTTCCAGATCAACGCCCAGAACTGCGTGCACTGCAAAACCTGCGATATCAAGGACCCGTCGCAGAATATCGTGTGGACGACGCCAGAGGGGGGCGGCGGCCCCAACTATCCCAACATGTGACTCTTCGCGCCCTTGCCGGCGCCACAATTTTGAGACCAGTGTCTGGCCATGCCTGATCTGCGCCGCTTCGCCGTCCTTGTGCCTTTGGCCACGCTGGCTGCCTGCGCCACCGTTCCGACGCCTTCGAATGCCTCGCGCGTAGCGGCCCGGGTCCCCTCGGCGACTTCTGGCGAGTCGGCCTACGGCCTGTTCCTGGCCGGGCAATCGGCGATCAACAGTGGTCTAGGAGAAGAGGCGACCAGCTATTTCTCCCGCGCCGCCAACGCCGCCGACGTTCCCGATGTTTCGCTCCTCAATAGCCACACCTTCACCGCCGCCCTGCTGGCCGGCGACGTCAAGAGCGCGGCGGCCTACGTCCCCAGCGCCGCCGAGCAGGACGTTGCGCTGCGCCATCTCGCCGGCCTCACCAGGGCGGTGGAAGATATGGCCGAGGGTGACGGCGCAAAGGCGCGCGCGATCTTGCTCGGCAAGGATGTCGGGCCACCCCATTCGGCGGTCGCCGCCCTGCTGGCGCCCTTCGCGGCCGCCGAGGCCGGCGACAACGAGGCCGCCATCGCCCATCCTGTCATCGAAGGCGATCGGGTGGCGAGCTTTTTCGCGAGCCTGGACCAGGGCAAGCTTTTCGAGCGGGCCCGCCGTTACGACGAAGCCGAAACCGCCTTTCGCGCCTTGATCGCCGGCGGGGACCCAGGTGGCCTCGCGAGCATCAATCTGGGCGCCCTGCTCGAGCGGCGCGGCCGCTCTGCCGACGCGGTGGCGATTTATGACCAGGCCCTAGCCCGTATTCCCGGTGACCAGAGCCTCACGGAGGCCAGGGCACGCGCCGCCGCTAAGGGCGAGGCGCCACCCCTGCCGTCTCTGCGCGAATCCGCAGCCGAGGCCCTGATCGCACCGGCCTCGATCCTGCTTATCCAGAAACAGGAGGAGGTGGCCCTGGTCTACCTTCGTCTGGCGCTACGGCTGGATCCGACCCGCGATACCGCCTGGGTGCTTGTGGGGGATATCCTGGCCGACGCCGGCGACATCGATGGAGCCCGCAAGGCCTATCTGACCCCAAAGCCCGGATCACCTGAGTTCGTCGCGGCGCGTGGAAAGCTCGCATGGTCCTACCAGGGCGCGGGCAAGAAGGACGAAGCGCTCCAGATCGGTCACGAGGCCCTGGCGGCCACCCCCGATAACCGGGAAGCGGCGACCACCCTGGCCGACCTTCTACGCGCCAATGAGCGTTACGAAGATTCCGCCAAGGTGCTCGATAAGGTGATCGCCCAAGAGGGCTCGGCAGTGGATTGGCGACTGCTCTACATGCGCGCTGTCGATTACCAGCAGAGTGACCGCTGGGCCGACGCCGAACGCGACCTCACCGCGGCGCTTAAGCGACGACCTGACGAACCCGAGTTGCTTAATTTTCTCGGCTACTCCTGGATCGACCGCGGCGAAAAGCTTCACGAAGCGCTAGCCATGGTCCAAAAGGCGGTCAACGCCGATCCAAAGTCGGGGGCGATGCTCGATTCCCTGGGCTGGGGATATTACCGCCTTGGCGACTATCAGGCCGCTGTCGACAAGCTCGAGACTGCCGTGGCGATCGAGGCCGGCGATCCGGACGTGAACAACCACCTGGGCGACGCCTATTGGAAGGTTGGCCGCAAGGTCGAGGCCAGGTTCCAGTGGAACCGGGTTCTTACCCTGGAGCCGACAGCCAAATTGAAGAGCGAGGTCGAAACCAAACTCAAGGCCGGCCTGGATCCGGCCGTGGCGATGTCTGGCTCCTGATTCATGCCGGCGAGCGAGTTCGCCCCCGCCAAGGTCAATCTCTTTCTCCATGTCGGGCCGCCGGGCGCGGATGGCTACCATCCGATTGCTAGCCTGATGGTGTTCGCCGACGTGGGGGATCGGCTCGACTTGAGGTCGGCTTCGGAAATGTCCTTCAGAATGACTGGGCCGTTCGCGGAGGACCTCGCGGGCGAGGGTGAAAATCTCGTCACCCGGGCGCGTGACGCCGTGCTGGCGATAGCGGGTCATGTAAAGCGCCCCTTCGAGCTCATCCTAGAAAAAGCTCTGCCAGTCGCGTCCGGATTGGGTGGCGGCTCGGCCGACGCTGCCGCCGCCCTGCGTTTGGTGGCCGGCGAAATCGGCTTGGCTGCAGACCTTAGCGGGATCGCCGCCGGCCTCGGCTCCGACGTGCCGGCTTGTCTTATGGGCGCGCCGGTTGTCGCCACCGGGAGAGGAGAGAAGCTTGGCCCGCCGCCGAAGTTTCCGGCCCTCGACGCCGTGCTGGTCAACCCAGGGATCGCCTCGCCGACCGCATCCGTCTATCGGGAGTATGATCGCCGGCCGAATCCGGCTGGAGCCGACCCGCCTGTGGCCAGTTCACAATTCTCAAGCTCAAGACACATCATTGATTTTCTTGGCGAATGTCGAAACGACCTCGAAGATCCAGCTATTCGCCTCGCTCCCGCGATCGGCGATGTCCTGGCGCGGCTGAGGCGGGCGCCGCAGACCCTTCTGGCCCGCATGTCCGGCTCGGGAGCGACGTGCTTCGCCCTCTGCCCGGGCGATGCCACCGCTTTGGATCTCGAGCGGCGCCTCGTTGAACTCGAACCCACCTGGTGGGTCCGCCGATGCCGCTTCGGGGCCAGCCGATGAGCCTGCCGCTTCGCCTGTATGGCTACTGGCGCTCGGGCGCCGCCTATCGCGTGCGGATCGCACTGGCGTTGAAGGGGCTCGCTTACGATCAGGCGAACCTTGACCTTCGCATTGAGGGCCACCGGTCGGTGACCTATCGCGACGTCGCGCCTCAAGGGCTCGTGCCCGCCCTCGAAGTAGGGGAGGGAGTGCTCACCCAGTCGCTGGCGATCATGGAGTGGCTGGAGGAGCGCTTCCCCATGCCGCCGCTGCTGCCTGTCGCACCGCTTGAGCGAGCGATTGTGCGCGCTATGGCCGAGTGCGTCGCCTGCGACATTCATCCCCTGAACAACCTGCGCGTCCTCACTGCTCTTCGCGCCGATTTTGCGGCCAGCCGGGATCAGATCGATTCCTGGGTAGCCCGTTGGATCGGCGAAGGCTTCGCGGCCCTCGAGGTGATGATAGGCCGCCATGGCGGCGCGTTCGCCTTCGGCGATGCGCCAACTTTGGCCGATTGCTGCCTCGTCCCACAGGTCTATTCGGCCCGGCGATTCGGGCTTGACCTGAAGGTATTTCCCAATATCCGGCGGGCGGACGAGCATGCCCGAGCGCTGGCACAGTTCGCCGCCGCAGATCCGAGCCGACAGCCCGACGCCGACTCCGCCTGATCAGAATGTCCGCTCGCTGCGCCTGACACCGCGAAGCAACCCAAGCGGCATCTCGCGCGTATTCTTGTGGTCCACGCGTCATCCCGCGCCGGACGTCACGAGGATAGGACCATGACCAGACTTCATCTTCTTGCGGCCGCCGCCATGGTGGTTGCTCCGACAATCGTTCTGGCTCAAGCGGATACCACCCCGCCGCTGGCCGACACATACACTGCTCCGGCTCAGACCGCCGCGCCGTCGGCGACCGCCTCGGGGATGAACACCTCGACCGGTCCGGTCAGCGCCGATCAGCTGCCCCCGGGCCAGGCGAACGCCTTGGCGGCGGGCGATAACAAGTTGGTCAGCAATGGGCCAGTGCCCGATACCGCCGCCAATCGTCACAAGTACGGCGGACCGATGTCGCGAGCCGGCAGGCGGACAGCCCCTGCGGGGAATTGACGGCGGTTGAAATCATCTGTTTAGGCTGGGACAGGACGCCCCGGGGGGGCGACCGCTTCAGAAGGACCTCCATGCCCTCGCAACGCCTTTTCCTCGCCGCCGCCTTGGCGGTTGCCGCTCCCCTTGTCGCCCTGGCCGACGCCGCACCAACGGCGCCGGCCTCGGCCGTTCCTGCCGCGTCTTCGCCGCACCTCGCCGCCAACGGCAATCTGGTGACGACGCTCAAGGCGTCCCCGGACTTCACCATCCTCAGCAAGGCCATCGACGCCACCAACATGAGCGGGGTATTGGCGGCGACGCCCGGCCTGACGCTGTTCGCTCCGACGGATACGGCTTTCAAGTCCTTGCCGCCGGCCCAGCTTTCCGCCCTGCTCGATCCCAAGAACGTGCCGCTCCTGCAACAGGTGCTGACTTACCACCTGGTTCACCTTGATCTGGACACGGCCAAGTTCAAGGGCGCAAAGGGCCCTGTTCAGAGCGTCGAGAAGGGCAATCTGGTGCTCGACGGCAGCGGGGCGGCCCTGATGGTCAACAACGCGACCATCATCCAGGCCGACGTACACGCCTCCAACGGCATTATCCAGGTGGTCGACAAGGTGTTGATCCCGGCCGATGTCAGGCTGCCCACGGCCAGCGCCGCCAGCGAAATGAACGCCTCGGCCGCAGCCGGTCGTTAGCTTGAAGCGTTGATCAGCGCGACCTAAGGTCCGCCGCCGCACGGCCACAAGCGGCGGACCTTCAGGACCGCATTCTCCCATGGCGTCCAGAGCCCTGTCTTTTCAGGATATGATCCTGACACTCCATGGCTTTTGGAGCCGGCAGGGGTGCGTCATTCTGCAGCCTTATGACGTCGAGGTCGGGGCGGGCACTCTGCATCCGGCCACTGTATTGCGCGCCCTCGGCCCCAAACCGTGGCGTGCCGCATATGTCCAGCCTTCACGCCGCCCATCGGACGGGCGCCATGGCGACAATCCCAACCGGCTGCGTCAATTCCACCAATATCAGGTGATTCTCAAGCCCAATCCGCCGGACATGCAGGCCCTCTATCTGGCTTCCCTGGAGGCGGTCGGCATCGATCCGAAGCTGCACGACATCCGTTTCGTGGAGGATGATTGGGAAAACCCGACCGTGGGCGCCTGGGGACTGGGCTGGGAAGTCTGGTGCGACGGCATGGAGATCAGTCAGTACACCTATTTCCAACAGGTGGGCGGCCTGGACGTTTCGCCGGTTTCCGGGGAAATCACCTATGGCCTGGAGCGCTTGGCTCTTTATGTCCAAGGGGTGGAGAGCGTCTACGACTTGGCGTTCAATGATCCCCAGGGTCCCGACCACATGACCTATGGCGACGTGTTCCTCGAGAACGAGCGAGAGTTCACCGCTTTCGAGCAGGAAGTGGCGGACACGCAAATGCTCGAACGCCAGTTCCACGACATGGAAGCGATGGTTCCCAGGCTCCTGGCGGCCAAGGGCCGCCGAGGGCAGCCCCTGGTGCTTCCCGCCTTCGACCACGTCCTCAAGGCTTCCCACCTTTTCAACCTGCTGGACGCACGCGGGGCCATAGCGGTCGCTCAGCGGCAGAGCTACATTGGGCGGATCCGCGAGCTGTGCCGGGCCTGCGCCCAGGCCTGGGTGAGTTTGCAAGGGGCGGGCGGCTAGAGGCCATGCCGCAACTTCTGCTCGAGCTTCTCAGCGAAGAGATACCCGCGCGCATGCAGGCCGGAGCGGCGCGCGAGCTTGAACGCGCGGCCGGCGAGCGCTTCTCGCGAGCCGAGCTCTCCTTCGAGTGTCTCACCGCATTTGCCGGACCGCGCCGACTGAGCCTGGTTGTCGACGGGCTTCCGGCGCGCCAGGCCGAACGGAGCGAAGAGCGAAAGGGGCCGCGGGTGGGCGCTCCTGACGCGGCTCTGGCGGGATTCCTGCGCCAGGCCGGCGTCGCCCGCGAGGCGCTCGTCGAGCGCGATGGAGTCTGGTTCGTCACCCAGGTTCGCCCCGGGCGGTCCACCGGGGAGCTGATCGGCGAGATCGCGACCGAGATCATCACCGGATTCGCGTGGCCTAAATCGATGGTCTGGGGAAACGGCTCATTGCGCTGGGTCAGGCCGCTTCACCGGATTGTATGTGTCTTCGACGGAAAGGTCGTGCCGTTCAGCGTCGACGGCCTGGCCAGCGGCGATCTCACCGAGGGTCATCGTTTCATGGGCGAGCAAGGCGCGTTCGCCTCCAGTGACTTCGCGTCCTACCGGGCCGGATTGGAGGCCCGCTTCGTCGTCCTCGACCCGGCGGAACGCAAACGGCGAATTCTAGTTGGCGCCCAAGCCCTGTGCGACGCCCATGGTCTGGAACTCCTGGATGACGAAGGACTGCTCGAGGAAGTGGCCGGAATGGCCGAGTGGCCAGTTCCCTTGCTGGGCGCCATGGATGCCAGCTTCCTCGATCTGCCACCGGAGGTGATCCGCACCACCATGCGGACCCACCAGCGATACTTTGCCGTGCGAGCCGGCGATGGGGCGCTTGCGCCTCACTTCATAGCGATCGCCAATATCGAGGCTGCCGACGGAGGGGCCCTGATCGCCGCCGGCTCCGCTCGGGTCCTAGCCGCCCGCCTCGAGGACGCCCGGTTTTTCTGGCGCGAGGATCGCCGCCGGCCATTGGAAAGCCGATTGGGCGCCCTGGCAGGCATCACCTTTCACGGCAAACTGGGAACGCTGCTCCAGCGGGTCGAGCGGGTCGAATCCCTGGCCCGAAAGATCGCTCCGAACGTCGGCGCCGATGCGGATCTCGCCACCGCCGCCGCCCGACTCGCCAAAGCTGACCTTGCCACCGCCATGGTCGGAGAATTCCCTGAGCTCCAAGGGACCATGGGCGGCTATTACGCCAGAGCCGAGGGCCTCGATCCCGCGATCGCCGACGCCATCGCCGACCACTACAAGCCGCAGGGGCCAAGCGAAGCGCCGCCGTCAGCGCCAGTCACCGTGGCCGTGGCCTTGGCCGACAAGATCGACACCATTCTCGCCTTCTTCTCGATCGGCGAGAAACCGACAGGCTCACGCGATCCCTTCGCCCTGCGCCGGGCGGCGCTCGGCGTCATCCGGATAATCCTCGATAATCGCCTGAGATTGCCACTCGGCGAGATCTTCGCCGCCTCGCCCTTCCCCGCTACCGGGATCATGGAGTTCTTCGCCGATCGGCTGGAGATCGTACTGCGCGAACGCGGGGCGCGGTTTGATCTGGTTGACGCCGTCTTCGCCCTCGGCGACGACGACCTGACGCGGGTGGTGACCCGTATCGAAGCCCTCGACGCCTTCCTCCGCTCGGAGAACGGGGCAAACCTGCTGGCCGGATACAAGCGCGCCAGCAATATTCTGGCCGCCGAAGCGCGCAAGGGACCGCTGCCCGATGGCGATGCGGCGCGGCCGGAAGGCCCGCCTGAGGAGACGGCGCTGTTCGACGCGGTGAAGGATGTCGCTCCCACTCTGGCCGATGGCTTGGCTAGGGAGGATTTCGCTGCCGCGCTGGCCGGCCTTGCCTCGCTGAGAGCCCCCGTGGACGCATTCTTTGACGCCGTTCTGGTCAATTCCGCGAATGCCAGCGAACGCGACGGTCGTCTGCGACTGCTGGCTCAGGTGCGCGCCGCCATGGGCCGGGTTGCGGACTTCTCGCGCGTTTCAGGCTAGGAACGGCTGATGAGCACCCAAACCGCCTCCAAGGCCCGCAGCGTCTATGGCTTCGGCGGCGGCGGCGCCGACGGCGATTCGGAGATGAAGGACCTACTGGGCGGCAAAGGGGCGAATCTCGCCGAAATGTCCGCACTTGGCCTGCCGGTGCCGCCCGGGTTCACTATCACCACCGAGGTGTGCAACCAGTATTATGCGAGCGGCGGAACCTTCCCGCCCAACCTGGCCGGGGAAGTGGGCGCCGCCCTGGCCAGGATTGAATCTCTGGTCGACCGTCGTTTCGGCGACCCCGCCAATCCATTGCTGGTGTCGGTCCGTTCCGGGGCGCGCGCCTCGATGCCGGGAATGATGGACACCGTCCTCAACCTCGGCCTCAACGACGCCACCGTCGAGGGTCTGGCGACGCTCGCCGCCGATCGCCGCTTCGCCTTCGACAGCTACCGGCGATTCATCCAAATGTATTCGAACGTGGTTCTCGGCCTTGATCACCATCTGTTCGAGGAAATCCTTGACGACCACAAGGACGCTCTGGGCATCACGGTCGACACCGCGCTCGCCGCCGAAGACTGGCAGGCAGTGGTGGAAGCCTACAAGGAAGCGGTCCTGGCCGAACTTGGCCGCGATTTCCCTCAGGACCCTCACGACCAGCTGTGGGGGGCCATAGGTGCAGTGTTCGATAGCTGGATGAACGATCGGGCCAAGTTCTATCGTCGAATGCACGCTATTCCCGAAGCCTGGGGCACGGCGGTCAACGTCCAGTCCATGGTCTTCGGCAACATGGGCGAGACCAGCGCCACAGGCGTCGCTTTCACCCGCGATCCGGGCACCGGCGAGGCGCGCCTATACGGCGAGTTCCTGATCAACGCTCAGGGCGAGGACGTGGTGGCCGGCATTCGCACGCCTCAGCCACTGACGGCCGCCGCCCGGGCCGAAATGGGCGACGCCGCCCTATCCATGGAAGAGGCGATGCCGGCGGTCTTCGCCGAGTTCCGCGAGGTCGTCGAACGCCTGGAACGACACTACCGCGACATGCAGGACATCGAATTCACCATCGAGCGCGGCCGCCTCTACATGCTGCAGACCCGCGGTGGCAAGCGCACGGCCCGCGCGGCGCTGCGGATCGCCGTCGACCTCGCCAGCGAAGGAGTGATCTCCAGGGAGGAGGCGATCAATCGCATCGATCCGGCGTCCCTCGACCAGCTGATGCACCCGGCCATCGATCCGGACGGCGAACGCGACGTGATCGCCCAGGGCCTGCCCGCATCGCCTGGCGCCGCGGTGGGCAAGATCGTCTTCACCGCCGAGGCGGCGGTGCGCGAGGCCGCGATGGGCGAGGCGGTGATCCTGGTTCGAGAGGAGACTTCGCCGGAAGACATCCGCGGGATGGACGCGGCCCGCGGAATCATCACGGCCCGTGGCGGCATGACCAGCCACGCCGCCGTCGTCGCGCGCGGTATGGGCCGGCCGTGCGTCTGCGGGGCCGGCGAACTGCAGGTCGACGCCGCCGGGGGGGTGATGCGGGCCCGGGGCCGCGCCTTCAAGGCCGGCGAAGTGATCACCATCGACGGGGCTCGCGGAGAGGTCCTTGCCGGCGCCGCCGCCATGGTCGAGCCGGAACTCAGCGGTGACTTCGCCACCCTGATGAGGTGGGCCGACAACGTCCGCCGCCTCAAGATCCGCGCCAACGCCGAGACCGCCGCCGACGCCGCCAGCGCCCGCCAGTTCGGAGCCGAGGGGATAGGTTTGGCGCGCACCGAGCACATGTTCTTCGAGGAAGGCCGGATTGCGGCGATGCGCGAAATGATCCTGGCCGACGACGAGGCCGGACGGCGCGCCGCCTTGGCCAAGATCCTGCCGATGCAGCGGAGCGACTTCGTTGATATTCTCCGCATCATGGAGGGCTTTCCGGTCACCTTCCGCCTGCTCGACCCACCTCTTCATGAGTTTCTTCCGCATACGGAGGAAGAGCTTGCGGCGGTCGCCGAGGCGACCGGCCTCGATCCGGCCAAGTTGCTGCGGCGGGCGAAGGACCTTCGGGAAACCAATCCCATGCTCGGCCACCGCGGTTGCCGACTGGGCGTCTCCTATCCGGAAATTTACGAGATGCAGGTGCGCGCCATCGTCGAAGCGGCCTGTGAGGTCGCAGCGTCGAGCGAAAAGCCGCCCGCCCTGGAAATCATGCATCCCCTGGTCGCCAAGGGTGAGGAAATGAATTACCTGCGCGCCCTCACCGATCGCGTGGCGGCCGAGGTCATGGCCGAGCGCGGTCAGAAACTCGAGTACCGAGTTGGGGCGATGATCGAACTGCCCAGGGCAGCGCTGTGCGCCGGCGACCTGGCCAAGGGAGCGGAATTCTTCTCCTTCGGAACCAATGATCTCACTCAGACCACCTTCGGGATAAGCCGCGACGATTCAGGACGGTTCCTGGAAGCCTATGTCGATAAAGGCATTTTCGAGACGGATCCGTTCGTCTCCCTTGACACCGATGGGGTAGGGGCGCTGATCCGCATGGCCGCCCAGAAGGGACGGGCGGCCCGGCCGGGAATCAAGCTCGGGATCTGCGGCGAGCACGGCGGCGATCCGGCCTCCATCGCTTTCTGTGAAGCCGAAGGCCTCGACTATGTCAGCTGCTCGGCATATCGCGTCCCGATCGCCCGCTTGGCTGCCGCCCAGGCCGCCCTGCGCCGCCGTCCATAGCCATGCCAGACTCGCCCCTCGAGGAACTGGAGGCACACGAGCACGCCGAGCATGCAGCCCATGGGGCGCATCCCGGAGCCGATCCCCTGATCGCCCAGGTCACCCTGACCATCGCCGTCCTGGCGGTGGCGGCGGCGGTTGTCGCGAGCCTGGAGACGACGGAAGGCGACCGCACGATCGTCGCCAAGAACGACGCGGTACTGGAGCAGAATCGGGCGACCGATGAGTGGAATTTCTTCCAGGCCAAGAGCTTGAAGAAGAACCTCTATATTCTCGCCGCCGACCAAGCTGGCCCCAAGGCCGCCGCCTACGCAAAGGTTGCCGCCAAGAACGCCGCCGAGGAAACCGGCATCCAGAAGCAGGCGAAAGCTCTCGAAGCCAGGCGTGACGCCGCCAGCGCGGCGGCCGAGCGCCACGAACGGCGCCACGAACGGCTGACCATCGCGTCGACCTTGCTGCACATGTCGATCGCCATCGCCACCTTGGCGATCATCCTCACCCGCCGCTGGCCGTGGGTGGTTTCGCTGGTTCTGGCCGCCGCAGGCTCGATCCTGGCCGGCTGGGTTTATTTCTGAGGTCTAGCTCTCGCGAAGTAGCGGCAGGGGCAGGCCCGGCGCTGGACCAATGGGCAGCAGTTCACGGCGAAATCGAAAAAGTTCAGCGGGCCTGCCGCCGGTTCCCGGGTCCATCCGGCCAAGGCCCTCGACCATGCCGGTGCGCTCGACGGCGCGGCGGAAATTCTGCTTGTGCAAGGTCACGCCGGCGACAGCTTCGATGGCGCGCTGCAGGGCCGAGAGGGTGAACTCTTCGGCCAGCAGTTCATAGGCCACCGGCCGGTACTTCAGCTTGCCGCGCAGTCGGCCAAGGGCGGTGGCGAGGATTCGCCGGTGGTCGGAGATCATCGGCTCGCCCAGGGCCGGATTCAGGGCCGCCGGCTCGGCCGGGGCGCCCCCGCGGGCGCGGTCCCGATCGCGAGCCGCTTCCGGCGCCAGACCGGCCTCGTAGAGGAGCTCGTAGCGCTCCAGGACCCGTTCCTCGTTCCATCGCGCCCCGTCCCTGGCGAAAAGCAGGGCGGCGCGGCTGCATCGCGGCGCCGAGCGGCCGGCCCAGGCCTCGAGGGCTGGCCAGATGGCCGTGTCGATGATCTCAGGTCGTCCGCCGCGCCAGTCCTCCCACGGGAAGAACCGCGACCAGGATGACCAGGCGGTGTCGGGCGCCTGCGTATCCACGCTCGCCGGCGCCAGAGCCAAATAGCCCACGGAGATCACGCGCGCGGCCCCCGCACCGACGTCGGCCAGGGGCGCATCGCGGCCGCGGTCGCCAAAGGTGTAGAGCTGCTCCACATAGCCCAGTTCGAACCGTGTCTGGTGGGTGACGTATTCGCGCAGCGCCAATTCGAAAGTGCGATGGCCGAGGGGATCGAAGGGGCCGAAGGGGAGGCCCTCGAGGGTCGAGGCGCGCTCGGTGGCAGTATCGAGCGGCCGCACGGTGAGCACCACGCCATCGCCGTCGCGCAGGGCGAGAATCACCGCCGACAGTCCGATGACCACCTGGGTGGACGCGTTCTCCAGAATGGGTGACCTCATTCGCTGTCGAAGGCCGACGGCGCGGGGGCGTATCCGGCCGCCTCCGAGAGGACGTGGAAGCGCTGGAGATAGCGATTCTCCGCCTCGCCGGGTGAAAGCGGGGTCATCCCCGGGCGGCACAGGTCCGGGGCGGCGCCGAACAGGGCCAGGGCCTCGGCGTGATCGAAGCCGGCCAACTGGGTGGCCTCGAGATAGGCGCTGGCCTGGTCGGCCGCCTTGATCAGCGACTTGATCGGTCCCGGCGTCGCGGCCGGGAGGCCGAAACGAATGTGGATGGCGTGCTCCAGCCTGTTCTCAAAGGTCCGGTAGTCGAGGCCGAGCGCAGTCTTGAACGGCGAGATCATGTCGCCGATCACGTATTCAGCCGCGTCGTGCAGCAGGGCGGCGAGGCGCCAGCGCGGGGCGAGGCCCGGCCGTAGATGAGCGGCGATCTCCTCCACCACCACTGAGTGCTGGGCGACCGAAAAGGCGTGGTCGCCAACGGTCTGGCCGTTCCAGCGGGCCACGCGGGCCAGGCCATGGGCAATGTCCTCGATTTCGATGTCCACCGGTGAAGGGTCGAGCAGATCCAGCCGCCGGCCGGAGAGCATGCGCTGCCAGGCCCGCGGCGGCGGCGGCGGCACACCGCGCCGGCCCCGCTTGACTGAGGCAATTGCGCGGTTCGCTCCGGGTCGAGGCGAGCGGCTCAGGCGTCCACCGTCACCGCCAGGGCGCGGCGCGCTTCCTCCACAGCCGCGCGCACCTGATCGGCCTCTCCGGCATAGAGGATGGACCTGGAAGCCGAGACCAGCAGACCGGTTCCATCGGCGCGCCGGCCGGCCGCGACGACATCGCGGGCCGATCCGCCCTGTTCGCCAAAGCCGGGCGCCAGGATCGTCACGCCCGGGGCGGCGGCCCTCACGGCGGCCAGTTCCCGCGGGGCGGTGGCGCCGACCACGAGCATCACATTCCCGAGACGATTCCAAACCGTTTCGGCCCGGCGGGCGATGGCCAGATACAGAGGTTCGCCCTCCGCCTGGGCGGTCTGGAATCGACCGGCGTCCGGATTGCTGGTCCGGCACAGCACCGCCGCGCCACGGTCGGCATGGCCGATGAAAGGCTCGATAGTGTCATCGCCCATGTAGGGGTTTACGGTGACCGCATCGGCGTCGTAGCGCTCGAATGCTTCACGGGCGTACATCTGTGCCGTCGAGCCGATATCGCCGCGTTTGGCGTCGAGGATTAACACCGCATGCGGGTGGTGTTGGCGAATGTAGGCGATGGTCTGGGCCAGATCGTCTTCGGCGCCGACCGCCGCGTGGTGCGCCGCCTGGGGCTTGAAGGCGGCCACCCGGGAGCCGACCAGGTCGATGATGAAGCGGTTGAAGGCGAAAACCGGCTTCGGCAAGGCGGCGAATTCGGCCGGCATTCGCTCGATGACCGGGTCGAGACCCACGCATAGCGACGTGCCCGATACCTGCCAGGCGCGCGCCAGCTTGGTGCGAAAGTCCACGTCGGCCTCCTGGCCTGAGGTGATAGGCGTGGGAACATAGCGCTTCAAGGCGCATTGGCCCATGGGGGCGCCATGGGGCCCAGCTTGACAAACCACGCCCATCGGACGGCAGTTGCCGTCGGAAGATGCGACAAGGCCAGGAGTTCGCGCATGGACTGGGCAAGGATCATGGCGCCGCTGTCCGGCGGGGAGGGGGACCGGCGCGTCGCCGCCGCCGCACTCGCACTCGCCGAGCCTTTCGGGGCGGAATTGGCCCTGATCCATGCGCCGGCCGATGTCGCCGATCTTATTCCATGGATGGGCGACGGGTTCATGGGCGGTGTCCAGGCCACCGCCGTAGAAAGCATCCGGCTGGCGGCGCAAGAGGGCGAGGCCGCGGCGAGGGCGGTCTTCGACGCCGCCGAATATCCGCGCAAGAGCTTCATATCACTCAAATCGCCGGTCTGGTCGGCGCTTGCCATGGAGGGCCGCCTCTCCGATGTCCTGGTCTTTGATGACGCCGCGGCGCGAGGGAAAGGGTCCCTGGCCGAGGCCTTTCAGCAGATCGTCGCCAATGAGCAGCGGCCGACCATCGTCGCCCGGCCGGGACTGAAGCTGGGCGGGGTGGCGGCGGTGGCCTGGGATGGTGGCAAGGAGGCCAGCCGGGCGATGCGCACCGCCTTGCCTCTGCTGCAGCGCGCGGATCGGGTGGTGGTCCTGACCGCCCCCACCGCCTCTTCACGCAAATGCGACCCACCCCGCCTCCAGGCCTTCCTCGCCGTCCGCGGCGTCAAAAGCGAGGTCGAGGTCCTCAACGCCAGCGGCGAGGCTGCCCCGCAGCTTCTCGCCGCCGCCAATTCAGCCGGAGCGGACATTCTCGTCGCCGGCGCATATGGTCACCCGCGCTTGCGCGAATTCATATTCGGGGGCGCCACGCGAACCTTCCTCAACGCCGACAGCCCCTCACTGTTTTTGTCGCATTGATCGTCACACCAGGAGCAGGCCTTGCCTCTCTCTCGAATTGTCTTGCGCATGGCGCGCAACCCTGGGACCGAATTCGCCGGCGGCGACGATCACCGCGGATACTCGCTCCTCGCCCCGCTTACCGCCGACGGCCGCCTCGATCCGGTCGCCTACGCCAGGAACAAGGAAGCCTGCGTCGTTCGCCGCTTCGCCCCGGACGAAGACCCCGCCGACGGCCACTTGGCGCGCCAGGGGAATCGCTGGTTCTTCGACTACGGCGACGGCTTCGATCTCGACGAGGAGCCCGTCTATCGCCTTGGCGAACACCGTTTCGCGGTAGGCGAATATGTCACCATCACCGACGAAGACGGCCGGCCGCTGACCTATAAGGTCGTCGAAGTGGCGTCCGCCTAGAGCAGGATGGTGTTGGACGGAATCGTCCAAAAGCTGAATGCTGCTCCAGACTCAAAGTGCACAGCCGGATTCAGCCTTCACATCTGTTCCGTGCAATGCCAGCAGTCTAGCCGCCGACGTTCAGCCGGATCAGGCGTGCGGCGTCGTGGCGCAGCTCGTCATGATCATCCGACTTGCTGAGCATCGAGGCGACCACCAAGGGGCCGGCCTTGGGGCCCCGCGCCTCGTAGCCAGCCACCTTATAGCCGCTGGGACCAGGCGTATCGGAGGCGAGGAAGAACACCCGGCGCATGCCGCCGCGCGTTTCGTCGACGCGAATCTCAGCGCCATTGTCGTGGGCTTCGATGTTGACCCCGCCTGAGGGTCGGTCCTCATCGGCGGTGGACGTCGTGTTAGTAGCCCCGCCGCCATTGATGGTCACGTCGCGGCCGATCCTGACTTGGCCGCCGCCGTGTTCGTTGTCCTTTCCGGCCGCATGGATATGAATGCCGGGCAGATCGATATCCACGCGCCCCTCGTCTGGTGTGGTCTTGTCGGTGG
>DASXIE010000136.1:0-5572 GCA_036498165.1 Caulobacteraceae bacterium
TGCAGGACGCCGCGGCCGGACTTGGCCATGGCCTGGCAGAGGGCGGTCTTCTCGCGCATGTCGGCGAGGCGGCTGGGCACCGGGCGGTTGTCTTCGTCGATGTCGACATAGGAGATGGACAGCCCGAGCGCGCCCGCCTCCATCGCCTCCTCCAACAGGCGGCACATCTCGGCGATTTCGGCGTCGGTGGCGACACGCTCCTGCGAATCCGCGCCCATGACGTAGTAGCGCAGCGCCGAATGACCCACGAGCGCGCCGACGTTGACGCCAAGGCCCGGGCGGATGAAGTCGAGATAGTCGCCGAAACTCTCCCACTCGAAGGCCACGCCGGCGTCGAACGTGGCTTCGCCGATGTCCTCGATCTTCTCGAACATCTTGACGAGCTTGCGCTTGGCGCCCGGGCGCAACGGCGCAAGGCTGAGCGAGCAGTTGCCCATCACCACCGTGGTGACACCATGCTCCAGGCTGGGGGTCGCCAGGCGGTCCCAGCAGATTTGCGGGTCGTAATGGGTGTGGATGTCGACAAATCCCGGCGCGAGGACCTTGCCGCCGGCGTCGATCTCCCGCGCCGCCGTCGCCTCGACCTTGCCCACGGCGGCGATCTTGCCGTCGGCGACCAGCACGTCTCCGGTGAAGCTTGGGCCGCCGGTCCCGTCGATGATGCGCGCGTTGCGGATGGCGAGCGTGGCTTTGGGCATGGGGACAGTTCCTATCGTCGCGGGACTATCGAACCGCACTGCCGCAGGCCGCCGCCACGCGTCAATGGTGACGTCGGGGGACCTGGGAACCCTCTCTCCGAACGAGAACTACGCCGCCAGGGCCGCCTTGACCGCCGCCACGCCGTCGGCCGCCTTGGCCCCGTCCGGGGCCCCCCCCTGGGCGAAGTCGGGCTTGCCGCCGGCGCCCTGTCCGCCCATGGCGCTGACGGCCTGGCGCGCCAGGGCCGCCGCATCGAAACGGCCGACGAGATCGGGCGTCAGGGCAATGGCGATCGAGGCCTTGCCCTCGTTCACCGCCGCATAGGCGACCACCCCGCCCTGCCCCAGGCGCTTGCGCGCCGCGTCGACGAGCGGGCGCATGTCCTTGGCCGAGACGCCTTCGACGACCTTGCCGTCGAACTTGACCCCGCCGACGTCTTCGAGGGCCGGGGTGACCGGGCCGGAGCCGCCGCCGAGAGCCATTTGGCGCTTGGCGTCGGCCAGGTCCTTCTCGAGCCGGCGGCGCTGCGCCTCGAGCGCATCGACGCGGGCGGAGACCTCGGCCACGGGGACCTTGAACTGATCGGCCAGACGCCTGGCCACGGCCGCCTGATCGAGGAGCCAGCGCCTCGCCGGCTCGCCGGTGAGGGCCTCGATCCGCCGCACCCCCGCCGCGATCCCCTGCTCGGAGATGATCTTGAAGAGGGCGATATCGCCGGTCCGCGCCACGTGGGTGCCGCCGCACAGCTCCACCGAATAGGCCCCCTCGCCGTCGAGCGCGCGGCCGAGGGTGAGCACCCGGACGCTGTCGCCGTACTTCTCGCCGAAGAGGGCCACGGCCCCGGCGTCGATGGCGGCCTGGGGGCTCATCTCGCGGGTTTCGGCCGGCAGGTTCTGGCGGATGACGGCGTTGACCTCGGCCTCGATGGCGTCGATCTCGCCTCCGCTCAGCGGGCCGCCGTGGCTGAAGTCGAAGCGCATGCGGTCGCCGTCGACAAGCTGGCCCTTCTGGGCGACGTGGGGGCCGAGCACATGGCCGAGCGCCGCGTGGACGAGGTGGGCGGCGGAGTGATTGAGCCGCGTGCGGGCCCGCCGCTCGCCATCGACAGTGAGCCGGGCGCGATCGCCGACCTTCAGCGTCCCGCCCGTGATCTCCAAGGCATGGGCGTGCAGGTCGCCGGCCTGCTTGTGGACATCCCTGACCCTGGCCGCGCCGCCGGCCCAGGAAATCTCGCCGCGGTCGCCGGCCTGGCCGCCGCTTTCGGCGTAGAAGGGGGTGCGGTCGAAGAGGGCCCAGACGGTCTCGTCGGACCCGGCGGCCGACACCTCCTCGCCGTCCCTGACCAGGGCCAGGACCTCGCCTTCGCCCTCGTCGGCCTCGTAGCCGTTGAAGACCGTTGGGCCTAGCCGCTCGCGAAGGGCCAGCCACACCGCCCCCTGGGCTTGCTGACCAGATCCGGCCCAGTTCTCTCGCGCCAGGGCCCGCTGAGCGTCCATGGCCTTGTCGAAACCGGCGACATCGACGCTGATTCCCCGCGCCCGCACGGCGTCCTCGGTGAGATCGAGAGGAAAGCCGTAGGTGTCGTAGAGCTTGAACGCCGTCTCGCCTGGCAGCACGTCGCCCTCGCCCAGGTGAGCGGAGGCCTCGTCGAGCAGGGCCATGCCGCGGCCGAGCGTGCGGTGGAAGCGTTCCTCCTCCTGGCGCAGGGTCTCGGCGATGACCGGCTGAGCGCGGGTGAGCTGGGGATAGGCGTCGCTCATCTGCTCCACCAGGGTCGGGACGAGGCGGTGCATCAGGGGCTCCTTGGCCCCCAGCAGGAAGGCGTGGCGCATGGCCCGCCGCATGATCCGCCGCAGCACGTAGCCGCGGCCCTCGTTGGAGGGGGTGACGCCGTCGGCGATCAGGAAGCTGGTCGAGCGCAGGTGGTCGGCGATGACCCGGTGCGAGGCGCCGGCCTCGCCCCGCGCCGCCACGCCTGTGGCCGCCTCGCTGGCGGCGATCAGGGCGAGGAAAAGGTCGGTCTCGAAGACGCTCGTCACGCCTTGCAGCACCGCGGCGGTGCGCTCGAGGCCCATGCCGGTGTCGATCGACGGCTTTGGGAGCGGCGTGCGCCTGCCCTCGCCTTCCTGGTCGAACTGCATGAAGACCAGGTTCCAGATTTCCACGAACCGGTCGCCGTCCTCGTCAGGAGAGCCGGGCGGGCCACCTTCGACGCCGGGACCATGGTCGAAGAAGATTTCCGAGCACGGGCCGCACGGACCGGTGTCGCCCATCGACCAGAAGTTGTCGCTCCCCGCGATGGGGATGATCTTGTCGCCGGGCAGGCCGGCGATCTTGCGCCACAGGGCGGCGGCCTCGTCGTCCTCGTTGTAAACCGTGATCAGCAGGCGGTCCTTCGGAAGGCCCAGGTCGCGGGTGACGAAGGTCCAGGCGTACTCGATGGCCTGGGCCTTGAAGTAGTCGCCGAACGAGAAATTCCCCAGCATCTCGAAGAAGGTCAGGTGGCGCGCCGTATAGCCGACATTGTCGAGATCGTTGTGCTTGCCGCCGGCCCGCACGCACTTCTGCGAGCTGACCGCGCGCGGGGCCGGCGGGCTCTCGGCGCCGGTGAAGATGTTCTTGAACGGGACCATGCCGGCATTGACGAAGAGCAGGCTGGGATCGCTTTGCGGGACCAGCGGCGCCGAGGGCACGACGCGATGCTGGCGCGCAGCGAAATAGTCGATGAACTGGCGCCGAAGGTCACTGAGGCTGGGCATGGCTGCGCTCTAGCATCTGGGCCGCCGCGCGACAAAGCGCTAGACGGCCGCGCGGATCTTCTCGGCGAGGTCGGTCTTCTCCCACGAGAAGCCGCCGTCGGCGTCCGGCGTGCGGCCGAAGTGACCATAGGCCGCTGTGCGCGCGTAGATCGGCTTGTTGAGGCCAAGGTGCTCGCGGATCGCCCGGGGCGTCGCGCCACCGATCATCTGCGGCAGGATCTCTTCCAGCCGGGCCGGATCGGCCCGGTCGGCGCCGTGCAGGTCGACGTAGAAGCTCAAGGGATCGGAAACCCCGATAGCGTAGCCGATCTGAATGGTGCAGCGGTCGGCGACACCGGCGGCGACGACGTTCTTGGCCAGGTACCGGCAGGCGTAGGCGGCCGAGCGGTCGACCTTGGTCGGATCCTTGCCGGAGAAGGCCCCGCCGCCGTGTGGCGCCGCCCCGCCATAGGTGTCGACGATGATCTTGCGCCCGGTCAGGCCGCAGTCGCCATCCGGACCGCCGACGACGAAGTTGCCGGTCGGATTGATGTGCCAGGCGGTCTGGTCATCGACGAAGCCTTCGGGGAAGACTTCGAGGATGTAGGGCCGCACGATCTCGGCGATGTCGCCGGGGGTGAGCCCATCGCGGTGCTGGGTGGAGAGCACGATCGACGCGGCGCGGACCGGCTTGCCGCCCTCGTAGACGAGGGTCACCTGGCTCTTGGCGTCGGGCTCGAGGCCGAGCGAGGCGTCCTTGTGGCGGGCCTTGGCCAGGGTGCGCAGGATGTTGTGTGAATACTGCAGGGTGGCCGGCATCAGCTCGGGGGTCTCGTTGGTGGCGTAGCCGAACATGATCCCCTGGTCGCCCGCCCCTTCGTCCTTGTTGCCGCTGGCGTCGACGCCCATGGCGATGTCGGCCGACTGGCTGTGCAGGTGGCACTCGTAGGTCGAGTTCCTCCAGTGGAAGCCGCTCTGCTCGTAGCCGATGTCGCGGATCGCGGCGCGGACCTTGTCCTCCAGCCCGGCGATCACGCCCTCCGGCCCCCTTACCTCGCCGGCCAGGACGATCTTGTTGGTGGTCACCAGGGTCTCGCAGGCCACCCGCGCCTGCGGGTCGGCGGCCAGGTATGCGTCGACCACGGTGTCGCTGATGCGGTCGGCGACCTTGTCGGGGTGACCCTCCGAGACGCTTTCGCTCGTGAAAAGGTAGTTTTGGCGCTGATTGCACATGGACAGTTTTTCAAGACCTTCGTGGCCGCGGAAGAATTGCGGCGCCTGTAAAGCCTATCCCGCGCCGCCGCGCTAGAGCATCATCGCCCGATGATGACCGCCCGGCTCGCCATCCGCCCCGTCCGCGAGGACGACCGCGCCCGGTGGGAGCCCCTGTGGGACGGCTACAATGCCTTTTATGGCCGCTTTGGCCCCACCGCCCTCGAGCCGGCGATCACCGCGGCGACCTGGGCCCGGTTCTTCGATGCCGCCGAGCCGGTCCACGCCCTCGTCGCCGAGCGTGACGGCGCCCTCATCGGCCTCACCCACTACCTCTATCACCGCAGCACCACGGCGATCGCGCCGATCTGTTACCTGAACGATCTCTTCACCAACGAGGCGGCGCGCGGCCAGGGCGTCGGGCGGGCCCTCATCGAGGCGGTCTACGACGCCGCCGCCCGGGCCGGCTCCAGGCGCGTGTACTGGCAGACCCATGAAACCAACGCCACGGCCATGACGCTTTACGACAAGGTGGCGCAACGCTCGGGATTCGTCGTCTATGCCAAAACGTTATGAAATTCGGCCCGCCCGCATCGCCCTCATGGCCGCCCTCGCTCTCACCGCCGGCTGCGCCCGGCCAAGCGTCGCCAAGACCCTCGTCCTGGCGGAGGTCGGCCGACCGGCCGCGAGCCTTGCCGTTCATTCGGCCGCGATCGGTCCGGCCGGAGCGATCGCCGCCGCCAACAGCGCCTACGGCGCGAACCGCTCGTTGCCGGTGAACTGGAGCGCCGCACCGGCCGCCCGGGCCTACGCCCTCGTCCTCGAGGATCCCGACGCCCCCGGCGCGGCGCCCTTTGTTCACTGGCTCGTGTGGAACATCCCGGCCGGCGTCACTCACCTCGCCGAAGGCGCGCCGCCCCCCG
>DASXIE010000137.1:0-5469 GCA_036498165.1 Caulobacteraceae bacterium
TCGGGCGCTCCGGTGTGGTCGAGGGCGACCACCTCGCCATCGAGGACACCGTCGCCGAGCCTCGCGCCGGCGGCGACGATGGCGCCGAACTTCTCCGACCAGTCGAGTCCCTTGCGGGTGAGGAGCGTCGCCTTGCCCCCGAGGCTGCGCAGCTGCATGCGATAGCCGTCGAACTTGATCTCGTGGGCCCAGCCGGAGCCGCCCGGCGGCTTGGCCTCGAGCTTGCACAGCTGCGGGGCGATGAAGGCCGGGATCGTCGCGAGGGCCTTGGCCTTGGCGGCGGGGCGCGAGGCCGGCTCAGGCGAGGCGGCGGCGGTCGAGCCCGCGTTCTCGCGGCTCTGCCAGACGGCGTCGGCGGCCGTGGCGCTGGCGGTCATGAACGGCCTGGCTTCCTTTCCAGCCCCGGCGGCGATCCTGGCCATGGTGCGGCCCGAGGCGACCGAGCGGTCCTCCGCCGCCATGGCCCCGCCGTTCCCCTCCACCGCCGCGTCGTCGCGGTGCTTGATCAGCAGCCAATTGCCGCGTTTTGACTTCTCGTCGCCGCGCAGGCGCACGAGCACCCAGCCGCCGTGCAGCCGCTCACCCTCCATGACGAACTTCAGCTCGCCTTCCCTGAGCGCCTTGCCGACGTTGTCGAAGCCCGGCTCAGGCGCCCAATAGCCGCGATCCCACAGCTGCACCGTGCCGCCGCCGTACTGGCCCTTGGGGATGGTGCCCTCGAAGTCGCCGTAGTCGAGCGGGTGATCCTCGACCTCGACGGCGAGGCGGCGATCGTGCGGATCGAGCGAGGGGCCCTTGGTCACCGCCCAGGACTTGAAGACCCCGTCGTCCTCCAGGCGCAGGTCGAAATGCAGGCGGCTGGCGGCATGCTTCTGGATGACGTAGCGGCGGCGGTTGGATGGCTGGACCTTGGCGTCGTCGCCCGACGGTTCGGCGGTGACCGAGAAATCGCGCTTCTGGCGGTAACGGGCGAGCTTGGCGGCGGCCATGGGGGACTCCCTTGTTTACGCCGCTGTGGGAACGGTCAATTCCGCCCAATCGATCCGCCGGAGTCATGCTTCTCCAGCTCGGCGTTCAGTTCGCCGCCCGCCAGGATGACCATGGCGGACAGGTAGAGCCAGACCATGAAACCGATCACCGCGCCCAGGGAGCCGTAGGTCTTGTTGTAGTGAGCGAAATTGCCGACGTAGAGGCTGAAGCCGGCCGACATGGCCAGCCAGAGCAAGACCGCCGCGCCGCTCCCCCAGGTGATCCACCGCCAGCGCACTTTCTGGCGGCTGGGCCCGTAGCGATAGAGGATGGCGAGACCGACCAGCAGGATCAGGAAGAGGACCGACCAGCTGACAAGATCGAAAACCAATGCCGCGGGCCCGCCGAGCAGGGCCTGCACCGCCGGCCCAGCCGCGACAATGGCGATCAGAGCGATCCCAAAGACGAGGAACCCCACCGTGAAGGCGAGGGAGGTCAGGGTGCGGCGGACGAACCCGCGGCGCTCCTTGATCTCATAGGCGACGTTGAGGCCGGTGATCACCGCGCTCATCGCCCCGTTGGCGCTCCAGATCGAGGTGGCGAGGCTGATCGCGAAGGCGAGGGAGAGGCCGCCAGTGTGGCCACCGGCGAGCATCTTCATCTGGTCGCCGATCACCTCGATCGCCCCGCCGGGCATGATGCGGGAAAGAACGTCGATGTTCTGCTCGGCGGCCTTCACGTCGGCCACCAGGCCATAGAGGGAGACGGCGGCGGCGATCCCCGGGAAGATGGCCAGCAGGGTGTAAAAGGTCACCCCGGCCGCGATCATCGGGATCTGGTCGGCCATGAAGTCCTTGGCGACCGCCTCGAGGATCGAGCCCCATCGCCGGGCGCGCGGCCCGACATAGCCGGCAAGTTTCGCCATTGTCGCGCCGCTCCAGCCCGCCCCGCCCGCCAACGGACCGCTCGGCGCGGCGGTTCCGCCGAACGAATCGAGCCCGGGGCCGTTGAGTCGAGTCGCGAAGGGGGGCCGGAGAACGCACATGGCCTATCGTCCGACATGGCAGGGGCATTTGAAGCTGTCGCTGGTCACCTGCCCGGTGGCCCTCTACACGGCGACCAACGCCAGCGGCGATGTCCACTTCAACCTCATCAATCCCAAGACCAACAACCGGATCCGGATGATCACCACCGATCCGGACACCGGGCCGATCGAGCGCTCCAAGCTGGCCAAGGGCTACGAGGTCGAGAAGGGCCGCTACATCCTGATCACCGACGAGGAGATCAAGGCGGTCAAGCTGGAGAGCACCAAGACCATCGACATCGAAAGGTTCGTTCCCGAAGACTCCATCGACCGGGTCTACTGGGACCATCCCTATTACCTCGCTCCCGACGGCAAGCTGGCCCAGGAGGCGTTCGGCGTGATCCGGGAGGCGATGAAGCGCTCGGGCCAGATCGCCCTCGGCCGGGTGGTCCTGTCCACCCGGGAGCGGCTGCTGGCCCTGGAGCCGCACGGCAAGGGCATCCTCGCCTGTTCGCTGCGCAGCGACGACGAGGTTCGCCAGCCGAAGGAAATCTTCGCCGGGATCAGCGACGACAAGCCCGACGCGGCAATGATCGCCATCGCCGAGAAGATCATCGACCAGCAGCAGGGGCCGTTCGATCCGCACCAGTTCGTCGACCGCTACGAGGCGGCCCTGAAGGCCCTGATCGCCGACAAGCAGAAGGGCCACAAGCCGGTGGCCGCCGCCGAACCGGAGGACACCAACGTCGTCGACCTGATGGCCGCCCTGCGCGCCAGCCTGGCCGGCAAGGCCAAGGCCGCCGAACACGGCAAGTCCCGCTCGCGGAGCCGCAAGGCGGGCTAGGGAAGCTCAGGCGCGATCGATCCGGGTGGCGAAGCAGCCCCGAGCGGGGTTATGGGCATGGAGATATTCCGTCTTCGCGTTGTCCAGGAGGCGCAGGAGGGTCGCTTCCACCTCCGCCCCGGGAACGAGATCGGCGTCGATCATCATACCGGCCCTGTCGAAGGCGCGAAGGGCGATGGCCTTGCGTTGCGAGAGGATGGCCGGAACCTCGTTCTCGAAGCGGGCCGGGGCCGTGGCCGCCTCGTTGACGAAGATGGCGTGGCGGCCGCGATAGGGCGAGGCCGCGCTCTGGTATTCATGGTTCAACAGAAGGAGGGTCTCGCCGGGGCGGGCGTCGGCGAGGAGGACGCGGCACGGATAGCCGGTGGGGGCGTCGGCGCGGATGCGGACAATGCCGTGAGCCGCCAGGGCCGCCTCGGCGAGGCCGAAGAAGGGGCGGAAGGGCTCGACCGCCAGGCCGGTGATCGAATAGGCCGTCATGCCGCCGCCTCCGCCGTGAGGAGGGCCCGCTTGCGCTCGACGCCCCAGGCGTAGCCGCCGAGCGCCCCGTCGCGGCGCACCACCCGGTGGCAGGGAATGGCGATGGCGAGGGGATTGGCGGCGCAGGCCTGGGCCACCGCCCGCGCGGCGCGCGGCGCGCCGATCCGCCGGGCGATCTCGCCGTAGCTGACGGTCTCGCCAGCCTTGATTTCGCTTAGGGCCGCCCACACCCGCTGCTGGAAAGCGGCCCCGCGGATATCGAGCGGCAGATCGACGCGCGCGCGCGGGTGTTCGACGAGGCCGACGACCCTGGCTACCGTCGCCTCGAAGGCCGCGTCGGCGCCGATCAGTTCGGCGCGCGGGAAGCGGTCCTGAAGATCGCGGGCCAGGGCGTCGGGATCATCGCCGAGGAGGATGGCGCACACGCCGGCCTGCGTGGCCGCGACGAGGATCGCGCCCAGCGAAGACTGGCCGACCGCGAAGCGGATCACCGCCCGCTCGCCGCCTCGGCGATAGCGGGTCGGGGTCATGCCGAGAACCTCGCCGGATCGGGCGTAGAATCGGCCGCCGGAGTTGAAGCCCGCGTCGTAGATCGCCTCGGTGACCCCGGCCCCGGCGGCGAGGCCCTCGCGAACCTTGTGGGCGCGGTGAGCGTCGGCGTAGGCCTTGGGGGTGACCCCTACCACGGCCTTGAACAGGCGATGAAAGTGATGGGGGCTGAGGTCCGCCGTGCGGGCCAGGTCGGCGAGGCTGGGCGGGGTCTCGGCCGCCTCGATGGTGCGGCAAGCGGCCGCGACCAGCGCGGCGTGGCGCTCGCCGAGCGCCGCCTCGGTGGGCCGGCAGCGCTTGCAGGAGCGGAAGCCGGCCGCCTCGGCCTCGGCGGGGCCGGCGTGGAAGGCGACGTTCTCGCGCCGCGCCGCCCGCGAGGCGCACGAGGGCCGGCAGTAGACACCGGTGGTGCGCACCGAATAGACGAAAGCGCCGTCGGCCTCGGGGTCGCGGCGGACGACGGCGTCCCAGCGCGACTCGTCGATGGGGGTCCTGTCGAGCATCGAAAACTCCTGATGTGGTCTCGAAGCCAGGACTTAAGCCTCCTTGTCGCCGCGCGAACTCCGTCTCTTGCGGTCGAATTCGTCCGCGTTCGATGTAGAGAGGGCGTGGGGCGGCGGCTACCCTGAAGGGCGAGGGCGAGGGCATGGAGCGCACGGCTGAGGTGATCGTGGTCGGGGCCGGGATGGCGGGCCTGAAGGCGGCCCGCGAACTTTCCGACCTCGGCTGCGGGGTGATCGTCCTGGAGGCCGACGGGCGGGTCGGCGGCCGGCTCAAGCGGTCGGAAGTGGCCGGAGCGGTGGCCGATGTGGGCGGCCAGTGGGCGGGGGCGCGCCACCACGCCCTTCTCGCCGAAGCCAGGCGGCTGGGAATCGCCACCTACCCGCAGTACGAGACGGGCAAGGTGATGCTGCAGCTCGCCGGCAAGCTGACAGTTTCGCGCAGCGACGTCCCGGCCATGCCGCCGCTGGCCCTGCTCGAGCTGGCGCGGCTGCAGCACCTGTGGCGGCGGGACATGCTGACCGTGCCCGCCGGGGCCCCGTGGACGGCCCCAAGGGCCCGCGAATGGGACGCCATGACCCTGGAAAGCTGGATCGTGCGCCATCTGAAGACCGCCTCGGCGCGGGCCTTCGCCCGCCTCGTCTCGCGCGGGACATGGGCCGCCGAGGCCGGCCAGATCTCCTACCTGTGGTTCCTCGACGCCCTGCGCAGCAACGGCGGGCTGGAGCACCTGATGGAGGTCAAGGGCGGCATGCTGCAGGACAAGTTCGTCGGCGGCATGCACCAGATCACCGCCCGCCTGGCCGAGGAACTGGGCGAGGCGGTGGTGCTGAACGCGCCGGTCCGGCGCATCGTCCAGGATGCGGACGGCGTCACCGTGACCACCGACAAGGGCGATTTCACCGGCCGCTTCGCCATCGTCGCCCTGCCGCCGGGCCCGGCCCAGCGCATCCAGTTCGAGCCGCACCTGCCGGCGGAGCGCGACGGGCTGCAGCAGCGCATGCCCATGGGGGCGATCATCAAGATCGCGGTGGCCTACGGCGAGCCGTTCTGGCGCGCCGCCGGCCTCTCCGGCCAGGCGGCGACCGCCGAGGAGCTGCTG
>DASXIE010000138.1:0-6863 GCA_036498165.1 Caulobacteraceae bacterium
ATAGAGGGGCGCGCGGGGCAGACCGAGCGTCGGGGCCCGGCGGCCGGTCAGGGCGGCGATGTCGGCGAGAAGCTGGCGCAGGCTAACGTCCTGGCCGCCAAGAATGTAGCGCTCGCCGAGCTGGCCGCGCTCCAGGGCCAGGAGATGTCCGGCGGCGACATCGTCGACATGGACGAGATTGAGCCCCGTATCGAGAAAGGCCGGGATGCGGCCGGCCGCCGCCTCGACCAGGATCCGTCCCGTTGGCGTCGGCTTGATGTCGCGGGGGCCGATCGGGGTGGATGGCAGGACGATGGTCACCGGCAGGCCGGCCGCGGCCATGCGCTCGACCAGCCGCTCGGCGGCGACCTTGCTGCGTTTGTAGACTCCGATGCCCTCGCCGTCGGGTAGCGGGCAGGTCTCGTCGATCGCCTCGCGGCCTGCGTTCAGCGTCGCCACCGAGGAAGTGTAGATTATCTTCTCCGCCCCGACGGCGCGCGCCGCCTCCATGATCACGCGGGTACCCTCGCAGTTGGCGCGCATGATCTCGTCGTGGTCGCGCGCCCAAAGGCGATAGTCGGCGGCGACGTGGAAGACGAACCGCATCCCGGCCATGGCCTCGCCAACCGCGGACGGGTTGGTCATGTCGCCGACGGCTATCTCGCAGTCGACGCCTTCGAGATTACTCCGCAAGCTCCCCGCCCTGGCGAGCGTCCTGACCTTCGCCCCGCGAGCGGCCAACGCCCGCAGCACCGCCGAGCCGACAAACCCCGTCGCCCCGGTGACCAGGACAGAGTCACCGGCCTGCAACACGGCGGCTCCAGAATCCGCATTTCGTGTGTTTGAATTGAAACCCACGATCCCCCCTACCAGGGAATGGTGTCGCCCTTGTAGTCGAAGTAGCCGCTCTTGCGGTCCTTCCGGGCCCGCTCGATGACCTCGGCGAGGCCCTTGACGGAGGTGGCGACATCGATGGCCGCGCTCGGGCCGCCCATGTCGGTTTTCACCCAGCCGG
The DNA here is from genome assembly GCA_036498165.1 of Caulobacteraceae bacterium. Lineage (GTDB taxonomy): Bacteria > Pseudomonadota > Alphaproteobacteria > Caulobacterales > Caulobacteraceae > Acaudatibacter. The sequence goes on from DASXIE010000138.1 coordinate 995, forward strand.
GGTGCAGGGAGAGCACCGCCCAGTCCTGGTCCTTGTGGCGGGCGGCGAAACTGCGAGTGAAGGAATTGAGCGCCGCCTTGCTGGCCCGGTAGAGTTCCATGCCCCCGGCGCTGGCCCCCTCGACGCTGCCGAGCACGGAAGTCATGAAGCCGACGACGCCGCTTTTGGCCGCGATCTGGCGGGAGAATATCTCGGCCAGGCGCACCGGGGCCAGGGAATTGGTCACGAAGAGGTGGCAGAATTCATCGTGGCTGACCGTGCGCGGGTTCTTGTCGCGCGGGCCGCCGATGCCGGCGTTGACCACCAGGACGTCGAAGGTCTCGCCCGACAGGCGCTCGCGCAAGGCTTCCGGCGAGCCGGCCTCGGCGGTGTCGACCAGTTCGATCCTTAGCTTGCCGCCCGACTTGTCGGCCAGGGCGATCAGATCCTTGGCTTTCTCCAAGTCGCGGACCGTGGCCACGACATCCCATCCGCGGCCTGCCATTTCGCCGGCCAAACCCAGGCCAATGCCGCGCGAGGCGCCGACGATGAGGGCGGTTCCAGTCATCTCTCTCTCCCGATCGCTGTGAAGCTCAGCAAGTGGGGAGAGGGAGCGGACAAGCCAAGGGCTCAGCCCTGAAGCACGGCCTCGAACTGTTCGACCACCCAGTCGATCTGGTCGCTGGTGATGACGAGGGGGGGGGCGATGCGGATGGTGTGGTCGTGGGTTTCCTTGCAGAGGAGGCCGCGTCCCTGCAGCGCCTGGCAGTAGGTGCGCGCCCCGCCGGCTTTGGGATGCAATTCCACCGCCACCATCAGGCCTCGGCCGCGGACCTCCTTGACGACGTTGCTGCGCAGTTCCTTCAGCCCGGCCATCAGGCGCTCACCTTGGCGGGCGGCGTTGTCGATCATCCCCTCCTCGATCAGGACCTTGAGCGCCTCGCGGGCCACCGCGCAGGCGAGGGGATTGCCGCCGAAGGTGCTGCCGTGCTCGCCGGGCTTCAGTACGCCCAGCACCTCGCGGTTGGAGAGCACCGCCGAGACCGGATAGAAGCCGCCCGAGAGGGCCTTGCCGATCAGGGTGAGGTCGGCCTCGATCCCCTCGTGCTCCTCGGCCAGCAGCCTGCCGGTGCGGCCAAGCCCGGTCTGGACCTCGTCGAGAATCAGGATGACGTCGTGGCGGGTGCAAAGCTCGCGGGCGGCGGCGAGGTAGCCGGCCGGGGGGATGATCACCCCTGCCTCGCCCTGGATCGGCTCGACCAGGAAGGCCACGGTGTGGGGCCCGATCGCCGCCTCCAGGGCGGCGATGTCGCCGAACGGGACGACCTTGAAGCCCGGCCCGAACGGCCCAAAGCCGGTCTTGGCGACCGGATCGGTCGAGAAGCCGACCACGGTGAGGGTCCGGCCATGGAAATTGTCGGCGCAGACCACGATCTCGGCCGCTCCGCTCGGCACGCCCTTGACTTCATAGCCCCACTTTCGGGCCACCTTGATGGCGCTCTCCACTGCCTCGACGCCGGTGTTCATCGGCAGAACGGAGTGGGAGCGAGTGAGGGTGCAAAACTCTTCGTAGAAGAGGCCGAGCTGGTCGTTGCGGAAGGCCCGCGATGTCAGGGTCAGGCGCGCCGCCTGGTCGGTCATAGCCTTGAGGATGCGCGGGTGGCAGTGGCCCTGGTTGACCGCCGAATAGGCCGAGAGGGCGTCGAGATAGCGCCGCCCGTCCACGTCCCAGACATGGACGCCTTCGCCGCGGGTCAGGATCACATCCAGCGGCTTGTAGTTGCGCGCGCCGTACTCGGCCTCAAGGGCCAGGAAGTCGGTGCGGGCCGGGGTGTCCATCTGGCGGACGGCCATGGGGGTGGTCTCCTTTAGTGTCCGGCCGCGGTCGACAGGCTGCGCACCGCCGGGGCGGCCTCGCTGACCAGGTCGAGGCGCAGGGTCATGCAGAAGGCCCCGCCGCCGGAGAGCATGAAAGGCTCCAGATCGATCCCAATGACGTCGTAGCCGCGCTCGGCCAGGCGGTCGTGCAGGGCGGCGGCCGGCCGGGCCATGATCAGCTTGCGGCCTAGGCTCACGGCGTTGACGCAGAAAGCCCGCGCGTCCGCGTCGGTGGCTTCGATCCTCTGGTCGGGCGTGGTGTGCTCGAAGAGGGCCCGGCGGGCGGCCTCCGAGAGGGCCGGCGGATAGTAGAGGATCTCGCCGCCGCTCAATGGGCAGAAGCAGGTGTCGAGATGGTAGTAGGCCTCGGTGGCCAGCGGCAAGTGGACCACCGGGCGCTGGAAATAGTCGCCGATGACTTTCAGGCTGTCCGGGCCAGAGCGCGGTCCGCTGGCCGCCCAGAAGAGGCGGCGATTGGCGTCCCAGATGCAGTCGCCGGCCCCTTCCTGGAAGACGTCTTCGATGTCGCAGACCTCGCTGACCACGCCCTCGCGGCGTAGCCAGTCCAGGGCGCGGTGGAAGTGCGGCGCCTCTCCGGCCCGCTCGGGGAAGCGGAAGCGGGCCACCAGGGCCTTCCCGTCGAGCACCACCGCGGCGTTGGCCGGGAAGACGAGGTCGGGCAGGCCGGCGACGCCGCCCATCACTCTGACATCGGCGCCGGCGTGCTCGAGAGCACTCTTGAGGGCTTCCCAGCCGGCCCGGGCGGCGCGCTGGTGGGCGGCCGGATCGTCGCTCCAAGCCGCCGGCTTCATCCACGGATTGATCTCGTAAGCGACCTGGAAATGCTCCGGGTCGGTCATCAGGAAAGTGGGGCGGGGGATCATGCGGTCTCCGTAGGCCGACTCAGTTGCGGTTGTTCCCATCAGAGATGGCGCACTTGGGTGCTAGCGAACAGCAGGCAAACCCTTCGCAAAACGGTCCATTCCTGTCATTATGCCAGGCAGCGCTGACGTTATGGCGGGAACCGCATGGACGAAACCGACCGCAGGCTGATCACCCTGCTGCGCGCCAACGCCCGCACCCCGGTGGCGGCGCTGGCCAAGGCCCTGAAGGTCTCGCGGGGGACGGTGCAGAACCGCATCGACCGCATGGTCGCGCGCGGCGACATAGGCGGTTTCACCATCCGGGTGCGCGAGGCCTCCGATCGCGTCCGGGCGATCATGGCCATCGCCGTCGAGGGCGAGCGCTCGGGCCAGGTGCTGCGCCGCCTGCGCGGCTTCCCCGAGATCCGTTCGGTGCACATGACCAACGGCCGCTGGGACATGATCGCCGAGTTGGAGACCGACAGTCTGGCCGGCTTCAGCGCCGCCCTGGACGCCATCCGCCTCATCGACGGCATCTCGGCCACCGAAACCAGCCTGCTGCTGGCCACTCATCAGACGTGAGCAGTAGCTCGCGCTTTTGTCCCTCCCCTCGCGGGGAGGGCCATCGAAACGGTACCGTTGGGGGACGCCGTTCCTCCCCATCCGGCCCTTCGGGGAAAGTCTTCCCCATCAAGGGGAAGGAGGGGAGGGTGGACCGCGAGCGGGGACGGGTGGCGGATACTACAGCGCCCCCTCCAGTTTTCGAGGGTCAGGCGTTCAGGATCACCAGTGAGCTGGCGTCGGCGCCGCCTTCCACAACCTTGACGCCGAGGTAGCGCATTTCGCCGCCCCGGAAGCTCAGGTCCTCGAGGGAGATGTTGGGGTCGCGCTTCAGCTTGGCGGCGTCGGTGAAGGTGAGCTGCAGCACAAGGCTCGCGGAGTCGAAGCCGTTGGCCAGGGCCTTCTCGATCTGCGGCTTGAAGCGCTGGCCGGGCGGCAGGGGCCGGGGCGGCGGACGGTTCTGAGGCGGCATGGGCGACTCCTGGGCTGAGGCGGCCGCAGCGGAGTTTCGCCCGGCCGCGGCGCCGCGCCCGACCTTCATAGGCCCAACTGAGCCATACGTCGCGTCTTGATTGGCGAAATTCGCCCGCCTTCTCGCCTTTCGCCAGAGGGTCTTAGTGTGCGTGCGCCGCGGCGGCGGGCGGATGGCCGGCGGCGGCCTTGGCGGCGGCGCGCTGGGCGGCCAGGCGCTTCTTCTTGCGCACCGCCAGTTCATGGCCGACGACGCAGCCGGCCGCCGCGCCGGCGATGGCATGGTGATGGGCCATGTGGCCGGCGACACCGCCGACCACCGCCCCGCCGAGGCAGCCGGCCCCGGCGCTGGTGGAGGCGAGGGACATCGCCGCGATGGCGGCCACGATCTGGGTCTTCATGGGGTTCTCCGGGTCAAGGGTTGCAGGGTCTTCTCAGTTGCCACTCGTCGCCGCGGCTGCGGCCGGCAGGTGTTGGGCGAGGTGCTGCAGGAAATCGCCCACCGGGAGACCGGACGCCTGGGCCATTTGCTGGACCTGCGCGCTGCCCAGCGCCGATTCGAGTTCCTGGGGACTGATCGGCAGATGTTCGCCGGCGGTCCACGATTCCACGTGCTGGGCGAAGCCGTTGGCGCACAGGGTTTCGAGCACGCCGCCCAGGCCGCCGCCGCCCGGCGCCGCGCCGCCGGCGCCCGACAGCAGGGCGCCGACGATATTGCCGCTCTGGCCCTCGCCGCCGCTCTCCAACATGCCGCTGAGTTGGTCGAACAGTCCCATCGTTCGGTCCTCCGCAGATTAGCCCGCCCACGCCGACCGCCCGGTGACATTTCACGAGCTTTGCCCGGCAGTGTCAACGAAGCGAAGGCGCTCACCTCACGGTGTTGATGTGGGCGACGATGACGTCTCCGGGCTCTTGCGGGTTCAGCCGCGCCACGGCCCCGCGGGCGGCGTCGATGCGCAGGACATCGCCTGGCGCGAGCTCACGGCGTTCGGGCCCGACGACTAGCCTGAGGGGCGAAGGACCGAGGATCAGGGTCGTATCCTGGCAAACCACGGCGGCGGAGCCCGATATCGCGCGTCGCGCCAGGCTCGCCATGAAGGCGCCGCGGCGGACCATGAGGTTGAGGTCGGTGACAGGCGCGGTGGGGGTGAGGGCGCTGACTTCTGCCTCTCCGGGAAAGACGGCCGCCGAGGAAGTCTCATCCAGCAGGAGGCGCTCACCGGCAAAGTCGAGCTCGAGACGTCCGTCGAGGACCAGCATCAGTCGGTCGACGCCCTCAAAGCGGGAGAACGGGCCGCCGGCCTCCACCCGGGCGACGCTCACTCGCCAGTCGAAAGCGGCCAGATCGGCCCCCTCCGGCGACATGGCGATCTGAAAGGTGACCCCGCCCCCGTTCTTCCATGGCGAAGGCGTGCGATGAGCGGCGCGGAGGATCTGCAGGCGCATGACCCTAGTCCCACAGCCGGGCTGCGCCGCGCACCCCCGAGGCGTCGCCCCAACGCGCCGGGGCGAGGCGGCCGGCCCAGGCGTCCGCGAAGACGAAGGGGGCGATCTTGCCCGGCAGGCGCTCGTACAGTTCCCCGGCCTTGGACATCCCGCCGCCGAATACGATCACGTCCGGATCGAGGATGTTGCAGATCATCGCCAGTCCCCGCCCCAGCCGGCCCAGATAGAGATCAAGGCTCGCCGCGCAGGCGGCCTCGCCGCCCCGCGCGCCCTCTACGATGGCCTCGGCGGTCAACGGCGCGCCGCCGCGCGCGGAGTGGTCGCGGGCCAGGCCCGAGCCGGAAACCCAGGTCTCCAGGCAGCCCACGAGGCCGCACCAGCAGATGGGGCCGGGGGTTTCGCCGGGGCCGGGCCAGGGAAGGGGGGCATGGCCCCATTCGCCGCCGATGCCCGACGCGCCCTCGACGAGCCGGCCATCCACCGCCAGACCGCCGCCGCAACCGGTGCCGAGGATGACAGCGAAGGCGACACGCTCGCCCGCCGCCGCGCCGTCGATGGCCTCTGAAAGGGCCAGGCAGTTGGCGTCGTTGGCCAGCCGCACCGGCCTCTCCAGCGCCACCTCGAGGTCCTCGCGGAAGCGCCGGCCGTTGAGCCACGTCGAGGTGGCGCTG
>DASXIE010000139.1:0-12964 GCA_036498165.1 Caulobacteraceae bacterium
CATCCGCGAGGTGCTGGCCGGCGTCGCCGATCCGGAGATCCCGGTCGTCACGGTGCTCGATCTCGGCATCGTCCGCGACATCGATCCCGACGGGCGCACGGTCGCCATCACCCCGACCTACAGCGGCTGTCCGGCCACCGCGGCGATCGAGACGGCGATCCGGGCCGCCCTGGCGCAGGCCGGCCTCGCCGACACGCGCCTCGTCACTCGCCTGGACCCGCCGTGGACCACCGACTGGATCACCCCCGAGGGCCGCGCCAAGCTCCTCGCCTACGGCATCGCCCCGCCCCCCGCCTCATCCCGACTGCGCGAGGCGGCGCCTGCCTGCCCGCACTGCGGCTCGGAAAACACCGAGGAAGTGAGCCGCTTCGGCTCGACTCCCTGCAAGGCCCTGTGGCGTTGCCTCGACTGCGCCGAGCCGTTCGACCGCTTCAAGTGCCACTGAGATGTCGGCCGGTTTCCATAGCCTGCGGATCGCCGAGGTCCGCCGCGAGACGCCCGACGCGGTGTCGCTGAAGTTCGACTTGCCGACCGAGCTCGCCGACGCCTTCGCCTTCCAGGCCGGCCAGCATCTGACGGTGAAGCGCGAGATCGCCGGCGAGGAGGTGCGCCGCAACTATTCGGTCTGCGCGGCCCCGCACGAGGGGGAACTGCGCATCGCCATCAAGCAGATCGCCGAGGGGGTGTTCTCCGGCTGGGCGAACAGCGAACTGGCGGCCGGCGAGACGCTCGACGTCATGGCCCCGCACGGGGCCTTCACCTGGACCTTCGATCCGGCGGCGGCGCGGACCTATGTCGCCTTCGCCGGAGGCTCGGGAATCACGCCCGTCCTTTCCCTGCTCAAGACCGCCCTGACGGTCGAGCCCAAGAGTCGTTTCACCCTGCTCTACGGCAACCGCTCGGCCGCCCAAGTGATGTTCCTCGAGGAGCTGGCGGGACTGAAGAACCTGTTCATGGACCGCCTGGAGGTATTCCACTTCCTCGAGGAGGAGGACGAGGACGCCGAACTCTTCAACGGTCGGCTCGACGCCGACAAGGTCGAGGCGATCCTCGAGAACCTGGTCGAAGCGGAGACGGTCGACGCCTTCTTCATCTGTGGTCCGGGGCCGATGATGGACGCGGTCGAGGCGGGGCTGAAGGCGCGTCAGGTTCCGCCACGCAAGATCCTCATCGAGCGCTTCATCACCGGCCCCATTTCCGCCGCCCAGGCCGCCCGGGCCCGGCGCCTGGAGGAGGCGGCGCGCGGCAAGCCGATGACCATCATTCTCGACGGCCGCCGCTCGCGGATCGCCTTCGACGCCGACAAGGGGAGCATCCTCGATAGCGCCCGCGCCGCCGGTCTGGCCGCCCCCTTCGCCTGCAAGGGCGGGGTGTGCGCCACCTGCCGGGCCAGGCTCGTCTCCGGCAAGGTGGAGATGAAGGCCAACTACGCCTTGACCCAGGCCGAGCTCGACCAGGGCTATATCCTCACCTGCCAGGCCGCCCCGGTCGGCGAAGGGGTGGTGCTGGATTACGACGGCTGATCGCCTTGCGGACGTCCGATGCGGCTTCCTTCTCCCCTTGCGGGAGAAGGTGGCCCGCGTAGCGGGTCGGATGAGGGGTCAGTCGACCTATCCGATTAAGCCCTGAAAATTACTCGGCAATCAACCGTCGACCCCTCATCCGTCGGCTTCGCCGACACCTTCTCCCGCAAGGGGAGAAGGACCGCGATGGCTCAACTCGCCACTCGCCACCGAGACGTGTGCATGCCTAAATTCGATGCGGGGGGAAAGAAGCAGTCCCTAAAGCCCCGCCAGGCCGTTCAGGGTCAGGTCGGCGGCGAGGTCGGCGACTTCCTCGGCGCTGGCCCCGCCGCCCTCGTGGAACCAGGTGTGGGTCCAGTTGATCATCCCGAAGAAGAGCATGGCGCCGGGCCGCCGCAGCCTGGGCGGCAGGCGGGGCTGGATGGCGGTGATGAGGCCCTCCACCGCCTCGATGAGTCGCCGCTGGCGCCCGACGATCTCCTCGCGGCGGGCGGGCGGCAGGGCGTCGAGCTCGTTGAGCAGAACCTTGTGGCGGGCGGCCGCCCCCACGTAGAGGCGCATGAAGGCCCGGGCCAGTTCGCGCAGCTTCTCCTCCGGCCTCAGCGGGCGGGCGAGGACCGCCTCGGCGGCTTCGGCGAGCGCCCGCAGGTGCGAATCCATGACCTCGAAGAGGATGTCCTCCTTGGAGGCATAGTAGTGGTAGATCAATGATTTGGACGCCCCGAGCGCCTGGGCCAAGTCGGCCACCGAGGCGCCTAGGAAGCCGCTCTCGGCGTAGAGCCTCGCCGCCTGCTCGACGATGGCGGCGCGGCGCTCGCCATAGTCGGCGGCCTGGGTTCGAGCCATGCCTAGCCGGCCAGCCGCACCGCCAGCAGGGCTGGGCGAGGGGTCGGCGGGCCCTCCCAGCCGACCGCGGCCGAAGCGTCGGTCGGGGCGAATGCCGCCATGGACGCGCTGAGCCGTGACGCCGCCGGCGCCGCGACGGGGACGAAGACGACGCCGCTGTGGGCGCCCTGGGCGCCGAACTGGAACGCGCCGTTCAGATAGTCTCCGCTGAACTTGATCGTCGCGACCACGGCGAGCGCGGAATCGCGCACGGTCAGCGTACCGCCGGCCGCCGAGCCGGCGTAGGTGAAGGTATCCGACGAAAGGGAAAGGCCGCTCAGCTCGATCACGTCGAGCTTGCTGAAACCGTAGACCTTGCCGGTGAAATCCGCGCTGTCGGCGAGGATCAGGGCGGCGCCATTGCCGGCCGCGAAGGTGACGTTCTGGCCAAGGGCGCCTTCGACTTCCAGGACACCGGTCCCGAATATCCGCGTCGAGCCGGCGCCGCCTATCGCACCCGAGACGGTCAGAGAGCCGTTGACCGCCTCGACGAGGCCGGCGTTCGCCACGTCGCCGGTGATCGTCAGCCCTCCCAAGGCCCCATCGATGGTTCCGGCGTTGGCGACGGTTCCGCCGCCGAGGTCGATCGCACCGCCGTGGGTCGTGGATTGCAGGAGCGCGCCGGCGGCGATGCTCAGCGACCCGTCCGATATGCTCGCCCCGTCGAGCTGCAGCTTGTGGCCATCGGTCACCACGCCGCCGCCGCCGAGGACGGTGTCGCGCAGCAGCAGGGTTCCCGACCCGGCCGACTCGACGGCGCCGGCATTGGCGAGGGTCTTTCCCGTGTCGATCAGCATCACGCCGCTGTCGGCGTCGATGACCGAGCCGGCGTCGTTGGCGATGCTCAGCGATCCTTCGATGGCGCCGCCGCCGGAGAGGGTCGCACCGGCGATCGTCAGAGCGCCGCCGGAGGCGCTGGCGACGATGTGGCCGGCGCCATTGAGGACCACGGTCCCGCCGCCGGAGATCGTGTCGGCGCCGTTGATCAGCAGGCGCGCGACGGCCGTCGAAAGCCCGGTGACCTGAACCACGCCGCCATCGGCGAGGCTGGAACCCGAGAGCCGGACGATCGCCCCGGCGCCGACCGTCAGGGTCTGGGAAGCCGCCAGGCTCGACGAACCGGCCAAAGTCCACGCGCCGCCGGAGGTAATGTCATAGGAACTGAAGCCTTTGAGATCGGCGCTGACCGCGCCCGTCAGCATAGCCATGCTTCCAAGATTGGTGATCGTGCCCACGCCGCCGTCGAGGGTAAACAGCGTGCCCCCGACGAGGCCCACGAACACGGATCCGGGTTCGGCGATGATCTCATTGCCTATATCGGAAAAGTCCACGCAGTCCCGACCTTCGCCGATGATCGTGCCGAAATTGATCAAGGTGATGGGACCGAACACGCCCGACACGCCGAAATAGCCTGAGATCACGCCACCGGCCGCGTTGACGATGGTTCCGACGCCGTACGTGTCTACTCCGTCGCCATTCACCTGGGTTCCGCCGTTGCTCCCGCCGCCCAACGCGCCGCTTCCGCCCTTTCCCCCGACGCCGCCGGCGCCGCCGACGATCACGCCTCGATTGACGAGCTTGCCTGTGTCGAGCTGGACTCCGGGCCCGCCAATTCCCCCACTTCGTCCATTGCCACCCGTCAGGGCGCTAGGTCCTCCAATACCGCCGACTCCGCCCGCGCCTCCGGTCAGCGTGCCGGTGTTGGTCACGGTCGCCGAGTCGATCGTGACCGCGGCTCCCCCAACTTCCCCATAGCCACCGCGGCCCCCGGTGAATTTCCCGTAGGCGCCGGCCCCGCCAGCGCCGCCTGTCCCGCCCAGAATCGATCTGGTGTTGGTCATCGATCCGGATGCGAGGGTCACGCCGGAGCCGCCGGCGCCGCCAGTCTTTCCACCGTGCCCCGCGCCATAGGAGTAGGCCCCGTAGCCGTTGGCCCCAGACCCGCCCGTCCCCCCGACAATCATCCCGCTGTTGGCGAGGGTGACGCCGGTCCCTGTCAGTCGCGCCGCCGCGGTTCCGGCCAGACCGGCGCCGCCGGCCTGGGCCGCGGTCTCGATGAGGCCCTGGTTGACGGTGGTCGAGCCGGCGTCGGCGGCCAGCCCCGTCCCGCCGATGGTTCCGGTCTTGGTGATGGTCAGGATACCGCCGGCGGCCAGGGTGTAGCCGCCGGAATAGGTGCTGAGGATGGTCATGCCGCTGCCCCTGAGTTCACTTCACGGTGTTCTCTTCCCCCTTCACAAGGGGGAAGTACCGGCCCCCGGGTCGCGCGGAGCGCGCGCCCGAGGATAAACTCCGCCGGGGTTGGGGGATCGGAAACGCCGGCGCGTCCGTCCCCCCATCCCGCCCTTCGGGCGTACTTCCCCCCGATGCGGGGGGAAGAGAGAGATCACCACCGCCAGCGCGTTCAACTCGCCGGCCGGGTGAGCTGGCTCACGTCGCGGACGGCCCCGCGGGCGGCGCTGGTGGTGAGGGCGGCGTAGGCCTGAAGGGCTGCCGAGACCTTGCGGGTTCGGCCGTGAGTCGCCCACGGGGTCGGGCCCTTGGCGGCGCGGCGGCGGGCGATTTCCTCTTCCGGCACGGCCAGGGCGATGGACCGGGCCGGGATGTCGATCTCGATCGTGTCGCCCTCCTCGATGAGGGCGATGGCGCCGCCCTCGGCCGCCTCGGGGGAGATGTGGCCGATGGAGAGCCCAGAGGTGCCGCCGGAAAACCGCCCGTCGGTGATCAGGGCGCAGGCTTTGCCAAGGCCTTTCGATTTCAGGTAGCTGGTCGGATAGAGCATCTCCTGCATGCCCGGGCCGCCCTTGGGGCCCTCGTAGCGGATGACCACCACGTCGCCGGCCACGACCTTGCCGGTGAGGATGCCGCTCACCGCCGCGTCCTGACTCTCGAACACCCGGGCCGGTCCGGAAAAGCGCAGCAAGGAGTCATCGACGCCGGCGGTCTTCACGATGCAGCCGTCGGGGGCGATGTTGCCGGTCAGCACCGCCAGGCCGCCGTCCTGGGAGAAGGCGTGGGCGGCGGCGCGCACGGCGCCGGCCTCGCGGTCGAGGTCGAGATCGTCGAAGCGGCGCGCCTGGCTGAAGGCGACCTGGGTCGGCACCCCGCCCGGCGCTGCGCGATAAAACTTCTGGGTCTCGTCATCGGGGGCGCGGGCGATATCCCAGCGGTCGAGGGCGGCCCGCAAGGTGGCGCTGTGCACGGTGGGAGCGTCGGCGTGGATCAGCCCGGCGCGGTCGAGCTCACCGACGATGGCCATGATCCCGCCGGCCCGGTGGACGTCCTCGAGGTGGACGTCGGCCTTGGAGGGGGCGACCTTGCACAGGCATGGCGTGCGCCGCGACAGGCGGTCGATGTCGGCCATGGTGAAGTCGACGCCGGCCTCGTGGGCGGCGGCCAGCAGGTGCAGGACAGTGTTGGTCGAGCCGCCCATGGCGATGTCCACAGTCATGGCGTTCTCGAAGCCGGCGAAGCTGGCGATCGAGCGCGGCAGGGCCGAGGCGTCGTCCTGTTCATACCAGCGCCGGGCCAGGGCGACGATGAGCCGCCCGGCCTCGAGGAACAGGGCCTCGCGGTCGGCGTGGGTGGCCAGGGTGGTGCCGTTGCCGGGCAGGGAGAGGCCCAGCGCCTCGGTGAGGCAGTTCATCGAATTGGCGGTGAACATCCCCGAGCACGAGCCGCAGGTCGGGCAGGCCGAGCGCTCGATGATCCTGACATCCTCGTCGGAGACCGCCTCGTCGGCGGCGGCGACCATGGCGTCGATGAGGTCGATCTTGCGGCTTGATCCGGCCAGCTGGACCTTGCCGGCCTCCATCGGGCCACCGGAGACGAAGACGGCGGGGATGTTGAGCCTGAGGGCGGCCATCAGCATCCCCGGGGTGATCTTGTCGCAATTGGAGATGCACACCAAGGCGTCAGCGCAATGGGCGTTGACCATGTATTCGACGCTGTCGGCGATGAGTTCGCGCGAGGGCAGGGAATAGAGCATGCCGTCGTGGCCCATGGCGATGCCGTCGTCGACGGCGATGGTGTCGAACTCCTTGGCCACCCCGCCGGCCCGCTCGATCTGGCGGGCGACCAGCTGGCCGAGATCCTTCAAGTGCACGTGGCCGGGCACGAACTGGGTGAAGGAATTGGCCACCGCGATGATCGGCTTGCCGAAATCCTCGTCCTTCATGCCCGTGGCCCGCCACAGGCCGCGGGCGCCCGCCATGTTGCGGCCGTGGGTGGTGGTGCGGGAGCGGTACGGGGGCATGGATGGAGTGTAGAGGATGAACGCCGCTTACTACTAGCGGAACGCCGATTTGGTTGCGGTCGCCGATTCTCTTGCCGACTCCGCGTCCGCCCGTCGCGCATTTGGGTGAGTGCCGTTTTGGGATTATCCCAGGCTGCCTCTCCGCTTTGGAACTCGATGCCCAAAAGCCCTCGACGCGCGTTCGATCGGATATGGAACCCAGCCGGCCCTGGGGTCGATGGCGCGCTCCTCGCTTTTCTGAGGGTGAACCTGATCGCCGCCGCGATCGGCATGTCTGTGTTTGTGCTGGCGCCAGCCGCCTTCCTTGCCGCCTATTTCCTTCACCTCCCGATCTTCGCGGCGGCTGGAATGTTTCTTCTGGCCATGTGCGTGGCTGGCTTCGCCGCGGTGCAGGTGTTTCAGATCTGGTGGGGCTTGCGCCTCGGGCGCTGGACGGGCTGGAACAATCAGCCGATTGGGCGCCATGAGGCGCCCGCGCGTTACTGGTCACGGACCGGCTTGCACGGTGTCATCGTGACCATCTATGCGACGGGGGCGGTGTTTCTGGTCTGGTTTGCCCTCAGCTGGATGGCGAGGCGCTAGGTCGCCTGCAGAGGCGAGGCGTCGAATCCACTCCCGCCAACCCTCGAGAGCCCCTCCGATCGGCCCGGCGCACTTGACAAGGCCGCGGCCCTTGCCGGTATCTGAACGGCGCCCGCGGGGCGAGGAAGGCCGGGAAGCTTGCGAGCGCCGGTCGAATTGGGGAGCGACTTCATGCCGAGAATGCAGACCACGCTGATCGAACTCAACGCGGCCTTTCGCGAGACGAGCGTCAACGACCTCGTCGCCCGGGGCCCGATCTTCGCGCCCGGCGCGTCCCTGGCCGATGCTCTGGCCGGCCTCGCCGCCGAAGCCGGCACCGTGGAGCACCGGGCGTTCAGGAGCTACCTGGCCCAGCTCCCCGGCAGCATCAGCGAAGCCATGCGCGCCACCCTCCACCATGCCTTGAGCACCACCCCACCGACGCTCATCACCTTCGCCTGGGCTCCCAGCTACGACTATGAGCTGACCACCTGGCAGGCCCCGGACACCGCCGAGACCAAGGGTGGCATCACCATCCTCATCAAGAGCCGCTATCCCTCCGACAAGCACCCGCTCGCCGGCGGCTAGAGTTTGGGCATCATTCCGGCGAGGCGATAAGCCTCGCGCAGGTGGTCCAGGTGCGCGGCGTCGGCGTAGGGCGCGCGCATCGGCCGTTGGGTGGAGCGTCGGGTCCGGCTGGCCCGCCCGAAGGCTTCGGCCGCCTCCTCCAGTTCGCCCATCCGGGCCAGGGCGGCGGCGAGGATTGACGAGCCGCCGCCGGTGATCCGTCCGGCGATGCGGGCGTGATGGGCGGCGGTGGCGTAATCCCCGCTCTGGTAGTGGGCCAGCGCCAGGGTTTCCAGCATCGGCCCCAGCTGCGGATCGTAGGGGCTCAGGCGCAGGCTCCGCTCGATGGGCGCGACGGAGTCGGCCGGCGAGCCGCTGAAGATCAGGACCTGTCCGAGGCGATACTGAGCGTAGGCGAAGTTCGGGTTGAGGGTGAGAGCCCGGCGCGCATCGTTCAGGGCGGCGGCGTGATCGCCGAGATAGAGGCAGGCCCCCGCCGAGGCGAAGTAGCCGTAAGCGTCGCGAGGATCGAGCTTGATCGCTCTCTGGGCCGCGGCGTGGGATTCGCGCATCTCGTCCAAGGGCGTCGGGGAGGCGCCATAGATCGCCCGCCCGTAGTGGACCCGGGCGATACCGCTGTGGCCGAGGGAAAGCTCGGGATCCAGGCGGACCGCGTCGTGGAAGAGAACGAACGCCTCCTCGTCCGACTCCCGGGTCAGCTTGTTGAGGCGCCACATGCCCCGGTACAGACAGTCCAGGGCGCTGAAGTCGGTGGGCGGCTTGCGGGCGGCGCGCGCGCCTTCCATCTGCAGCATGGCCGGCTCGATCGAGGCGGCGACCTGCTCGGTGATCTCGTCTTCGAGGGCCAGGACATTGACCAGATCGCGGTCGTAGCGGTCGGCCCAGATATTCACTCCGTCCACGGCGTCGATCAGGCGGGCGTTGACCCGAACCCTGTCGCCGACCGTCCGTACACTGCCGGATAGCAGATAACGCACGCCCAGTTCGTGGCCGATCCGGGCGACATCGACCGCCTGATCCTTGTAGGTGAAGCTCGAATGGCGGGCGATGACGAAGAACCACCGCCATTGCGAGAGGGCGGTGACGATGTCCTCGGTGATGGCGTCGGCGATATATTCCTTGTCGGCGTCCCCGGTGACGTTCTTGAACGGCAGGACGGCGATCGACGGCTTGTCCGGCGGCGCCAGCGTCGGCCGCTGGCCGGGCGCGGCGATCGGGCCGGTGGGGAGGGGAAGGTGGGCCTCCTTGGCGCCGGCCTCGCCGGCCCCGTCGGCCATGTGCAGGCGATAGCCGACCTTGATGATCGTCTCGAGGCGGAGCGCGCCGGCCCCGAGACCGTCGCTCAGGCGGCGCACGCGGCCGATCACCCGGTTGAGGGCGTCCTCCCCGACCACCACCCCACCCCAGCACGACGTTATCAGCTCGTCGCGGGTGACGATCTGGCCGCCGGCCCTGATGAGGGCGACGAGCACCTGCATCACCCGCGGTTCGAGGATCTCTTCGCGACCGTCGTCGTTAGCCACCCGGCGGTGAGCCGGATTGACGGTGAGCGCCCCGATCCGGGTGGGCGCTTCCCGGGCGATGTTGATCGCGCCGTCGCGCCCAGCGGGGGGGGCTCGCCCGTCGCCATCCCTCCCGTCGTTCGCGGTCATTGCGGCTTCCCAGGCGTAGGTCCGTGCGACGGGGCGCAGGGCGCCCAGGTCGCTGGGCCAGCCTAAGCGATTCCGCGCGAAATAGGTCCAAGTCCAGCCACAATTGCGCGACGCGGACGATTCGGCCAGAGCCGGGGCGGTCGGAGCGGGACCAATCGGAGCGGGGCCACAAGGAAGCGCCCGGCGCGGTCCTTCGCTGAAAGACCGGCCGGGCGCGGCATGAGACCTCACGGGAGGCTATCGGCTGGCGAGGAAGGTCGCCAGGTCCTGGTGGCCGCCGTTCAGGGCGGTGACGATCGGGTTGCCGAGCGTATCCACGGCCCGGTCGATCGCGGTCTTCATGCAGGCGCGGTAGGCGGGGCCACCGGAGAGATCCACCGGCGAGGGCGCCTCGCCGCAGATGATCCTGGCGGCGCCGGTGATCCGCTGAAGGGCCGCGTGGCCGCCGGCCTGGCTGGCCATGTCGAGGCCGGCGAGGGAAACCGTCACCGAAACGGTGTCGGAATCGCTCGATGGCGCGGCGTGGCTGCTGACGGCATAAGCGAGCGCCCCCATGGCGGCGACGGTCGTGACGATAAGCTTGAGAGACATAAGAACTTCCTTTGAGCTTTCGAACCCGTTGCGGAATTGCTTCGGGCGAGACCTGAAGAAGCGCCTTGTCGAGCCGATCAGACAGGACGATGAACCGATCTTGCGCCGATGATTTGCCGATGAAGGGCCGATCAAGCGGCAATGAAGTCTTTCCCAGGAAGAAAAGATCGTCTCTCACGCCAGACGGGCGGCATGGCTCCGGGCGAAGTCACCGGCCGGTTCGCCGCACAAAAAGCGGCGCCCTCCGCGAGGAGGGCGCACGGGCTCCGGCTTGGCCGGGGCCGGGGGGTTTTCGGCCGCCAGGCGGCTAGCAGGGCCGGGCGATCGGGGCATGGCGCGTCGATGCATAGACATCCTCGTCGGGCAGGTAGGCGGCGATGAGGTCGTGGATGCGCTTCTCATTGGCGATCTCGGCCTCGAGGAAGGAGGTCAGGGAGGGATTGCGCCGGATGGCCTCGGTGTAGCCGGCGATGGCCCGAATCGCCTTGCGCTTGCGAACCCGAAGGGTGTCCCATTCGCGGCTGGCGCTGCGCTGGGTTTCGATGGGCGGCGCCGGCGGGTCGATGGCGTCGGGAAAGACGCGTGGCCACGGGCGTTCGTCGAGCTCGATCCGCTGATCGCGAGCCTCGTCGCCGGCGTCGGCGGAGGTCACGCCCAGGTAGCGCAGGACGGAGAGGATATTGGATTTCGGCTTGGCGGGCATCGCCGCGGTCCTTTCATGGTGTTGTTTTTGGCGCTCCTGCGCCGAACACCCCGAAAAGACCCCGCCACGCCGCCATCCGACAGGACGTCGAACCGATATTTAGCCGATGATTTGCCGATGAAAGCCGGCGCCGGAGCCTTCCGCGCCCTGGCGACTTAAGCCTGGATGATCAAGGTCGGCTCGCCCATGGAAGCCCGGTCCGCGCCGGCCCTGCCGGACGGCGAGGGCTGGTGGTTCGAGCCGAAGTGGGACGGTTTCCGCTGCCTGGTCTTCAAGGACGGCGGCGAAGTTCGCCTGCAGGCCAAGTCCGGCCGCCCGCTCGGGCGCTACTTCCCGGAAATCCTCGCCGCCGTGGCCGATTTCACGGCCGACCGGTTCGTGATCGACGGCGAGCTCCTGATCCAGGCCGGCGGGGCGTTTTCCTTCGAGGCCTTGCAGATGCGCCTGCATCCGGCGGCGAGCCGCGTTACGCGTCTGGCCCGCGAAACGCCGGCCGGCCTCACCGCCTTCGACATGCTCTGCTCTTCCGCCGGCGAGGACCTGAGGCCGAGGCCGCTCAGCGAGCGGCGAGCAGCCCTGGAAGCCCTGATGGCCTCGCCCCATCCCCGCTCCCTCAGCGTCACTCCGGGGACCGACAGTCGCCGCCGGGCCCAGGCGTGGCTGGATGAGGGCAAGCTCGAGGGGATCATCGCCAAACGCCTGGACGGACCTTACCTCGAGGGCGTCCGGGCGATGGTCAAGGTGAAGCGGATCCGCACCGCCGACTGCGTGGTCGGCGGCTTCCGCTACGCCTCCGCCGGGGGCGTGGTCGGCTCCCTGCTGCTCGGCCTCTACGACGAGGCGGGGCGCCTGAACCACGTCGGGTTCACCTCGGGCCTGGCGGGTATCGACAAGGCCGACCTGACCCGCCGCCTCGAGGCCCTGGCCGGCGAGGAGGGATTCACCGGCGACAGGCCCGGTGGCCCCAGCCGCTGGTCGACCGAGCGCACCGGCGAGTGGACGCCGCTGCGGCCGGAACTGGTGGTCGAAGTCTCCTTCGATCATGTCTCGGGCGGCCGCTTTCGCCACGGCACGCGGCTCATCCGCTTCCGCCCCGACAAGGCCCCCCAGCAGTGCAAGATGGAGCAGATCGCCTAAGGCCTAGTGGGTCTTGGGGCCGCCCAATTCGGCCATGAGGACTTGCTTGCGGGCCTTGATCCGCTCGCCCATGGCGTCGAGATCCTCCTCGCCCTTCTTCGCCTGGGCGAAGATGCCGCCGGGCTGCTCTTCCTCGCGGACGTGGTGGCGGATGTATTCACCGAGCACCTTGACCTTGGCGTCATACAGCTCGTCGGCCGGGGTCATGGCCTCGATCTCGGCGATCATCTTCTTGGCGCTGTCATGCTCGACCAGGGCCTCGTCGAGCAGGTCGTCCTCCACCTCGCCGCGTTCGGAAGGATAGAAGATTTCCTCCTCGATCATCGTGTGGACCTTCAGGGCCAGGGCGATCTTGCCGAAGAGATTTAGCTTCTCGCGGTCGGCGTCGAGCTGCTCGTACTCGTCGAACCAGCCCTCGACCTCGCGGTGATCCTTTTTCAGGAGGCTGACGGCGAGCGGATCGCGCCGGCCGGTGCGGCGGGTGCGGCGAGCGCGGCTGCTGTCCTTGGTCGATCGGATGGTGGTGTTGGCCATGACGGGGCTCCTGAATGGGGTGGAATCCGGAACACCCCCCGCCGCGAGCCGGTTCCGAGCGGAGCCTTGGGAAGAGGGCCCCTCTTCCCCAAAGGGGAGCGAGGCGGGCCGCGTTGGCGACGATCGGGCGCCGTTGGAGAATTCCAACTCTGCTCGCTAGTCCTTCTCCGCCGCGGCCTGGCTTGCGAAAGAGGGATGCAGGGAGAAGGCGAAGCCGCGCAGGGCCGACGGCGAGCCACCGCCTGCCGCGCCCTCATCTTCGTTGTGCGGGGGCGGCAGGGCGATCGGCGGGAGTCTGCGGCCGGCGAGCTCCGCGTTTCGCGCCGGCAGGTCGGTGGACGCCAGGCGATCGAACCGGCCGGCGATATCCTTCAGCTGGTCTTCGAGAACCGCGATCCGGGTTATCTGGTAGCTGGCGGGTTGGCCTTCATACGACTGGATGGCCCCGTACAGCTGATCGGTGTGCTCGCGCAGGCGCTCCTCGCCCGTGATCGCGCCGCCCTCCTTGGTCGCCACGATCTCCTTGCGCAGAACG
>DASXIE010000140.1:0-1800 GCA_036498165.1 Caulobacteraceae bacterium
TCCCCGGGACTGACGCCCGGGGATGACGGGGTGGGGTGGGTGATTGACGGGGGGGTGGGGTGGGTGAGCGGCGCGCGCCAGGCTTCACGGACCAGGTGGGCGATCTCACGGCAGGCGGCGTCGGCGGCGGGGATGACGCCGGTGAAGGCGGTGAAGGCGTGGGCCAGGGCGTCGTAGCGGCGATAGGTCACCGCCACGCCGGCCTCGCGTAGGCGCCTGGCGTAGGTCTCGCCCTGGTCGAGCAGGGGATCGAAGCCGGCGGTGGCGATCACCGCCGGGGCGAGGCCGGCGAGGTCGGGGGCGCGGACCGGCGAGAGGCGCGGATCGCCGGGGGCGTCGCCGGGTCCCATGTAGTGGCCCATGAACCATTCCATGGTCGCCCGGGAGAGCGGCCAGGCCTCCGCATAGGTGGACATCGAGCCGCCCTCGCCGGCGACGTCCAGGGCCGGGTAGATCAGGATCTGGAGGACCGGGGGGGTTTCGCCCAGGCGCTTCATTTCCTGGGCGATAACGGCGGTGAAGTTGCCGCCCATGGAATCGCCGCCGATCGCCGCCCGCCCGGGCGCGGCGCCGAAACGCTCGGCGTTGTCGCGGGCGAAGCGGAAGGCGGCCGTCATGTCGTCGAGGCCGGCCGGGAAGCGATGCTCGGGGGCGAGGCGATAGTCCACCGAGAGGACCGGGCAGGCGGCCTCCTTGGCCAAGATCGTGCAGAAGGCGTCGCAGGTGTCGAGGTCGCCGATCACCCCGCCGCCGAAATGGCCGAAGACCATCACCGGGGCGGCCGGATCCTGCTCGGCGGGGCGATAGGCGCGGGCGGCGATGGGGCCCGAGGCGCCCGGCACCGTCAGGGTCTCGACCTCGACCCCCGTCTCGCGCCGGCCGGCCAGGGGAGCGAGCTGGGCGGCGGCCCCGGCCCTGGCCTGTTCGGGGGTGAAGTTGGCGAGCGGCGGCGCGCCGCGGGCCTGGGCGGCGAGGAACTGCAGGCGGGGGTCAAGGGTGCGGCCGCCGACCCAGACGACCCCGCCGCCGGCCAGGGCGCGCAGCAGGAAAGACGGCAGGGAGAGCAGCACACGGAGCTGCAAACGCTGGGTCGCGGCGTCGGCCAT
Organism: Caulobacteraceae bacterium; assembly: GCA_036498165.1. GTDB lineage: Bacteria > Pseudomonadota > Alphaproteobacteria > Caulobacterales > Caulobacteraceae > Acaudatibacter. The sequence goes on from DASXIE010000140.1 coordinate 1,107, forward strand.
GGCCGCTTCACTGCGCCATGGCGGGCGAGGGGGCAAGATGGGGCCCGCAGGATGAGGGTCGAGCGAACCTTAACTTGCGTCATCCCGGACAAGGCCCGCCCAGCGGGCCGCAGAGCCGGGACCCAGGCGATCGGGCGCGGACGTTTCAGCCGCGAAAGGCGCCGGCGAAGATCGTTGACGCCGCCCTGGGTCCCGGCTCTCCGGGTCGCTGCGCTCCCCTGCGGCCGGGATGACGCAAATGGGTGGGCAAGGGGAGAAGGGACCCAGGAAGGGCCGTGGCGGCGGCGCAACAGGGGGACAATCTTCGCTTGGGGGCGCCCCTCCGGACGAGCGAAGTGGCGGGTTGGGCATTAGCTTTGGGCGCGAAGCGCGTCCGACTGGAGTAAAAAGACCATGGCCGAACCCGATCCGATCGCAACGAACGAGCCGTCCGACGCGGCCGGCAATGTCCACGAGCTGGGCCGCCACGTCGAGACCGGCGTGGAGCGCGTGCGCCGCATGCAGCAGGAGATGCGGACCCTGGCCATGGAGCAGGTCGAGCTCCTGGCGCGCGACATGGCCGCGCTTGCCGAGCGCTCGACCGAGATCGCCGAGGGCGGCGAGGCCTATCCGGTCGGGGCGCGCGAACTGTGCTCGCGGATGGCCGACGAACTCAACGTGCAGGCCCAGTCGCTGGTGGCGATCATCGAGCGAG
>DASXIE010000141.1:0-6527 GCA_036498165.1 Caulobacteraceae bacterium
GCCCGCGACATCGTCTACAACGTCATCAACTGCTCCAAGCCGATCGTTTCCGCCATCCGCGGCCCGGCGGTGGGAGCGGGCCTGGTCTGCGGCCTCCTGGCCGACATTTCGATCGCCACGCCCACGGCGCGGATCATCGACGGCCACACGCGCCTGGGCGTCGCCGCCGGCGACCACGCGGCGATCATCTGGCCCCTGCTGTGCGGCATGGCGCGGGCGAAATACTATCTGCTCCTGTGCGAGACCCTGACCGGAGCCGAGGCCGAGCGGATCGGGGTGATTTCCCTGCTGGCCGAGGACCAGGCCCTCGATGACAAGGCCGTGGAGATCGCCGCGCGCCTGGCTGAGGGCGCACCCAGGGCCATCGCCTGGACGAAGTACGCCCTCAACAACTGGCTGCGGGCGGCAGGACCGGCCTTCGACGCCTCCCTGGCCCTGGAGTTCCTCGGCTTCACCGGTCCGGAGGCGGGCGAGGGTCTGGCTTCCCATAAGGAGAAACGCGCGCCAGACTTCGCGTCGGTCGCGCGCGGCGGTAAGGTGGGCTGATGTATCGGCGAATTCTCCTGGCCTATGACGGCACGCTGGAGGGCGCGGTGGCCCTGCGCGAGGGGGCGCTACTCGCCAGGCAATCCCGCGCCAAGGTGTTCATTCTCTCGGTGGCGCCGCAGGGTGGGGGGGTGGCCCTGGCCGACGGCGTCTACGCCGCCGCCGTCTCCCACCAGATGGACAGCTACAAGGATCTCTTGGCCAAGGGGGTCGCCCGCCTCAGGCAGCTCGGGTTGGAGCCGATCGCCCGCCTGACCGTGGGCGAGCCGGTCAAGGCGATCTGCGCTTTCGCCAGGGAGGTCGACGCAGATCTCGTGGTGGTCGGCCACCAGAAGAAGGGGCTGCTCGACCGCTGGTGGTCCGGCTCGACCGGGGCGTACCTGAGCGACTACATCCGCTGCAGCCTGCTCATCGCTCGCAACCAAGTGAGCGACGAGGAATTCGCCGCCGAGATCGAGGCGGCGACAGAGAAAGCCTGAGAGGCTCAGCCCCGAAGGACGGCGTCGGCCTTCTTGTCGATCTTCTTTTCCTCGGACTTGGACATCCGCCCGGCTTTCTGGGCCTGGCTGGCCCGCGACTTGGCGTTGCGGGCGTGGGCCTTGTCCTCGATCGGATACTTGCGCTTGTCGGGCTCGGCGAACTTGCTCGCCGGCAGCTTCTTGCGTGATTTGGTACTCAGTTCGGCCATTACGCGCCTCCATTTCTTCACTGGAAAACTAACGCCCGCCGGCCCGAGAAGGTCCCCGCCAGTCAGGGCGCGGGCTTGATCGACGGGCTGACCGCGGAGCGCGCCAGGGCGGTCCTGTAGGCCGCATCATCCACGCCTCCGGGTAGCAGCATGAAGCGATCGAGAACGGTGGTGGAGGGATCGGGCTCGCGGGTGGGAATTACGCTGCGATCCATGCCCCCGGCCAGCGTCAGCACCGCGTCGCGCCAGAACTGGGGCTGGTCGAAATAAAAGCCGTGGGTCGTCGCCGGACTCAGTTCGTCGATGACGCCGGGATAGGCCGCCGCGAAGAGGCCGCTGCAATCGACCTCGCACATCATCGCCGGGGCATCGGGCGGCAGGCCCACCCGGCCCATCCGCGGGGCGAGATCCAGGCGCTTGGCGTTGGAGACCATCAAGGCGGTGTCATAGAGGTTGCAATAGGCGGTCAGGCGTCCGGCGTGCTTGACGAACATCTGGGCGCTGAAATTGCCGGCCGAAAACACCGTATGGTCGACATCGGCGGCGACCATGAGGAGTTGGCCGACCTTCCAGTCCGGCGGCACGTCCTGGTAGGCCCAGGTGAAGGCCTGCTGGACCACGAAGGCCCCCATTGAGTGGCAAAGGACATGGACGTTGATGGTGCAACTGGCCTTCTGGGCCTTCTCCAGGAGGGCGATGCCGGCGGTGACCAGGGCGTTCGCCGCCGCTCGGGCGTTGGCGCGATCGGGCAGGTAGGCGAACACAAGGCCGTCCGAGGGCCAGTCGTAGCTGATCAGCTGGCCGACCCAGCCGGCGCTGGCCAGATCGGCGGCGCACTTCATGTGAAAGGCCTTGGCCGCTTCGTGGCTGACATTGAAGCCGTGAATCAGGAAGAGGATGTCGCCGGCGCGAGCGGGCCTCGTTCCTGGATCGGCCGGGGGTGGCGGGAATGCGGCCATCACCTGGGCCTGCCATCGGGCGACGGCAAGCACCTGCTCAGGTCCGGCCGCGTCGTCAAAGGTCAGATAGCGCGCCGGGCCGACGCCGTCGGCGCCGCTGGCCTTGCGCAGGGTGATCATGAATTCCGCCACGGCCGCTCGAACATACGCCGTGGGCGGGCGAGGCGGCAATCAGCGACGAAACGAGCCGCTCAGTTGGTTCTGGCGGCGGCGTCCGCGGCGGCGTCGGCCTTGCGCGCCGCCTTGCGCGAGGCCGCGTCGGCGTCGGCGCCAGCCGCCCGGGTGTTGGCTTCCGCATCCTGAGCCGCCGACGTTGCCGCAACGCCCGTGTCATTGGCGGCTGCGGAGGCCTGATCCTGCGTCCTCTGGGAGCAGGCGCCGAGCGCGGCGACGGCGAGAATGGCGCCCGCGAGGGCGGCGAATGAGCGGATCATCAGACTTTTCCTTGAGCAAACGACGCTTGCTTAACGGCCCGAAGCGGTGAGTGGATGCATCTAGTCGGCGCGTTCGACCTTGGCGAGGGTGAGGGGATCGGCCTCGCCCGCGAAGAATCTCTCCAAGGCCTCGGCGAAGACGACCGCGCCAGGGGCGGCGCGGGCGAAGAGCGTCAGGCTTGAACGCAGCTTGATGTCGTCCGGCGATCCCATGATCTGGCGGGCAGTGAGGCCGTCGTGGCCCAGGAGGGCTTCGACGCAGCGCATGAGGCGCGGTCCGAGCACAGGGTGGGCCAGATAGGCGCGCGCCTCGTCGAGTGAGGCGATAGCGTAGCGGCAGGCCATGGGGCTGGAGCCGAGGCCCTCGATCTGCGGGAAAATGAACCACATCCAATGACTGGCCTTGCGGCCGGCCTCGAGTTCACCGAGGGCGGTGGCGAAAACCGGCTCCTGGGCGGCGAGGAAGCGGTCGAGGGCGAAGGGATCGCGCATGGCAAGATTTCCGCCGTCATCTCGCCCGAAACGCCCAGCGACTGTCAAATTATCGTCCGCCGGCGGAGATAGCTTGCCGCCCGATTCCCCGAAGCGGGGAAGTGACTGTTCAAGCGTGAGCGGAGATTTGAAAAGACCATGCGCAACCTGTCCATACTTCTGATCGCCGGCGCCGGGGCCCTGGCCGCCGCGGCCGCCGTGGCGGCCACCAGCGCTCCTGGCGCTCATATGCTGACCATCCGGTTTCCCAATGGCGCGGTGGAGCGCTTCAGCTACGTCGGCGATACGCCGCCGCGCGTCAGCCTCGACAGCCGGCCAGTTCCCTTCGCCGCCGCCGACGTCTCACCTCTCTTCGCCCTGGGCCCGATCGGCGCCGATCCTTTCGCAGAGCTCGACCGCGTGGCCGCCGAGATGGACCGGGAGATGGCCGGCATGCGCCAGGCAATGAGCCTCGCCGGCCCAGGCGGCCTTCAAACCACCGGCCTTGGCTCTCTCCCGGCGGGCGGCGAGAGCTATTCCATGGTCTCGACCTTCTCGGGCGGCCACGCCTGCACCCGCAGCGTGCAAGTGACTTCGCAAGGGCCCGGAAAGACCCCCAAAGTGGTCTCCCAGACCTCCGGCGACTGCGCTTCGGCCCCCACTCGGCAACCCCAGGCCGCCCCCTCCGTGGCCCCTTCGGAACCGAGAACGCCGGTCTGACGATCGCCTCCGCGCCGGCGGCCAAGGAAAGGGTCGAGCCGCAACTCCTGGTCTGATACCAAGCCCGCGAAATCCCTTTGAGGGCCCGCGAGGAATGGATGAGATGATCGCGCCCGGCCGCGCCCTGAGCGGATTTGGCGGCCATTTCGAGAGCGAGGCGGTGGCCGGCGCCCTGCCGATTGGCCGCAACTCGCCGCAAAAGCCGCCGCTCGGCCTCTACGCCGAGCAACTGTCGGGGACCGCTTTCACCGCCCCCCGGAGCGAGAACCGCCGATCGTGGCTCTATCGCCTGCGCCCCACCGCCAGCCATGGGCCTTTCCAGCCCTACGGCGGCGCCCCCCTCCTAGCCGCCGCGCCCTTTAGCGAGGCGCCGTCGCCCAATCGCCTCCGCTGGAACCCCCTGCCTTTTCCAGAAGAGCCGCGCGACTTCGTCGATGGACTGGTCACCTATGGCGTCGCCGGCGACGTCGCGGCCGGAGCCGGGATGGCGGCGCACCTTTACGCGGCCAATCGCTCGATGGCCGGCAAGGTGTTCGCCAGCGCCGATGGCGAGTTGCTGATCGCGCCCCAGCAGGGGCGCCTCCTGATCCGCACCGAGATGGGGACCATTTCCTTAGAGCCGCAGCAGATCGCCCTCATCCCTCGCGGCCTGCGCTTCGCCGTCGACCTGCCCGATGGCGCCGCCCGCGGCTATGTGTGCGAGAACTACGGGGCCCTCTTCCGCCTGCCCGAACTGGGGCCCATCGGCTCCAATGGCCTGGCCAACCCCCGCGACTTCGTCAGCCCCCACGCCGCTTACGAGGACAGAGACGAGGCCACCGATCTGGTGGTCAAATTCCAGGGAGGCTTGTGGACCACCCGCCTCGACCATTCCCCCCTCGACGTCGTCGCCTGGCACGGCAACCTCGCGCCCACGGCTTATGATCTGCGCCGCTTCAACGCCATCAATACGGTGAGCTACGACCACCCGGACCCGTCGATCTTCACCGTACTGACCTCGCCGTCGGACACGCCGGGCGTGGCCAATAGCGATTTCGTGATCTTCCCGCCGCGCTGGATAGTCGCCGAGGACACCTTCCGCCCGCCGTGGTTCCACCGCAACGTGATGAGCGAGTTCATGGGCCTGATCACCGGTGAGTACGACGCCAAGGCCGGCGGCTTCGCGCCCGGCGGGGCCTCGCTGCACAACCAGATGAGCGGACACGGTCCCGATCGCGAGAGCTATGAGAAGGCCCAGGCCGCCGAGCTTGCGCCGCACAAGATCACCGACACCATGGCCTTGATGTTCGAGAGCCGCTGGGTGATCCGCCCGAGCCGCTGGGCGAGCGAGACGCCTCTCGCCCAGGCCGACTACGACGATGTCTGGCGCGGCTTCTCCAAGGCGTCGGTTCCCAGGACTTCGGGCGGCGGCGGATGAAGAAGATTCTGGTCGTCGGCAGCGCCAACATGGACCTCGTCGTCGCCGCCGACCGTCCGGCCCTGCTCGGCGAGACCCTGCTGGGCGGCGCGTTCGCGACCTACCTCGGCGGCAAGGGAGCCAATCAGGCTGTGGCGGCGGCGCGATGTGGCGGCCAGGTGGCCATGCTGGGCGCGGTGGGCGCCGATCCCTTCGGGGATGAGCTCCGCGCCGGACTGGCGGGGGCGGGGGTCGATGTGAGCGGCCTGGCGAGCGTCGAAGAAGCATCCGGCGTCGGGCTCATCATCACCACCCCGGATGGCGGCAACAGCATCATCGTCGCTCCCGGGGCCAACGGGAGGCTCGACGCGGCCGCTATCGCGCAGAGCGCATTCGAGGACGTGGGCTTCGTGCTGGCCCAACTCGAGACGCCGCTCGACGGTGTCATCCGCGCCGCCCAGCTCGCCAGGAGCAATGACGCGATCTTCATCCTCGATCCGGCGCCGGCCAGGGTCCTGCCCACGGAACTGCTCGAACTCGTCGACTGGCTCACTCCCAACGAGACCGAGGCCCGCTCGATCCTGGGCATGCACGGCGACTTCGATGCGGCGTCCGCAGCCGCCGCCCTGCAGGCGCTCGGCGCGCGCGGCGTGATCGTCAAGCTGGGCGGCGCCGGGGCGATGGTGGTCGAGGCCGGCGGCGAGCCGCGCCATATCCCGCCGTTTCCGGTGGAGGCGGTGGATTCCACGGCGGCCGGCGATGCTTTCAATGGCGCCTTCGCGGTCGCCCTGGCCGAGGGCGCGGCGCCGACCGACGCTGCTCTCTTCGCGTCCGCCGCCGCCGCTCTCAGCGTCACCCGCCGAGGGGCCCAGCCATCCCTGCCTACCCGCGGCGAGGTCGACCGCCTTTTGAACGGCGGTCTCCTACACGATCCTCGATGACTGGGGCGGACGGGCTTCCGCATCCCTCCGGCGTCGAGCCAGGGGTCGTGGTCTTCGCCGTGGGCGACATCCACGGGCGCCTTGACCTTCTCGAGGGCGCGAGCCTGGAGATCAGGCGCTTGGCGGCCGAGGCGGCGAAGAAAGGCCGCCGCGCCGTGGCGATCTTCCTGGGCGATTATATCGACCGCGGGCCGGCCGCGGCGGGGGTGATCGCGCACCTGACGTCCCTGCGCGGCGATCCGAACTGCCAGATGCGCTTCCTGCGCGGCAACCACGAACAGTTCCTTCTCGACTTCATGGATGGCGATGGAGAGGCGTGGGCCTGGCTCGACAATGGGGGGGCCCAGACCCTCCTCTCCTATGGCGTCGACT
>DASXIE010000142.1:0-2083 GCA_036498165.1 Caulobacteraceae bacterium
TCGTCGCCGGCGTCGGATTGGTGATGGTGGCGGCAACCGGTTATCTCAGTTTCATATCCGAGATGGCGGTGACGGGCGACTGGCTTTAGGTCCCCCTAGAGAGCGCTCCAAAGGTGCTCCTGTCACGGCAACGCTCAAGCCCGGCGCGAAAGACCGTCAAGATGGACACTACCAGGTTTCGCGTTCACGGGGATGAGCGGTGATATCGGCTGGGCGATCAGCGGTTGATCACCGCGCCGCCGGGAGCCAGCCGGCCAGGAGGTAGAGGGCGACGCCGGCGGCGGAGCAGGCGGCCAGGAGGGGGATGACGCCGACCTTGAAGCGGAAGGCGGCGACGGCGGCGGCCAGGGAGAGGGCGCCGCTGGCCAGGTTCACGCTCGACAGCACCGGCCAGTCAAAGGCGAGGCCCAGGCCGCGCATCGGCGTCATCTGGCGAAAGAGGACATGGAGGGCGAACCATAGGGCGAGGTTGAGAATGACCCCGACCACGGCCGCGCCGATGGCGGCGAGGGCGCCGTTCAGGGCCCTGGCGCCGCGCAGGGCCTCGACGAAGGGGGCGCCGAGGAAGATCCACAGGTAGCAGGGCATGAAGGTCACCCAGGTGGTCAGCAGGCCGCCAAGGACGCCGGCGCTCAGCGGGTTCATTCCCCCGGCGTCGCGGTAGGCGCCCATGAAGCCGACGAACTGGGTGACCATGATCAGGGGGCCGGGGGTGGTCTCGGCCATGCCCAGGCCGTCGAGCATCTCGCCGGGCCTGAGCCAGCCGTAGGTCTGGACCGCCTCCTGGGCGACGTAGGCGAGGACGGCGTAGGCGCCGCCGAAGGTGACCACGGCCATCTTGGCGAAGAAGAGGCCGATGCGGGTGAAGACGTCGTTCCAGCCCAGGAAGAGGACGCAGGCGCCGACCGGGGCCAACCACAGGACCAGGAGAACCGCAGCGGTGGCGAGCGCCCAGCGCAGGTTAGGTCGGGCGTGCAAAGGAGTCCCTTCACCCAGCACGCTGTCGGCGTCGGCGACCTGGCCCGGGGCGGCGAGGGCGTGGCCTCCAGGGGCGAACGCGGCGAGGCCCAGCCGGCCGCCGACGAAACCGACGACCCCGGCGGTGAGGATCACGGCCGGAAAGGGAACCCGGAACAGGAAGAGCGCGGCGAAGGCCCCCGCCGCCAGGGAGATCATGACCGGGTTGCGGAGCGAGCGGCGGCCGAGCCGGAAGACCGCCTGGACGACGACGACGAGGACCGCCGCCTTGAGGCCGAAGAAGAGGGCGCTCACCGCCCCCACGTGGCCGAAGACGGCGTAGAGGATGCTCAGCGCCATGATCGAGACGAAGCCCGGCAGGACGAAGAAGGCGCCGGCGACGAGGCCGCCCAGGGTGCGGTGCATCAGCCAGCCGATGTAGATGGCCAGCTGCTGGGCCTCGGGGCCGGGCAGCAGCATGCAGTAGTTGAGGGCGTGTAGGAACCGCCGCTCGCCGAGCCAGCGCTGCTCGTCGACGAGGATGCGGTGCATGACGGCGATCTGGCCGGCCGGACCGCCGAAGCTCAGGGCCGCGATCCTGGCCCATACCCAGGCCGCCTGGGCGAAGGGGACGGTGCGACCGCCGCCGATGGGTTCGCCCGTCGCTCCGACCATGCCCGCGCTCCTTAAGGCTCGCGCCGGCGGCGCGGCCCCGGAGCGGGCTCTTGGATGACCAGGCATCTCAATCCGGGCGACCCGCCAATGCCCGGTGAGCGTCAGCATAGCACCGCGCCGGCGCCCTCTCAACGACGCGGCCGGCCGCTCAATAGCGATCGATCGCGGCGCCTAGGGCCGTCTCGAGGGGCCCCAGCCAGGCCGGGTACTGTTTCCATTGATCCAGACCGTCGCGGAAGATCGGCTGGCGGACCTGCTCGGAACTGGGCGTGCGCACGCTGCGGCGGTTCAGGTGAAAATCGAGGCAGGCCGACTCGAACTCCAGGCCGCAATGGGCGAGCAGCCGCCGCACGGAGCCCTCCAGGTCGTCGATCACCTCCTCGTGGCGCACGGTGAGTATCTTGCCCGGGAGGATCGCGTTCCAGTGCTCCATCAGGTCGAGGTAGGTGCG
>DASXIE010000143.1:0-22035 GCA_036498165.1 Caulobacteraceae bacterium
GGCCGTCGCCGCCGTGCGGGCCCTCTCGCAATCGGCGCTCTTCCCCTCGAATCGCCGCCTCCTCGATCCCGCCGAGGCCCGCAACAATGGCGTGGGCGATGGGACTTCGGCTGTCCTGGTCCTCGGCTTCGAGTCCGCCGACCACCCGGTCGACGCTTGGATGAAGCGGGCGCTCGAACTCGTCGCCGACCATGGCGGCGTGGTCGACGCCGGAACCGCGGCTGGCGGCCAGCCTCGCGCTGGCCCGGCCGGCCAATGGCGCAACGCCTTCATCCGCATGCCCTACGCCCGTGACCTCTCTGTCTCGCTGGGGATGATCGGCGACACCTTCGAGACGGCCATCACCTGGGATCGTTTCGAGGCCCTCTACGAGGGCGTCCGCGAGCGGACGCGGGCGGCGATAAGCGAGATCTGCGGCCATGAGGCGAGCGTCTCCTGCCGCTTCACCCACATCTATCCGGACGGTCCGGCCCCCTATTTTTCCTATTCCGCCCTCGGCTCGGCGACCGGCGACTTGGCCGACTCCCTGGCCAAATGGCGGGGGATCAAGCAGGCGACGGGCGAGATCGTCGTCGACCTCGGCGGCACGGTGACCCACCACCACGCGGTCGGGCGCGATCATCGCGGCGGCTATGAGCGCCAGTCCTCGCCCCTGTTCCGCGCCGCCCTGGCGGCCGCCAAGGCCTCGCTCGATCCCGCCGGCGTGATGAACCCCGGCGTCCTCATCGATCCGGTCGGCCGCGTCGTGGGCGCCCGCGGCGCCCTGGTCTGAGGGCGAAGATCGGGCGACCAGTCCCTAAAACCGGTGGGCGATGCCGATGTAGGGGGCGAAGCCGGGCGTGGCGCGGTTGAGGCCGAAGTTGATGCCGGCGTCGAGCTGCGTGTCGCGGCCGAGGCCAAGCGCGGCGGCGATGTCGGCCGAATACTGCCTCACCGTCCCGGCCGGATCGAAGTCCCACTGGCCCCACAGCTCGGCGAATACGGTGACGTTGTGCGGCAGGGAGAGGCCGAGATTGACGTCCTCCGACGTCGCGAGGTGGTGGCCGTCGCCGGCGGCGTTCTCGAAGTTGTCGACCTCGGGCTGCAGGGCGAGGCTGAGCGAGGAGGAGAGCTTGATGTTCATCGGCAGCAGCAATCCGCCTTCCACCGCCCCGTTGCCGAGGCCCCGGCTGGCGGTCGGCGCCTTGATGTAGGGGATGAGGGCCGCCTGGAAGCTCGGCTTGTTAAGGAATTCGTACTTCGCCCGCAGGAAGAGATCGCCGATGCCGGTCTGAGTGCTCGTCACGCCAGCCGCGTCGCGGGTGCGCAGGATGTCGACTGGCGCGATGGACGCCTCGATGTCGAGATTGGAGGTGAGGCCGTATTTCAGGGTCGGGTTGAGGATCAGCCAGGTGTCGGCCGTCACCCCGCCCTCGTGCATGAAGGTGGCGTTGACGATATCGGCCTCGACCTGGAAATGTCCGGCGTCGACCGTACACGGACCATTGGACTTGGTGGGCCGGTCGGCGCAGATCGGCTGCATCTCCGGCGCCGCGGCCGGGGCGTCCCCGGCCACCGCCGCGCCGGCCAGCACGACCAGTAGGGCGGCGCCGATCGCCGCTGACGCCAGGCGGCCCCAAATGCTCGTCATGCCCGTTATACTCCCCGATTTGACGGCGAGTGTGCCGCGCGCCGCGACTGGAGCAAAGAGGCGACCACCAAGCCATGGCCAATGACACCGATGTGCTGATCGTAGGGGCCGGGCCGACGGGGCTGGTGCTCGCCCTGTGGCTTCATCGCCTGGGCGTGAAGTTGCGGATCATCGACAAGGCGGCCACGCCCGGCGAGACCTCTCGCGCCCTGGCCGTCCATGCCCGCACCCTCGAGCTATATGACCAGGTCGGCCTCGCCGAGGCGGTCGTGGCGGCCGGCCGCGAAATGGATGGGGCCCGTCTGTGGGTGCGCGGACGTCAGCGGGCCCGCTTCCGCTTCGGAGATGTCGGCGGTGGCCTCAGCCCCTATCCCTTCGCCGTGAGCTATCCCCAGGACGCCCATGAGCGCCTGCTTGGCGATCGCTTGGCGCAGGCCGGGATCGAGGTCGAGCGGCCGGTCGAATTGACGGGGTTCGAAACCGATTCGGACGGGGTCACCGCGCGCCTGCGTCGTTCCGACGGGAGCGAGGGGACCATTGGCGCCGCATACCTCGCCGGCTGCGACGGCGCCCGCTCGGTGGTTCGCGAGACGATCAAGGCCGGCTTTCCCGGCGGAACCTATTCGCGCCTATTCTATGTCGCCGACGTGGAAGCCGAGGGGCCGGTGGTCAACGGCGAACTCAACGCCGCCCTGGACACCGCCGACTTCCTGGCCGTCTTCCCGATGCGGGGCGAAGGCCGCATTCGGCTGGTGGGGGATATCGAGCGCGAAGAGGGCGCGGCCGAGCTGTCGTTCGCCGACGTCGGCCAGGGTGTGATCGAGCGCCTGGCCCTGAACATCCGGCGGGTGAACTGGTTCTCGACCTACCGCGTCCACCACCGGGTGGCAGACACCTGGCGCGCCGGCCGGGCCTTCCTCCTGGGCGACGCGGCCCACATTCACAGTCCGGTGGGTGGGCAGGGGATGAACACCGGCATCGGCGACGCCATCAACTTGGCCTGGAAGCTCGCGGCCGTGCTCGCCGGCAACGCCCCGCCGGAGTTGCTGGACACCTTTGAGCCGGAGCGGATCGCCTTCGCCCGCCGTCTGGTGGCCAGCACCGACCGGGCCTTCACCTTCATCAGCCAGAACGGGCCGCTGGCCCGCTTCGTGCGCCTGGTCCTGGTCCCGATCATCCTTCCGGCGGCGTTCGCCGTTCAGGCGGTCCGGCGGCTGATTTTCCGCTCGGTCTCCCAGATCAACGTCAACTATCGCGGCATGGCCCTGAGCGAGGGCGCCGCGGGCAAGGTGAGGGCCGGCGATCGCCTGCCGTGGACCGGAGAGGGCGGCCCTGACAATTTTGCGCCATTGAAGCGCCTCGCCTGGCAGGGGCAGGTGCATGGGGTCCCATCCGCCGACGTGACCGCCGCCTGCGCCGCCGCCGGCCTGGCGCTGACGACCTTCCCGTGGAGCGAAGCCGCCGCGCGAGCCGGCCTGGCCCGCGACGCCTTTCACCTCGTCAGGCCCGACGGCTACCTCGCCCTGGTCGCGGCGAATGACGCCGCCCGCGGCCTGGCCGCCTATCAGGCCCTTCACGGCCTGAAGTTCGGACTTTGAGCTCTCTCCCCCCTCTTGGGCATGGGAATTGCATTTGGCTGCGTTACATCCTTCCGCCAACCCCAACCCTACCGTCATGACCGGGCGTCAGTCCCGGTCACCCATGAACGCGATACGGCGGGTGGACGCGCGTGAGCGCGTTCAGCGCGCCACGCCAGCAACCGGAGCCCGGAGGAACCGCCGGCGCATGGCCGAGCAAGCGCGGCCCATCTCCCTTCGGCGTTCATGGATCGGCGGGACTGACGCCCGCCGATGACGGTTGGGAATGTGCGTGTACCGTGTGCGATTGCCCTGCCCCTCTGGAGAAGTACCGGCGGGGGCGGAGAGTCGGCGTCCTACGGCCGCGCCTCCAGCACCATATTGAAGGGGCCCTCGGTGGCGCGGCGGACCCGGCTGAAGCCGCCAGAGCGGATGACCTCGGCGAGCTTGGCCTCGCCGGCCTGGGCGCCCAGGCCCTCGCCGACCTCCTGGTCCAGCGAGGTGGGCACGCAGATCATGGTTGAGGCATTGTAGTACATCCGCCCCACGGGGTTCATGTTGTCCTCGGGCCTGTCGCTGGCGATGGGCTCGACGATCATCCACCAGCCATCGCCCTTCAGCACCTTGCGCATATGGCTCGCGCAGCCCCGTGGGTCGCCCATGTCGTGCAGGCAGTCGAAACAGGTGACGAGGTCGAAGCCGGTCTCCTTGATGTCCTTGGCGGTGGCGGCCTCGAAACGGACCCGGTCGCTCACCCCATGGGCCTTGGCATGGCGGCGCGCTTCCTCCACCGACGGCTCGTGGAAGTCGTAGCCGATGAAGTGGCTGTTGGGATAAGCCTGCGCCATCAGCAGCGTCGAAAATCCCACGCCGCAGCCGACGTCGGCGACCTTGCCTCCGGCCTTCAGCGTCTCCTCGAGGCCGTCGAGGGACGGAAGCCAGTTCTGGACGATATTGTTCACGTAGCCGGGCCGGAAGAAGGCGCCGGTGGCGCAGAACAGGCACCCGGCGGAATCGCCCCAGCGCACGCCCGCGCCGGTGCGGAAGCTATGTTCCACCTTGGGCTCGCCCTCGATCATCGCGGCGACGAGATCGAAAGCCCCGGCCAAGTAGACCGGACTGTCCGGCTCGGCGAAGACCATGGCCTGCTCGGGCGCCAGGCTGAAGGTCCGCCCGGCGCTGTCGTAGGCGATATAGCCGTTGGCCGCCTGGGCCAGGGCCCATTCGCGCACGTAGCGCTCGGTAAGGCCGCCGGCCCGTTTGGCCAGTTCCTCCGCCGTGGCCGGCCCACCCTTGTGCAGGGCCTCGAAAAGGCCGAGCCGCAGGCCCAGCCGGACGGTGGGCACGCTCATCGCCCCGCCCAGGTCGCCCAGCATCTTGCCGACAAATTCGTGGAGCTTGCCTTCGTCGAGTTGCGCCATGATCGCCTCCTTCTCCTGACGGGCGCCAGAGATTACGCTTCTACCACGTCGACCGCACTATCCCGACGACCACGGTCGAGCCGGCCCGGTCCCAGGCCATGAGGTTGGCCGGCATGGGCGGCAGGGGCGTCGCGGTGGGTGGCCAGCTGGGGGTAAACAGGGCGTAGCGGACTTGCAGGGTCCCGTGCCCGATCGGCATGAATGCGACCGTGACGCCATCCGGCGCGGCCTGCCAGACGAGGTGGGTCCACTTGCCGGGCTGGGTAAGGATGGGGGCGGCCTTGCCGTCGATCGCCCCGGCCGTGACCGAGGTGTCGGTCCCCATGTCGAGGCGCAGCATCGCCTGCGGGGCCATGGCGGCATGCACGGCGATGGTCCCGTCGGCGGCCCGCGTGATGTCGATGGCCGGGGCGGCGAGGGGGACCGGGCGGGCCGGCGCCGCCCACAGAGGCTGCTCGAAGGTCGGGAATTCAACCCGGCCCAGCCTGCCGCCATCGGCCTCGAGCACCGCGGCCGTCCACCGGTCCGGTTCGAGCGGGCTGGCCCGCCAGGCGCGTCCGTCGTCGACGATGTAGACGGGTTCGGCGGCGCGCGGATGGCGCGCGCTCCACGGACTGGTGAAGTGCACGGCCAGCGCGATGGCGAGGGCGGCGAGCAGCACCGCGCCAGCGAGGCCAGCGTTGACCATCCTGGCCCGCGGCCACAGCACCGGCCACAGGCTCAGGGTAGTGAGCCACAGGGCCAGGGCCGGGAGTTCAGGCCGATCCATGGCCTGCATGAGGCTGTGGCCGAGGCTGAAAGTGAACGCCGCCGCCAGCGCCATGACAATGAGGGCGGCGGCCCATCGCGGCACGACCTGCCATGTCGGCCGGATGATGAGAACGGCGACGATCGACCCGGCGGCGAGTGGCCACGCGATGACCGCGGCGGTGGTCGGGGCGAGGATTTGCAGGGCGAGGGCCGCGAGCCATCCCGCCGCCAGCAGGCCCACCCACACTCCGGCCGATCGGGCAGGCCTGCCTAACAAGATGAGGGCCAGGACGGCGGCGACGCCCGCCTCTATCAGGGCGGCGACATCGAAGCCGCCGAACGCCGAACATGCCAGACCGGCCGCGGCGATAAGGAGGACCGCGGCGAACCGCGCTTCGCCGACCGCCAAGCCCAGGGTGACAAGCAGGCCGACAGCCAGCGCCGCCAGGGCCATGTCGATCTCGAAAAGTGGAAAGCGGGCCAGCAGCGGGCGGCCCTCCATCCAGCCAAACCCTATCCCGGTCAGGGCGCGGGTCAGGTGTAAGGCGAGGGCCCCGGCGGTGAGCAGCAGCAGGGCCGCGCCGATTCCTTGCAGGCCGTCCAGCCAGCGAAGCTCCCTCGCCCGGCGGGCGCGCAGGCCGGCAGCCACGATCAGCGCGCCGATCGCCGCCAGCACCAGCCAGCCGACCCATGGTGGATAGGCGAGGATGAAATCACCCACGAGGTTGCCATAGACCGCGTCGCTGGTCCTGGGCGGCAGGGTTGGCGCGAAGGCCAGCGCGCGGGCCGGGCCCAGCACCTCCTCGCCCATCTGCTGCACCGAGCCCTGGTCGAGGGCGGCGATGGTCGAACTCGGCGAGTGGTAGTCGAATTGGCGTCCGATGAAGGCGAAGTTGAGCCCCGGAACGCCGGCCGCCTTGGCGACCGTATAGTCGGTGTCATTGGGCAGAAGCCTGTAGATGAACACCGACAGTGAATTGGCCGAGGCGCGTTTCGTGGTGCGGCGGAAGAGGCTGATGGCGGCGCCGTTGCCGGAACCCGTCTCGAACATCGCCGCCCGACCGCCGCCCCCGCGGGCCTCCTCGTTGAGAACGAAGCCAATGTGGCGGGCGGCCGGGTCGTCGGCGAAGAATGAGCTCGCGCCCAGCAGATCGCCTTCCTCGCCGTCGGTGAGGACCAGCATGACGTCGCGGCGAGGCTGGCCGGCGGCCCTGATGGCCCTGACGATCTCCAGGGCGTCGGCGACACCGGTGATATCGTCGGCCGCGCCCGGCGAGCCGGGCACGCTGTCGTAGTGAGCCATCAAGGCGACGGCCGGCAGGCGGGGATCCTTGCCAGGGAGAATTCCGATCAGGTTCTCGACGTGGGCGCCGCTGATCCACATTTCGCCGCCGTGGGCCGCCGCCCTCTGGCCCTCGCCGCTCTGGGTGCGGGGCGATAGCCCCAGCTGGTTCATCCGGGCCAGGAGATAGTCACGGACACGGGCGTTGGCGGGTGAGCCGATCGGGTGGGGGACCGGGGCCATGGCGGCGATGTCGGCCATCGCCCGGCCGGCGGAGAATTGCGTGGCCGGCGCGCTGGCCGGGAGGGGGGAGGGGGTCCTGGCGAAGGTGAAGAAGAGGGCGAATCCCGCCGCCAGCACAGCCAGGAGGGCGGCGATCCTCGGCATGGGCAACGCCTCGTTTCATGGCGAACTGGTGCGGGCGGCCACCATGCGCGTTTGGCGGACAAGTCGCAACGCACTGGCCAAGCCGCTCCGTCGGCTCCATGGTCACGGCCCTCAATCACGTGCGGGGAAGAGCCATGCCCGATCTCGTCATCCGCCAGGACAGGGGCGGCGTCGCCCATCTGACCCTGAATCGGCCGGAGAAGCTCAACGCCCTCAACGTGGCCCTGTTCAAGGACCTCGAGGCCCATATCGCCGATATCGAACGCGCGCCGGTGGGCGTGGTCGTGGTTCGTGGGGCGGGTCGCTGCTTTTCGGCCGGCCACGACCTCGGAGATATCGCCGCCGGCGAGGCGTTGCCCCGACCCCACTACCAGTCGCACCTCATCGAGCGCCTGGCGGACCTGCCGCTTCCAGTGGTGAGCGTCGTGCACGGCCACTGCTACACCGGGGCGCTGGAGCTGGCCCTGGCGGCCGATATCATCCTCGCCGCCGAGGGGGCGAGGTTCGCCGACACCCACGCCAAGTGGGCCCTCACGCCCGTCTGGGGCCTCAGCCAGCGCCTGCCTCGGCGGGTGGGAACCTACAAGGCCCGCGAAATGATGTTCACCTGCCGCACCTATGGCGGGCGCGAGGCCCTGGCCATGGGCCTGGCCAACATCTGCGTTCCCGACGCCGAGCTCGATAGGGCGTTGGATGAATTGACCGGTCAGATCCTCGCCAACTCATCGTTCAGCCATGGCGCTAACAAGCGCCTGCTGATGGCCACCGACGGCATGGCCCAGGCCGCCGGTCTGTCCCACGAAATCTACCGGGGGGAAGGGAGGGGTCCGGACATGAGCGAACGCATCGCCGCCTTCACCCGCAGGGCCTGACCCATGGCCGATCTCGCCGTCTTCTTTGAGCATCCCAAGTGGTTCGAGCCCCTGTTCGCGGCCCTCGACCGGCGCAGTCTGAACTGGACCGCGATCGCGATCCAGGACCACGTCTTCGATCCGGCCGGCTCGCCGCCGCCGGCCCCGGTCATCCTCAATCGCCTGGCCATGTCGTCCTTCGTGCGCCAGAGCGAACACGCCCTGTTCTACAGCCTGGCCGTGCTCGGGCACTGGCAGGGCCAGGGCGCGCGGGTGGTCAACGGCGTCGGGCCCCTGGCCTACGACCTCTCCAAGGCCCGCCAGCTCAGCCTTTTCCGCCGCGCCGGCCTCGCAATTCCCGCCACCCGCGTCGCTCACCGCGCGGCCGATATTCCACGCCTGGCCGGCGAGGTCGGCTATCCGGTGATGGTCAAGGTGAACGTCGGCGGCTCGGGAACGGGCATGATCCGCTATGACAGCCCCGGCGATCTCGAAAGCGCGGTGGCGGATGGGCTCACGCCGGCCTCAGTCGACGGTGTCACCCTGGTCCAGGCCTTCACGCCCGCCAGGGAGGGACGGGTGATCCGCTGCGAGGTCCTGGCCGGCAAGCTCCTTTACGCCATCGCCCTTTTTGGGGATGGCGCGACCTTCGATCTGTGCCCGGCCGACGTGTGTCTGGCCGACAAGCCGACAATCACCGTCGAGGCCTTTCATCCGCCTTCGGACATCACCGCCGCGGTTGAGCGCGTCGCGGCCATGGCCGGGCTGGATGTCGGCGGGATCGAGTACATGATCGACGACCGCGATGGGCTCGCAAAATTTTATGATTTCAACGCTATGTCCAACTTTGTGGCCAAGCCACTAGAGGTTCTGGGCTTCGATCCGCACGAGGATCTGGTCGATTTCCTCGTCCGTGAGATCGCCGCCACCGAGAGGGTCAGCGCATGAGGTACGGGTTCTGGGCCCCGGTGTTCGGCGGCTGGCTGCGCAATATCCGCGACGAGCACATGGAGGCGAGCTGGGACTATATGAGCCGCCTGTGCCGCCGCGCCGAGGAGATGGGCTACGACCTCACCCTGATCGCCGAACTGAACCTCAACGACATCAAGGGGACCGACCAGCCGGCCCTCGATGCCTGGTCGACGGCGGCGGCCCTGGCGGCGGTGACTTCGAAACTGGAGCTGATGGTCGCGGTGCGGCCGAACTTCCATCAGCCGGCCCTGTTCGCCAAGCAGGCCGCCAATATCGATGCGATCAGCGGCGGGCGCCTGGCGCTCAACGTGGTCTCCTCCTGGTGGGCCGAGGAGGCGAAGAGCTATGGCCTGGCCTTTGACGAGCATGACGACCGCTATGGCCGCACCCGCGAGTGGCTCGAGGTGGTCGACGGGCTGTGGCGCGAGACGCGATTCACCTACGCCGGTGAGCGTTATCGCCTCGAAGGGGCCATCTGCGAGCCCAAGCCGGCGCGTAAGCCGGTGATCTACGCCGGCGGCGAGTCCGAGGCGGCCAAGACGATGATCGCCTCCCAGTGCGACGCCTATGTGATGCATGGCGATGCCCCGGACGTGATCGCCGGCAAGATCGCCGACATGCGCTCGCGCCGCGCCGCACTTGGCAAACCAGAGATGATCTTCGGCATGGCCGCCTACGCCATCGTCCGCCCCACCGAGGAGGAGGCCCGCGCCGAGGCGGCTCGGATCACCACCCTGGATCCGGCCGCCCCCGGCTTCGCCAACTTCAACCAGTGGATCTCAGGAACCGAGCTCGAGCGCGAATTGAAGATCGCCGAATACTCCGTATCCAACCGCGGCCTTCGCCCCGACCTTATCGGCGCGCCCGATCAGATCCACGAAAGGATCGCCGCTTTCGAGGCGGCCGGCGTCGATCTCTTGTTGCTCCAGATGAGCCCGCAGTACGAGGAAATGGAGCGCTTCGCCGCCGAGGTGATCGACCCTATTTCAGGGTCTCGTCGAGGAGCTTGAAGAGCTCTTTCCAATGGCGCTCGGCGGCCGCCTCGTTATAGACCGGCATGTCCGGCGGGGCGTAGCCATGATGGGCGCCGGGGTAGATTTCCACGGTGTTGTCGACGTCCGCAGCGGTCAGGGCCTCGCGCAGCCGGTCGGCCTGCTCGGGCGGAAAGCCGGCGTCCTCGTCGGCCCCGGCGATGTAGACCTTGGCCTTGATCTTCGGGGCCAGTAAATGCGGGCTGTCGGGGGCATCGGTGGCCAGCCGCCCCCCGTGGAAGCCGCCGGCCGCCGCCACGCGTTCGGGGAAATTCCCCGCTGCCCGCAGCGCCAGGGCCGCCCCCATGCAATAGCCGGTGACGCCGACCTTATCGCCCCTGACTTCGCTCTGCCCTGAAAGCCAGGCCAGGAAGGCGCCGGTGTCGCGGGTCGACTTCTCCGGATCCGTCGAGGCCATCAGGCGGCCGAAGATCTCCCGGCGGGCCTCCTCGCTGGCCATCGCCGTCTTGAGGTCGATCGGCGCATAGGGCCCGGCCCGCCAGAACATGTCCGGCAGCAGGACATAGTAGCCGTGGTCCGCGAGGCGCTGACTCATCTCGAACAGGGCCGGGCGGATGGCCGGGGCGTCCATGAAGAAGATCACCGCCGGCCACGGGCCCTCGCCGTGATCGGGCTTGAACACAAACGCCCGCGCCTCGCCGTCGGGGGTGGGGATGGCGACTTCGGTCTTCGACATGGGGACTCCTTGGCCTTACGAAGAATTCACTAAGAAAAACGCATCCAAACGTCCATGGCCGCGCCTCATTGACATTGAGCGGCTCGGGCATCCTGCCTTGGTCGGAAACAAAAATCTCGGAGGGCTTAATATGAGTGATCTTGTTCCTCTCGTCGGCACGATCGCATTCTGGGGATTCCTGGGAGCGGTGATCCTGGTGCCGATCTATTTGCGCCATCGCGACCGAGTCCAGATGCAGGAAACCCTGCGTGTAGCGCTCGAAAAGGGTCAAACTCTGCCGGCGGACCTCGTCACCGCCTTGCAGAACAGCATCTCGGCCAAGACCATGCCGACCCGCGAGGGCGATCTTCGTCGCGGCGTGGTTCTGATCGCCATCGCCTGCGGCTTCTTCGCCCTTGGCTATGGACTGTGGTACGGCCTGATGAGCGTCGATGACATGGCGGCCTATATCTCCGGGGCGTGCACGGCCGGCGTCGGGGCCATTCCCGGCCTGATCGGTGTCGCCTATCTCATCCTGTGGGCGACCAAGTCCAAGACGCCGACGGCCTGAACACGACCAGCCCGGAAGGGGGATTCCATGGTCGAGTCATCCGTGGCTTCAAGGCATGACCTCGAACTGGTGGCGCTGGCGGTGGCCGGGGGGGGTTCAGCCTTCGGCGAGTTGGTCCGGCGCCACGGTTCGGCGGTTCGCGCCCTGCTGCGCCGCATGGGCGCCGCCCCGCACCTGGCCGACGATCTGGCCCAGGACGCCTTCCTGGCGGCCTTCGAGCAGATCACCGAGTTCCGCGGCGAGGGGACGTTCCAGGCCTGGGTCAAGCGGATCGCCGCCCGGGCCTACGTCAAACGCTGGCGCCGCGAGGCGAGGATGGAAATCATGGCCGAGACGCCGGAAACGGAAGATCACGCGCCCGCCGCCGGCGACCTCATCGATCTCGACGAGGCCCTGCGG
Source organism: Caulobacteraceae bacterium (assembly GCA_036498165.1). Classification (GTDB taxonomy): domain Bacteria; phylum Pseudomonadota; class Alphaproteobacteria; order Caulobacterales; family Caulobacteraceae; genus Acaudatibacter. The sequence continues at coordinate 11,548 of DASXIE010000143.1, forward strand.
TCACTTTCGGCGTCCGAAAGAGTGTGCGTCTCGCTCTGTTACGGCGCCGGGCTGTCGCATTCGGAAGCCGCCCTGGCCTTGAATGCGCCTTTGGGAACGGTCAAATCCCATGTCAAACGTGGTATGGATAAACTCCGACTTCGGCTCGCGCCGGGCCGGGACGCCGTGGAGAGCCGGGCGAATGGCTGACAGGACCTTCGAGATGGAGCTCGATCGGCTGTTCGCGCAGCAGCCGGCCTTCGCCGACGCTGACCTGTTCGCTCATCGCGTGGAAGCCAGTCTGGAGCGCGGCTGGGCCTTCCGCCGCCTGCTGATCGGCGCCCTGGGCCTGACCGGCGGCCTGTTCGGCGCCGCCCAGCTTCTCGGGTCGGGCGTGACCCAGCGGTTGAGCGCCCTGGTAGGCCAGGCCGCGCCGAGCGTCCAGGTGCAATGGACCGATGTCGCGGTCTCGCACCTGCTGCCGGGCGGCTTCGCGGTCAACGGGGAGATCCTGTGGATGTCGGTCGCCCTGGCCGTGGTCGCCATTGGCTTCGGCGTCACCCGCGCGATCCGCGAAATCTAGAGTAAAAGGAACCCAATGAGCGCTCAGCGACAGCACGCGGCGCGGCGCGTCACCGCGCCCAGAATCGCCGCCCGCAAGGGGGGCGAGCCGATCGTCTGCCTGACCGCCTACACCGCGCCCATGGCCGAACTGCTTGACGAAGCCTGCGACCTCATCCTGGTCGGCGACTCGGTGGGCATGGTTTTGCATGGCCTGCCCAACACCGTCGGGGTCACCCTGGAGATGATGATCCTCCACGCCCAGGCGGTGATGCGGGGCAGCCGCAAGGCCCTGGTTGCCGTGGACATGCCGTTCGGGAGTTACGAGGGCGGTCGCGAGCAGGCCTACGCCAACGCCGCCCGCATCCTGAAGGAGACCGGCGCGGGAGCGGTGAAGCTGGAAAGTGGTCCGCACGTCGCCGAGACCATCGCCTATCTCACCGCCCGCGGCGTACCGGTGATCGGCCATGTCGGATTGCGTCCGCAGTCGGTGCTCACCGACGGCGGGTTCCGCGCCAAGGGACGCATCGAGGCGGAGCACGCCGAGGTGCTGGCCGAGGCCCGGGCGGCGGCCAAGGCCGGAGCGTTCTGCGTGGTGGTGGAGGGGGTCGCCGAATCCCTGGCCCGCGAGGTCACCGCGGCGATCGAAGTGCCGACCATAGGAATCGGCGCCTCGGCCGGCTGTGATGGCCAGATTCTCGTCACCGAGGATATGCTGGGCCTCTTCGACTGGACCCCGAAATTCGTGCGCCGCTACGCCGACTTGCGCGGCGAAATCGCGCGGGCCGTCCGCGACTACGCCCGCGACGTGCGCGCCGGCGCCTTCCCCGCCCCGGCCGAGACCTATTTCGCCTCGATGAAAGGCTAGGCCGCTTCTTAAGGGCCTGTCGGACCGGCGTCGCGTTGCAGCGGCGCTTCGCGCACGATAGGTTCGCCGGCCCGCCGCCCCCCGATCTGGAGTCCAAGAAGAAACACCGTGGTCGATTTCATTGAAGAGGTCGAGGAACAGCTCCGCTCCGACCGTTACCGTTCGATCGCCATCAAGGCGGCGCCGTGGTTCGCGGCCCTGCTGGGTGGCATCGTGGCGGTGTGGCTCGCGGTCTGGGGTTTCAACGTCTGGCGCGACCGCAACATCGCCGCCGCCTCGGTGACCTATGACAAGGCCCTGACCGAGCTGGCCCAGGGCGACCAGACCGGGGCCTACAACGACTTCGGCCCCATCGCCGCCTCCGGACCGGCCGGCTACAAGACCCTGGCCCTCATGCAGCAGGGCAATATCCGCCTCAGCGCCGGCAAGAACGGCGACGCCGCGGGCCTCTTCGACCGCGCCGCCGCCGCCGCGCCCGACCCCATGCTGGGTGATCTCGCCCGCTTGCGCGCGGTCCTCGCCTTGATGGATTCCACGCCCTTCGCCCAGCTTCAGACCCGGCTCGCCGTCCTGATCGGGGACAAGAAGCCCTTTGACCTGCAGGCTCGCGAGGCCCTGGCCATGGCCAAACTCGCGGCCGGCAAGACGAGCGAGGCGCGCGGCGATTTCAACGCCCTGGCGATCACTCTCGGCGTCAGCCAGGCGATGCGGGCGCGGGCCCAGGCGGCGATCGCCCTCATTGACGCCGGCGAGGTTAACGCCGCCCTCGCCGCCGCCAAGGCCGCCGCCACAATGCCGCCGCCGAAACCGGGAACTTACGGAGGATCGGCCCAGACCGCCCCGGGGCCCGATACCTCTTCCAGCCAGGGCGCCGCGGCGCCGCAAGAGCAAGGCCAGTCCGGTACCCCTCAATGACCACTTCAAGAACTCTGGGCGTCCTGGCCGCGGCCGCTCTGGCGCTTGGCGCCTGCTCGACCATTTCCAAAGTCGGCGAACTCAATCCCTTCCACAGCCGCAAGCACGCCAGCACTGCCGCAAAGGGCGTGCGCATCCCGGTGATCGCCCTCAATGATCAGCTCAAGGTGGCCGATTCCCTGAAGGGCCAGGACTTTTACCTGCCGCCGCCCGCGCCCCAGGCTGATTGGCCTCTTCCCGGGGCGACGCCCGGCAATTCGGTGGAGCATGTCGAGGCCGGGGCCAACTTCCAGGAGGCTTGGCGGCGCAGTTTCGGGGATCCCACCACCAAGCATCACCATGTCACGGCCCCGCCGGTCGCCTCCGGTGGGCGGATTTTCGTGATGGACGGCGCGGCCGATGTCTCCGCCCACGACGCTGGAACGGGGGCCCAGATCTGGCGCACCAACATCTCGCCCAAGACCAAGCGCGGCCAGGAAGGCTGGGGCGGGGGCGTCGCCTTCGCCGACGGCAAACTCTTCGTCACCTCCGGTTACCGGGAGGTGGTGGCGCTGGACGCCAATACCGGCCGCCTCCTGTGGCGCACCCTCACCGACGCGCCCATGCACGCCGCTCCGACGGTCTTCGATGGGCGGGTGTTCGCGGAGGATGTCAACGACGAGCTCTTCGCCTTCGCCGCCGACACCGGGGCCCAGACCTGGACTTACCAGGCCCTGACCGAGCCGGCTCGAATCCTGGCCTCGACCAGCCCGGCGGTGGAGAACGAGACCCTGGTTTCCTCGTTCGCGTCCGGCGAACTGGTGGCCCTGCGCGCCGCCAACGGAAATGAGCTGTGGAACGCCAGCCTGTCGCGCGCCAACCGGACCAACGCTCTCTCGGAAATCCGCGACATTCCCGGCCGCCCGGTGATCTATAAGACCGACGTGTTCGCGGTCAGCCATTCCGATGTCCTGGCGGCTGTCGATCTGCGCACCGGCCAGACCCGATGGACCCTGCCGGTCTCGGCGATCACCACGCCCTGGCCAGTCGGCGACGTGGTCTATGTGGTCGACCTTTCCGGCCAGGTGATCTGCGCCTCGCGCGATGCTGGCCAAGTCTACTGGATCCGCGATCTCAACGCCGGACTCAAGAAGAAGCAGCGGGCCTTCTGGTCGAGCCCGATCCTCGCCTCCAACCGCCTGATCACCGTTTCCAGCAAGGGCGAGGCGGTGGCCCTCGATCCCAAGTCAGGCGCGGTGCAGCGTCGACTTCGGCTTGGCGGCGGGGCCCTGATCGGTCCCATCGCCGTGAACGGAACCCTCTATGTGGTCAGCGAAGCGGCCCAGCTGATCGCGATCCGCTAAGGCTCCGCCGCCCATGGTCCGACTGGCCATTGTCGGTCGGCCCAATGTGGGCAAGTCGACCCTCTTCAACCGCCTGGCCGGGCGGCGGCTGGCGATCGTCGACGATCATCCCGGCGTCACCCGCGATCGCAAGTTCGCCACCGGCCGGCTGGGCGATCTCGACCTCAAGCTGATCGATACCGCCGGTTTCGAGGACGTCACCGACGAGAGCCTCGAAGGCCGCATGCGCCGCCAGACCGAACGGGCCATCGCCGAGGCCGACGTGGTCCTCTTCGTGATTGACGCCCGCGACGGCGTCGTGCCCCTCGACGGCTTTTTCGCCGCCCACCTGCGCCGCGCCGGAAAGCCGGTGGTCCTCGTCGCCAACAAATCCGAGGGCAGGGCCGGGGAGGCAGGAATCGTCGAGGCCCATAGCCTCGGCCTCGGCGAGCCGGTGGCGATCTCCGCCGAACACGGCGATGGACTGGCCGATCTCTACGCCGCCGTGACGGCCGCGGCCGGGGACGAGGCGGACGCCGGCGACGAGGAGGCGCGGGAGGGCGACAAGCCGATCCGTATGGCCATCGTCGGCCGCCCAAACGCCGGCAAGTCGACGCTCATTAACCGGCTGCTGGGCGAGGATCGCCTGCTCACGGGCCCGGAGGCGGGCATCACCCGCGACGCGGTCAGCGTCGACTGGTCGTGGAATGGCCGGCGCGTGCGGCTCGTCGACACCGCCGGCCTGCGCCGCAAGGCCAGGGTCGAAGGGGTGCTCGAGCGGCTCTCGGTCCAGGATTCCATCCGGGCGATCACCTTCGCTGAGGTGGTGGTCCTGGTCATGGACGCGGCCTGCGCTTTCGAGACCCAGGACCTGCAGATCGCCGACCTCATCGAGCGCGAGGGGAGGGCCCTCGTCTTCGTCCTGGCCAAGTGGGACCTTGTGGGCGATCCCGGCCCGCGGCTGGCGGCATTCATCGACCGGGCCGGGAAGATGCTGCCGCAAGTCCGCGGCACGCCCGTCGTCGCCTTGTCCGCCGAAACCGGGCGCGGCCTCGATCGGCTGATGCCGGCGGTCGTCAAGGCACACGCCGACTGGTCCTCGAAGGTCAGCACCCGCGACCTCAACGACTGGCTGGCCATGGCCGTCGAGCGCCATCCGCCGCCGGCCGCCGATGGCCGCCGCATCAAGCCGAAATACATGGCGCAGACCAAGGCCCGTCCGCCGACATTCGTGCTTTTCGCCAGCCGGGCCAACAAGTTGCCCGACAGCTACCGCCGCTACCTGATCAATTCCCTGCGCCAGAGCTTCGATTTGCCCGGCACGCCGATCCGCCTGACGGTCAAGTCGGGAAAGAACCCTTACGCCGAGGAGAGCGCCGACCCGGTCAAGGCCTTCCAGGCGCGGCGCCGGCGCGCGCGCCAGCCCAGCCGCTGAAGGTGACCACCCGGTCGGGTGGTCCTGGATCGCCGGACGCCGCGGCCAGTTCGAGGATCAGAGCGCCGATCGCCGCCGGATCTGTCAGCACCTCCTTCTCCTCGCCGGGGAAGGCCTGCGCCCTGAGGGCCGTGCGCACCGGCCCAGGGTCGACCAGGATAGCGCGAATGGCCGTGTTGTCGACCTCGTCGGCCCAGCTTCGGACCATGGCTTCGAGGCCGGCCTTTGTGGCCGCATAGGCTCCCCAGAAGGCCTTGGGCGTGCGGGCTTGCTCGCAGGTGATGAAGATCGCCCGGCCTCGGTCGCTGGCGCGAAGCAGGGGTTCGAGCGAGCGGATCAGGCGAAAGGCGCTGGTGAGGTTTGTCGCCACCAGCTTTTCCCACAGGGGCGGCGGCGTATGGGCCACGGGCCGAAGGCCGCCCAGCATCCCGGCGGCGTGAACGAGGATGTCGAGGCGCTTGTGACGCTCGAACACCGCCATGCCGAGCTGGTCGATGCCGCCGCCGTCGGTGAGATCCATGGGAACCAGGCTCACGGCCTCGCCGCCGGCGGTGCGGATGGCGTCATCGAGGGCCTCGAGCGCGCCTTGTGTGCGGCCCGCCGCGATCACCCGCGCCCCGGCGGCGCCAAGGCTCAGGGCCGCGGCCGCGCCGATGCCCCGGCTGGCGCCGGTGACGACGGCCACCCGCCCGGCCAGGGGTCGTCCGGCGTCACCCATCGCGTCGGGATCAGGCGTCGATGAGGAATGAGAGTTGCCGCTCGGTGCGCTCGTTGCGCCCCTCGGCGATCTCGCGGTCGAGCAGGCGGGTGGGATAATCGCCGGTGAAGTAGTGGTCGGTAAACTGGGGATGCTCGGGATCCCGCGCCCCAGCGCCCAGCGCCCAATAGAGCCCCTCGACACTCAGGAATCCCAGGCTGTCGACTTCCAGCAGGCGCGCCATCTCGTCGAGGCTGCGGTGAGCAGCCAGCAGTTGGTCGCGGTCGGGCATGTCGATGCCGTAGAAGTCCGGCCATTTGATCGGCGGCGAAGCCGAACGGAGATGCACCTCGGTGGCGCCCGCCTCGCGAACCATGCGAACGACCCGCACCGAATTGGTGCCGCGCACGATCGAATCGTCGATCAGCATCACCCGCTTGCCGGCCAGGACCGCCCGGTTGGGCGAGAGCTTGCGGCGAACGCTCAGTTCCCGCTCGTCCTGGGTCGGCTGGATGAAACTGCGCCCGACGTAGTGATTTCGGATGATCCCCATCTCATAGGGCGCGCCGGCGGCTTGGGCGTAGCCGAGGGCGGCCGGAACGCCCGAGTCCGGCACAGGCACGACGACGTCGACGGGCGCGCCGCATTCCTGGGCCAGGCGCTCGCCCATCCGTTTGCGGACGTCGTAGACGGAGAGGCCGTTCACCACGCTGTCTGGCATTGCGAAATAGACGTATTCGAAGGCGCAGGGTCTGGCCCGGGCGGCGGGGAAGGGCCGGAAGGATTGAATGCCGCGGTCGGAGACGACGATCATCTCGCCATGCTCTACATCGCGCACGAATCGCGCCCCGACCATGTCGAGCGCCCGGGTCTCCGACGCGAAGACCGCCTTGCCGTCCAGGTCGCCCAGCACCAGGGGACGGATGCCCAAGGGGTCGCGCACGCCGATCAGCTTCTTGTTGGTCAAAGCCACCAGGGCGTAGCCGCCCTCAATCTGGCTGAGGGCGCCGATGAAGCGATTGACCATCTTGCCATGCTTGGAGCGGGCCAGAAGATGCAGGATCACCTCCGAGTCCGAGGTGGACTGGAAGATCGCGCCGTCGTCCACCAGCTGCTCGCGCAGGGTGAGGAAGTTGGTCAGGTTGCCATTGTGGGCGATGGCGACCCCACCCGCCTGCAGGTCGGCGAACATCGGCTGGCCGTTGCGCAGGAAGCTGCCGCCGGCGGTGGAATAGCGGGTGTGGCCGATGGCCGAGCGGCCGGGCAGGCGGTCGGTGAGGTCGCCGGAGAAGGCGTCGCCCACATGGCCCAGGCGCCGTTCGGTGTGGAAGCCGGCCCCGTCAAAGGCGGCGATGCCGCATGCCTCCTGGCCTCGATGCTGTAGGGCGTGCAGGCCGAGCGCCACCACGCTGGCGGCGCCGGGGGTGTCGAACACGCCGAACACCCCGCATTCGAGACGGGGCCTGTCGTCGATTGGCTCGCGCACCGGCGCGGCGAATTTGCGGCTCACCGTGATTTCTCCACCAGATCGTCAAGGGCCTTGCGCTGAGCCTCGCTATAGCCGTGGCGCCCCGGGACGGCGCGAACCGGCCCTTCGGCGTTTTCGACCTCGCTGGGGGCGAGGGCGTTCTCGACTTCCGGTCCCATGCGCCTCGCTATCGCCACGCCCTTGGGGGCCAGGACGCGCAGCGCGGCGCCGGCGGCATTGGCCATTGGATAGGTCCTGGCCTTGGTGAACCAGGTGGGCATCCGCTCGGGCGGCGTGACGGCCTCGATCAGAAGCACCAGCACACCGACGGCCACGACGCCGCGCGCCAGGCCGACCGCCAAGCCCAGCGCCCTGTCGAGACTGGAGAGGCCGGTCTGATGCACGCCCCGCGTCAGCCGTCCGCCCACCAGGCGCACGATGACGTAAATGACGATGAAGCCGGCCAGGGCCGCGGCGGCATTCGCCAGCCACACTGTGTGGATGAAATGGTGGGCCACGGGGGCGGTAAGCCTGAGGCCGAAGATCGAACCAGCCACGGCGGCGATGAAGGCGACCACGGTGGTGATCTCGCGGGTCGCTCCGCGGGCGAAGCCGATCAGGGCCGATACCAGAAGTATGATTCCGGCGACAAAGTCGAAGCCGGTCATCGCCCTAGCTCCATTGGCCTTCGCCTATGCGCGTGATCGCATCGGCGAGGCGATGAACGCCGGTGACCTTGACGCCGGCGGCGGAAGCGGCGGCGGGGGCCAAGGCGCGCGAAAAGCCGAGCTTTGCCGCTTCCTTCAGTCGCATCTCGCTGCGGCTCACGGCTCGAACGTCTCCCGAAAGGCTGATCTCGCCGAAGACAACGCAATCCTGAGGCAGGGCGGTCTCCAGGGCCGACGAAGCCAGGGCCGCGGCGGCGGCCAAGTCCGCCGCCGGTTCGGTGATCCGCAGGCCGCCGGCGACGTTCAAATAAACGTCACGCGTGGCGAATCCAAGACCGCAGCGCGCCTCGAGTACGGCCATCACCATCGCCAGACGCCCGGCGTCCCAGCCGACCACCGCCCGCCGCGCCGTCCCGTATACTGACGGGGCCACAAGAGCCTGGAATTCCACCAGCACCGGGCGGGAGCCCTCGATGCCGGCGAACACCGCCGCGCCGGCCGCCCGCTCGCCGCCTTCGCCCAGGAACAGGGCCGACGGGTTCCTGACTTCGCTGAGACCGGCGTCGCCCATCTCGAAGACGCCGATCTCGTCGGTGGCCCCGAACCGGTTCTTGGCGCCGCGCAGGATGCGGAAGGGATAGCCCCGCTCGCCCTCGAAGGAGAGGACCGCGTCGACCATGTGCTCGACGACCCGGGGGCCGGCGATCTGGCCGTCCTTGGTCACGTGGCCCACGAAGACGACCGCCATGGCCCGCTTCTTGGCCAACCGCACCAGTTCGCCGGCGCATGCGCGCACCTGGGTGACCGAGCCGGGGCCAGCCTCATGGGCATCGCTCCATAGAGTCTGGATCGAATCGATGACGACCAGGTCGAAGACCTCGCGCTTGAGGCCATCGATGATCGAGCGCAGGGAGGTCTCGGCGGCCAGCTTGACCGGCGCCGCGGCCAGGCCCATGCGCGCTGCGCGGGCCCGGATCTGGTCGGAGGCTTCCTCGCCGGAGATGTAGGCGCAGGTCGCGCCCGCCATCGCCGAGCGCGCCGCGACCTCGAGCAGCAGGGTCGACTTGCCGACGCCCGGATCGCCGGCGAGTAGCACCGCCGAGCCGGGCACGACGCCGCCGCCCAGGACGCGGTCGAATTCGGCGACGCCGGTGGCGATCCGCCGCGGGCCGGCGACCTGGCTGGTCAGGGCCTCGAAGGCGATGCCCGTCCCTTTGGCGGAGCGGGATGGAGACAGAGCGCCCGGCGGGGCGCTGATCGTTTCCTCCACGAGGCTGTTCCACGCCCCGCAGCCGCCGCACTGGCCGGCCCATTTAGAATGGACCGCGCCGCAGGCCTGGCAAACGTAGAGGGCGCCGTCGCGGGCCATGGTGATTGATTCGCTCCACCCGGCGCGGATCATACCCCAGGCGCCAAATAAGGCCCGTCATGTGGTGTGCATGAGGCCATCTCGCCAGGGCGCGGGAATTGCGCTAGCGTCGCCTGACAGTTCCGAAGCGGAACGCTGCAAGCTTGGGAGGGCTTGGCATGACTGTGATGGAAGGACCAAGGAGCGCGGGGCTTATCTCGCGCGTGCAGGGCATTCTTCTGAAGCCCTCGGCCGAGTGGGACGTCATCGACGGCGAGGCAGCCACGGTTCCCGGCCTGTTCACTGGTTACGCTTGCATCCTGGCCGCCATCGGCCCCGTCGCCACGGTCATTCAGCACCTCCTGTTCCTGCACTGGACGCTGCCGATCATCATCGTGCTGGCGGTGCTGACCTATGTGATGTCGCTGGTCGGAGTGTATATCGTCGGATTCATCATCGACGCGCTGGCGCCGAGCTTCGACGCCCAGAAAAATCAGATCCAGGCGATGAAACTGGCGGTTTATTCCTACACCGCCGCCTGGGTCGCCGGCATTCTCAACATCCTTCCCATTCTTGGCATCCTGGCGATCATCGCCGCGCTCTACGGTCTCTACATCTTCTGGCTGGGCCTTCCCAAGCTGATGAAGGCCCCGGCCGAGAAGGCGACCGGGTACGCCGTGGTCACCGTCATCATCGCCATCGTGGTCAACGCGGTCATAGGCATGGTCGTGGCGGCCGTAATCGCCTCCCTGATGGCTGGCGCGATTATGTCCGGCGCGGCCATGGGCGCGGCGGCCTTCCACTGATCTTCTGATCGGGGCCGGCGTCCGACCTGGACGCCGGCCCTGGTCTTACCTGGGTTCGAACCGGCCCTCGCGGGCGTGGTTGGAGAACTTGGTCAGGTCCTCGTTGAAGTGCAGGCGGACGACCCCTATCGGGCCGTGCCTCTGCTTGCCGATGATGATCTCGGCGAGATTGCGGATCGGGTCGAGCTTCTCCTGCCATTCCAGATGCTCGGCCGTCCCCTCCTTGGGTTCGGCGCGGCCGAGGTAGTAGGCCTCGCGATAGATGAACATGACCACGTCGGCATCCTGCTCGATCGAGCCGGATTCCCTCAGGTCCGCCAGCTGAGGCTTCTTGTCCTCACGGTTTTCGACCTGCCGCGAGAGCTGCGCCAAGGCCAGAACCGGAACATCAAGTTCCTTTGCCAGGGCCTTCAATCCCTGG
>DASXIE010000144.1:0-2454 GCA_036498165.1 Caulobacteraceae bacterium
AAATTGCCGGGCGCGCAGGGCCTTGACGTCCTTGATCCGCGCCACGGCGTGGCCGCGCTGGTCGGCGCTGAACGACTGGTCGCGGAACACCGTCAGCCCTTCCTTGAGGCACAGCTGGAACCAGTCGCGGCAGGTGATCCGGTCGCCGGTCCAGTTGTGGAAATATTCGTGCGCCACGACGCTCTCGATGCGCTCGTAGTCGAGGTCGGTGGCCGTCGCCGGGTCGGCCAGCACCAGGGAGGAGTTGAAGATGTTGAGGCCCTTGTTCTCCATGGCCCCGAAATTGAAATCTCTCACCGCCACGATCATGAACAGGTCGAGATCGTATTCCCGGCCGAAGGCGGTTTCGTCCCAGGCCATGGCCCGCTTGAGGCAGTCCATGGCGTAGGCGGCGCGCGGCGCCATGCCCGGATCGACATAGATGCGCAAATCGACCTTGCGCCCGCCGACGGTGACGAATTCGTCCTCGAGCACGTCGAGCTCGCCGGCCACCAGGGCGAAGAGATAGCAGGGCTTGGGGAAAGGGTCCTGCCACACCGCGAAGTGGCGGTCCCCGGGCAGGTCGCCGCTGTCGACCAGGTTGCCGTTCGAGAGCAGGCGCGGGAAGGCGCGCGGCGCGGCGATGCGCACCGTGTAGCGGGCCAGGACATCGGGGCGGTCGGCGAACCAGGTGATCTTGCGGAACCCCTCCGCCTCGCACTGGGTGCAATAGCGGCCGGCCGACATGTAGAGGCCGTCGAGGGCCTGGTTGGCGGCCGGATCGATCTCCACCTCGGTCTCCAGGGTGAAAGCGTCGGGGACCTTCGCCACCGTGAGCCACTCGTCGTCGATGGCGAATTCCGTGGCCTCCAGGCGCCGTCCGTCGAGGGCCACCGATATCGGCTTCAGCCGCTCGCCGTTCAGGCGCAGGGGTTCGGCGTGATCGCCGTCGCGGCGCAGGCTGAGCCTCGCCTTCACCCTCGTGGCATTGGGGTGGAGATCGAAATCGAGGCTGACCTCGTCGATCAGGAAGGCCGGCGGGCGATAGTCTTCGAGCCGGATCGGCTGGGGCGTTTCGGTGCGCATCGCCGGCCTGTTTAGCGCCCACTCCCGCGCGGCGCCATGAAAGCGACAGGGATTTTGCTCAAAGGGCGTGATCGGGGAGCCAGAAAGGCGCACAATATGCGCTTAGGATCTGTCGAGGAACGCGCCATGGCCAAGGGTCAGAAGAAGAGCAACAAGAAAATCCGCAAGCCCAAGCAAGCCAAGGCCAAGCCGGCCCCCGGCGCCCCGGCCAAGAAGAAGTAGGCTCGCGCCCGGCTGCCCGCCGCAGCCGCGCCGCGGTGGGGGGATCGGTGAAATACGCCTACGACCTGCAGAGCCATCTGACCTGCGCCTACTTCACCCCCATCGGCCAGCCGGCGGTGGGCTTCACCTGGGACGCCCTGGGCCGCTCGACGAGCGAGACGGCGGGAACCTCGATCTCCGGTGGCGGGTGCAGTACGAACGGGCGCACGACCAGCTATGCTTACGATGCGGCCGGGGACGTCACCTCGATCACCTGGCCGGACGCCTCTCCCAACACCCTCGTGGCCAACTACAGCTACGACGTCCTGGGGCGGCTGATAAAGATCCTGAGGAGCGCCCAGCACGTCGGCGATTACCACTACGACGCCTTCGGCCGCCGCTCGGAGGTCGATCGCAACGGCGGGTCGGGGGCGACGACCACCTACGCCTATGACGGCGCCGACCGCCTGCAGACCTTGACCCAGGCCCTGACCGGAACGGGGGCTGTCACCTACACCCAGGCTTACGACCCCGCCGGCGGCCTCGTCAGCAGCGCGCTGACCAACACCGCCTACGCCTGGCATCCGGCCCTGGGGAGCACGGCCTACACGGTCAACGGCCTCAACCAGTACCCGACCGTCGGCGGGGCGGCGACTGCGTACGACGTCACCGCCAACCTCACCTGCCTGGGGTACACGACCTCATGCACGGGCACCGCCTATACTTACGACACGGAGAACCGGCTCCTCTCTGCCAACGCCCCGACCCCGGTCTCGCTGGCTTACGATCCTCTCGGCCGGCTGATCACCAAGTCCGCGGCCTCGGCCACCACTTTCCTCTACGCCGGCTCGATGCTGATCGGGGAGTACGACAGCGCCGGGAACATCCTCGCCCGCTATGTGCCGGGGCCGGGCCAGGACGAGGCGGCGATGTGGTACGCCGGTACGGGCGTCGCCATGCCCCAGTGGCTGCATGCCGATCCTATGGGCTCGACCATCGCCTGGTCCAACACCACCGGCGGCGCGATCGGGACCCAGGCCTATGATCCCTATGGCCAGCCCTCAAGCTGGAGCGGTGGCCCGCGCTACGCCTTCACCGGCCAGCTGATGATCGGCGAGGCTCAGCTCTACCACTACAAGGCCCGGGCCTATTCCCCCGCCCTCGGCCGCTTCATGCAGACCGACCCGG
>DASXIE010000145.1:0-29925 GCA_036498165.1 Caulobacteraceae bacterium
GTCACCATGCTGGCCCGGGGCGTCCCGGTCGGCGGCGACCTCGACTGGCTCGACGACGGCACCATAGCCCAAGCTCTCCGCGCCCGCCGCCCGGCCTGAATCTCCTCCAAGGAGACCTCTCCCCGTGGGAGAGGTTTCTAGAAGCAGATTCGCATAGGCGATCTCCCTGCCCCCCGCGGGAGGAGAGAGGTCATAACCACGGCGCCAGGGGTTCCCTGGCCAGCATCGCCTCGAAGGACGGGCGTTCGCGGACGACGGCGAATTGCGCGCCCCTCACCAGGACCTCTGGGATAAGGGGGCGGGTGTTGTACTCGCTGGCCATCACCGCCCCGTAGGCGCCCGACGAGAAGAAGGCCACCAGGTCGCCGGCCTGAAGCGGCGGCAGCATCCTGCCGCGAGCGAAGGTGTCGCCGCTCTCGCAGACCGGTCCGACGATGTCGTAGGCCAGCGGCACCCCCGGCCTCGGCTTCACCGGCCGCACATCGTGCCAAGCGTCGTACATGGCCGGCCGCAGCAGGTCGTTCATCGCCGCGTCGAGGACCAGGAAGCGGCGCCCATCCGGCCGCTCATTGACGTGGATGACGCCGGCGATGAGCACCCCGGCGTTGGCGGCCAGGACTCGCCCCGGCTCGAACGTCAGCTCGACCTTAAGGCCGCCGACCACCCCCGCCGCCATGGCTGAGAAGGCGTCCGGGCTCGGCGGATCGGGCTGGTTGAAATAGGGGACGCCCAGGCCGCCGCCGAGGTCGAGGCGCTCGACCGCGTGGCCGGCGCCGCGCAGACGCTGGGCCAGCTCCGCCATCCGCGCGAAGGCCGTCTCCAGCGGAGCCAGCTGCGTGATCTGGCTGCCGATGTGGCAGGCGAGGCCGACCATCCGCACACTGGGCTCGGCGACGGAGCGGGCGTAGAGCCCCTCCGCCGCCGCCACGGCGACCCCGAACTTGCTCGCCGATCCGGCGGTGGAGATCTTGGCGTGGCCGCCGGCCGCCTCGATGTCCGGGTTGACCCTGAGCGCCAGGGCCGGGCGGACGCCCAGCTCTCCGGCCAGGGCGACGATCGCCGCCAGCTCAGGCTCGGATTCGACATTGATCTGCCGCACCCCGACCTTGAGGGCGAAGGCGATCTCGCCGCGCGTCTTGCCGACCCCGGAGAAGACGATCTTGCCGGCGTCAATTCCAGCCGCCAGGGCCCGGCGGATCTCCCCCTCCGAGACAGTGTCGGCCCCCGCCCCCAGGGCCGCCAGGGTCCGCAGCACGGAAAGGTTGGAGTTGGCCTTGACCGCATAGGCGATCAGCGGCGCGCCGAGCCCGGGATGGGCGGCCAGGGCGGCCTCGAACACCTGATAATGCCGCTCGAGCGTGGCAGTGGAATATACGTAGGCCGGGGTCCCCACCGCCGCGGCGATGGCCGTCAGCGGCGTAGCCTCGCAGAAGAGTTCCCCCTCCCGCGCCTCGAAATGGTTCATCGCGGGGCGTTCATTGCGGGGCGACGGGCGGCGGCTCGGGTCCCTCGGGGGTCGGCGGCAGGGGCTCGGGGGTGGTGTCGGCCGGCTTGGTCTTGGCCGCCGCCTCGGCCGCCTTCTGGGCCCGGTACTGCGCCTTGGCCTTCTCCCCGAACAGGGGAGCGGGGCGGTCCAGCGTGCCGACCTTGGCGCAGCCGGCCAGGATGACGAGTGAGGCGAGCATCACAATCGTCCGGATCATTTCAGGCGCTCCTTGTGGCGGGCGATCTGGGCGCCGACCTGGTCCGGCGCCGTCCCGCCGTAGCTCGTCCGCGAGGCGACCGAGCCTGCCGCCGTGAGGGCGGCGACGGCGTCGGCGGTGATCCCCGCATCGATAGTCTGGAATTCAGCCAGTGGCATGACGGCGAGGTCGAGGCCGAGCGCGTCGGCACGCTTGACCGCCGCCCCGACCACCCGGTGAGCGTCGCGAAACGGCATGTCGCGCTCGCGGACCAGCCAGTCGGCGAGGTCGGTGGCGGTGGCGTGGCCGGCCCCGGCGGCGGCGGCCATGGCGGCCGGGTTGGGGCTCAGGTCGGCGATCATCCCGGTCATCGCCGCCAGCGCCAGGAAGAGGGCGTCGAAGGCCTCGAAGGCGGCCGCCTTGTCCTCCTGCATGTCCTTGCCGTAGGCCAGCGGCAGGCCCTTCATCACCACTGTCAGGGCCGTGAAGGCCCCCAGCACCCGGCCGACCTTGGCGCGGACGAGCTCGGCGGCGTCGGGGTTGCGCTTCTGCGGCATGATCGACGAGCCGGTCGTGAAGGCGTCGGAGAGGCGCACGAAGCCGAACTGCGGGGTGGTCCACAGGACGATCTCCTCGGCCAACCGCGAGAGGTGGGTCGTCGCAATGGTCGCGGCCGCCAGGGCCTCGAGCAGGAAGTCGCGGGCCGAGACGCTGTCGAGGGAATTGGCGGTGGGGCGATCGAAGCCCAGGGCCCTGGCGGTCGCCACGCGGTCGATCGGGAAAGAGGTCCCGGCCAGGGCCGCCGCGCCCAGGGGGCACTCGTTGAGGCGCGCGCGGGCGTCGGCGAAGCGGCCCGCGTCTCGCGCGAACATCTCCACATAGGCCATCAGGTGGTGGCCGAACGTCACCGGCTGGGCCGATTGCAGGTGGGTGAAGCAGGGCATCAGGGTGGCCGCGTGGGCATCAGCCTTGGCGACCAGGGCCGCCTGAAGGTCGGCCAGCGCCGCCCCCGCCTCGTCGCAGGCGGCCCGCGTCCACAAGCGCATGTCGAGCGCCACCTGGTCGTTGCGCGAGCGGGCGGTGTGCAGGCGCCCGGCGGCCGCGCCGATCAGTTCGGCCAGCCGCGCCTCGATGTTCATGTGGATGTCTTCGAACTCGTCGCGGTAGGGGAAAGTCCCCTCGGCGATCTCCCTCTCGATGGCGTCGAGGCCATGGAGGATCGCCTGAGCGTCGGCCGCCGAGATGATGTGCGCCTCGGCGAGCATGGCCGCGTGGGCCCGTGACCCGGCTAGGTCCTCGGGCGCCAGGCGCCGGTCGATACCGATCGAGACATTGATCGCCGCCATCGCCTCGCCGGGCTTGGCGGAGAACCGCGCGCGCCATAGAGAGTGACCGGCTTTACCGGAGTCGTCGGTCATATGAGAACCATTTCCCTGGCCCTGGCGGGGGCCCTGGCGCTTCTATACGGCCCCATCGGCTGTTCCAAGCCGCCAGGGGACCTCGCGGGGATGGCCCACGGACCGATGGCGGCGCTCAAGGTCAACGCCCATCCGGCCCCGGCGCCGGCGGTGGCGTTCAGCGACGCCGACGGCAAGCCGCACACCCTGGCCGAGTTCAAGGGCAAGGTCCTGGTGGTCAATTTCTGGGCCAACTGGTGCCCGCCGTGCAAGGCAGAGATCCCCTCCCTCGCCAGGCTGGCCAGCGCCGAGGCCGCGGCGCCGCTGGCCGTCGTGCCGATCAGCGTCGGCAAGGGCGAGGACGAGACCGCCGGGCGGGCCTTCATCGCCAAGAACCCGCCGCTCGCCTTCTACACCGAGCCGACCTACCGCCTGGCCTTCGCCTTCGCCCCGCCGGTGGGTGACATGCCCACGACCGTGATCTTCGATCGCCATGGCGTCGAACGCGCCCGCCTGGCAGGCGGCGCCGACTGGTCCACCCCGGAGGCCCGCGCCATCGTCGACCGTCTGATCGCGGAAAAATGAGAGTTCTCTTCCTCCCGCATCGAGGGGAAGTCCCCGCGTAGCGGGGGATGGGGGGAGGGAGACGCCGGCGTTTCCGATTCCCCTTCCCGGCCTTCGGCCGTACTTCCCCCTTGTGAAGGGGGAAGAGAGCGATCTCAGAAAGGCACGTCGCTCTTCACGGGTGGGCCGGGCGGTGTTTCGTCCGCGGCCGGCTTGGTTGGGGCCGGCGGCTTCTCGGTGGGCGAGGTGAGGATCGTATCGATATCGCCGCCGGACTTGGACGGCGTGGCTTGAATCTGCTGGGCCTCGGCGGTCTTCTCCTGAAGGGCGTCGGCCTTGTCTTCGCCCTTCGTATCGGCGGTGACCTCATTGGTCGGGGCGGCGACGGGCGGGGGCGGCAGGTCGACGATCGGCTTGGCGGTGAGGGTGTCGGCGTCATCGCCGCTGGCCGAGGCTGCCCCGGATAGGTCCGGAGCGCCATTCTCCCGCCAGGCCGCCCGCATGCCGAGCCCTGTCCCGACGAAGGCCAGCACGACGAGCGCCGCCGCCACCCCTAGGGCCACGGGCTTCGGGGGCAGGGAGACCGGGCCGTGCTCAGTCCAGGCGGAGGCCATCGCCGATCCTTCTTCCATTCGAGCCGGCGAAATCCTACTCCCCCTGAGCGCGAGGGAAAATCCCTCTGTGGTCGCCAGGGAGACGCCGCCATGGACAACCGTCAGATCGTGCTGGCCCAACTGCCGCAGGGTAAGCTCGCGGCCGAGCACTTCGCCGGCCGTGTCGCCGAGCGGCCCACGCCTGGTGAAGGCGAGGTCTTGCTTAAGGTGCTCTACATGTCCCTCGACGCCGCCAACCGGGCGTGGATGCAGGGCGCCACCTATCGCTCGGCCCTTCAGGCCGGCGACGTGATGGCCGGCGGGGCCCTGGCCGAGGTGGTCGAGAGCCGCGCCGATCACCTCAAGCCCGGCGACCTCGTCTTCGCCGACACCGGCTGGCAGGAATGGGCGGTGTTGAGCGCCCGGCATCTGCGCGCCGTGCCGAGGATGGAGCCGCTCACCCATCTGCTCAGCGTCTATGGCGTGGCCGGGCTCACCGCCTACTTCGGCCTGCTGGAATGCGGCCGGCCGAAGAGCGGGGAGACGGTCGTCGTCTCGGCGGCGGCCGGCTCGGTGGGCTCGATCGTCGGCCAGATCGCCAAGATCAAGGGCTGCCGCACGGTGGGCGTCGCCGGCGGGGCGGCGAAGTGCGCCCTGTTGCAGAGCGAACTCGGCTTCGACGCCGCCGTCGACTACAAGGCCGGCGACACCCGCCGCGCCCTGTGGGCCGCCTGCCCGGACGGGATCGACGTCTATTTCGACAATGTCGGGGGCCCCGTCCTCGAGGCGTGCCTCTTCAACATGAACCTGCACGGCCGGATCGCCTGCTGCGGCGCTGTGTCGCAATATGACGGCGAGGCTCCGGCCCACGGTCCGCGGGGGGTGCCGGGCCTGATCGTCACCAAGCGCCTGACCCTCACCGGCTTCGTGGTCATGGATTTCTATGACCGCCAGGAAGCCGCCCTCAAGGACCTCCACGCCTGGGTCGACTCCGGCCAGCTCAAGGTGCGCGAGGACATCATCGAAGGCCTGGACAACCTGCCCCCCGCCCTGATCGGCCTCCTGGCCGGCGACAACGTCGGCAAGCGGATGGTCAAGGTCGCCTAAGCGTGGCGATGAACGCCGCCTGACCGGCCATTTCAGAGTTTCTTCAGTATCTCTCCCACACAGTGCGCCAGATGGCCGCATTCCGCGCGCGCCAGAACGCAAGCATGGAGGGGCCCTGATGAGCGATCAGGCGCGCCACATCGACTGGGAATTCCTCGACGGCGCCGCCTCCCGCGGTGTTGGGACCGGCGACCTGGTTTCGGCCGCGGCCGGCGGCCTGCCGATCTACAAGGTGATGAGTCTCGACCACGGTCGCGCCTGGCTGCGCGACATCGACACCGGGGCCGACCAGGTCACCCCGCTCACCGGCTTCTACTGGCGGGCCGCCAACATCCCAGGCTAGGCCGCGACGCTGAGGCCCACGGCCGCGTCCATCCGCTCGCTGATGAACTCGCCGGCGCTGGCGATCGCCCGCCGGCCCTCGGCGAGCATCGGATGGAAGAAGTGCCAGACATGGATCATCCGCGGCCACGCCTCCAGGCGCACCTCGACTTCGGCGTGAGCGAGGGCGGTCGCCAGGCGGGTGGCGTCATCGAGCAGGGTCTCGCACGAGCCGACGTGGATCAGCACCGGCGCAAGGCCCTCGAGGTCAGCGTGGAGCGGCGCGGCCAGGGGCGAGCGCGGCGGGGCGCCGGCGAGGTAGGCCGCGGCCATTCCTGACAACCCTTCCAGCTGGACCATGGGATCCTCGGCCGCCTTCGAGGTCATGGAGTCGCCCAGGCCCTCGAGGTCGACCCACGGCGAGATGCAGAAGCCGCAGGCCGGCTGAGGTAGGCCGGCCTCGCGGATGGCCGCCATCGTCGCCACGGTCAGGCCGCCGCCGGCGCTGTCGCCGGCGATCGCCACTCGGCCAGGCGCGATGCCGCTTTCTAGCAGGAAGCGATAGGCGCCCAGGGCGTCGTCGACCGCGGCCGGGAACGGGTGCTCGGGCGCCAGGCGGTAGTCGAGGCTGAGGCAGCGGGCCCTGGCGGCCCGGCCGAGCGCGGCGGCGAGGTGGCGATGGCTGGCGACCGAGCCGATCACATAGCCGCCGCCGTGGAGATAGAGGATCGCCCGCTCGCCGGCCGCGCCGGGAGTGATCGACCACTCGCCCGGAACTCCGCCCGCCTCGACCCTTTCCAGGATGACATCATTGGGCGTCGGAAAGGCCGAGCCGATGCCGTCGTAGACGGCGCGCATTTCCTGCCAGGAAAGATCGGCCGACGACTGGGCCAGGAAGGCGCGGACCTGGTCGATCTCGCTTTCGGACATGAGGATGCTCTCACCGTTGTGATTGGCGCCGTTCGATCGATCTGATTAATTGCCGCCGAGTCAAGCCGCATCCGAAGTCGGGGTGGGTGGCGGAGTGCGATCGGACCCGCGTCCGCGCGAATCCGACCAGTTCCTAGTTCATTTGCACGTATTCCGGGGGACGCTGGGTCCCCTATCGTTGCGCGAACGCCAAGGGCGGGGGACATCATGCATCTCACAGTTGAAGGCACCGTTGGGGCCAACGGGACGATCGCCGGCGCAGGCGGCCTGGCCGCCGCGGTTCTCGCCGCCAACATGGACCTGGATAATCAGGCGATCGCGATCGGCGGGGCCGGCGGTGTCGGCGGGACCGGCGGTGTCGGGGGGGCCGGCAACTCGACGGTCAGCTCGACCTTCGACAGTCTGGTCGACACCAGCGTCGAGGCCTATGCCCTGGGCGGCGCGGGCGGGGCCGGCGGCAGTGGCAAACAAGCCGGGGCCGGCGGCGCGGCCACCGCCTCCACCAGCCTCCAGAACTTCTTCTCCGGCGGGGTCTCCTTTTCCAACGCCCTGGGCGGCATCGGCGGCGCCGCGAGCGGTTCGGGCGGCGTGGGCGGGGCGGGGGGCGTCGCCCACGCCACCGCCAGCGCCCAGGGTTCTACATACGCCATGGCCCAGGCCGAACAGCAGGGCGGCCAGGGCGGCTCGGCAGGCGCCGGGGCTACGGCCGGGGCCGGCGCGGCCAGTATCATGACCAATGCGGTTTCGGGTTCCACCACCGGCGGCGACCTCTACCTGACCCAGGAAGCCACCGGCGGCTCCGGCGGTTCGGGCGGGGCCGGAGGGGCTGCCGGGGCGGCCTCGTCCAGTCTGACGTGGGACGACACAAAGAGCGCGAGCCTCAGCGGCGATGTCGACGCCGCCACCAATGCGCGAGGCGGGGACGGCGGCGCGGGCATGACCCTTGGCGCGGCTGGCGGGGCGGCCACCGCCGTGACCAACCTGACCGCGACGGACGAAGGCCTGTCCCAGGCCTCGGCCTGGGGCGGCACGGGCGGCGCCTCGAGCGCAACCGGCGGCAAGGGCGGGGCGGCCAGCGCCACCGCGGGCGGCTTCATTCCCTTCGGCGGCGACTTCGAAGCCGACGCTTATGGCGGCAATGGCGGGGCCGGCGGCGGATCCGGTCACCTCGGCGGGGCCGGGGGAACGGCGGTCGCCAAGGCCAGCGGCTCGGGGAACAACATCGATGTGCTGGCCATCCAGGTCGGCGGTTCTGGCGGGGCCGGGAGCACTCACGCGGCCGGAGGAGCCGGAGCGGCCAGCACCATGTCCAATGCGGTCAGCGGCGTGGGCATGCAGAGGCTTTCCTTGCGTCAGTACGCCCAGGGCGGCGCGGGCGGGTCGAGCGCCGGCGGAACGGCCGGGGCGGCTGGGGCGGCATCCTCTGCCCTCACCGTCGACGACACCAAGAGCGCCACTTCGAGCGTCACGGTGTCTGGCGACACCCGGGCCTTCGGCGGGGCGGGCGGCACGGGAACCAGCGGTTCGGCCGGTGCAGCCGGCGCGGCCGGGACGGCCGCCACGACCATGACCGGGTTTTTCAATGTCAGCGCCAGCGCCCTGGCGCAAGGCGGGGCGGGCGGCGGCGGCGACGGATCGACCCACGCCTCCGGGGCCGGCGGGGCCGGATCCGCCAAGGCGAGCGCCACGTCCACCGGGGCCGGATCGGCGAGCGCCAGCGTCACTCAGATCGGCGGGGCCGGCGGATCCGGCACGAGCGGGGCCACCGGCGGAGCGGGGGCGGCCAGCAGTCTCACCAACGCCGTCACCGGTTCGACCCTCGGCGGCTCGCTCACTCTCTCTCAGGGGGCCGCGGGCGGGGCCGGCGGCGGCAGCGACACCGGCGCGCTCGGCGCGGCCGGGACGGCGAGTTCGTCGCTCACCTTCAACGACACCACCAGCGTCAACAAGAGCGCCGTCCTCAACCTGACCAGCGACGCGACCGGCGGGACCGGGGGCCAGGCCTCCGGCTCGGGAAAGATCGGCGGGGCCGGGGCGACCGCCACGGCCAGCGCCAAGGGGACCGGCTTTGGGTCCGCCCGAGTGACGGTCAACGTCGTGCAAATCGGCGGAATCGGCGGGGCCGGCATCAACGGCGCATCCGGCGGGGCCGGCGCGGCCAGTACGGTCTCCACCGCGGCCACCGGGGCCACGACGCTGGGTAACCTCAGCCTCAATCAGTGGGCGATTGGCGGGACCGGCGGCGCGAGCGCCGGCGGCACGGCGGGCAAAGCCGGCGCCGCCTCTTCGACCTTGGCGGTGAACGACACCTTGTCAGCGACCCTCAGCGGCACGGTAAATCTCAGTTCGACAGCCGACGGCGGGTTCGGCGGCTCCGGCGCCGGGGCCACGGCCGGCGCGGTCGGCGGCGGGGCCACGGCGATCAGCACCCTGACGGTCCGCCACAGTGGTGTCAGCGCGGCCGTCGCGGTCGGCGGGTCGGGCGGTTCGGCCGACGGGGCTGGTCATGTCGCCGGCGCCGGCGGGACGGCAGCGGCGAGCGCTTCGGTTACCCTGACGGCTAACGCCGGGGGGAGCGCGAGCGCCAGCCAGGCGGGCGGGGCCGGGGGTTCCGGAACCACCGGCGCAACCGGTGGGGCGGGCGCCGCCAGCACCCTGACCAACGCTGTGAGCGGATCGACCAACGGCGGCCAGCTCAGTCTTGCCCAGATCGCCACGGGCGGGGCTGGCGGGAGCAGCGCCGGCGGCACGGCCGGGGCAGCCGGCGCGGCCAGCGCCAGCCTGACCTTCGATGACACCAAGAACACCAACTGGAGTTCCGTCGTTTCCGCTTTCGACACCGCGATCGGTGGGACCGGCGGCGCGGGCGTCACCGCCTCTGGCGTGGCCGGCGCGGCGGCCACCGCCGCGCTCAACCTCAGGGCCGATCACCAGGTGTCCGGCACGGTCTCCGCGGACGGCGGGTCCGGCGGGGCTGGCGACGGAAGTGGCAAATCGGGCGGGGCCGGGGCCACCGCATCGGCCAGCGGGACGGTGGCGAGCGCCGGGGCCTTCAACGCCTCGATGACTGTCATCCAGAACGGCGGCGCGGGCGGGGCGGGAACCAACGGGGCGTCCGGCGGCGCCGGCGCGGCCAGCACACTGACCAACGCTGTCGGCGGGACCACCGTCGGCGGCACGCTGGTCCTGGTCCAGAACGCCAATGGCGGCGGCGGCGGGGCGAGCGCCGGCGGGACCTCCGGCAAGGGCGGGGCCGGTTCATCCACCCTCACAATCAACGATGCGACGGCGGCGACCAAGAGCGGCACCGTCGACGTCAACGCGAACGCGGCCGGTGGGGCCGGCGGGGCCGGAACCGGGTCCAGCGGGGGCGCCGGCGGCGCGGCCAGCGCTTCGGATACCGTCACCGCCTATTTCAATGATCTCAGCGCGGTCGATGTCGGCGGGGGCGCGGGCGGAGTCGGCGATGGTGCGGGCCACGTCGGCGGCGCCGGCGGCGTCGGCACGGGTACGGCCAAGGTCACATCCACGCACAGCTCCAGCGCCCAGGCCGTTGTCCTGGCCGTCGGCGGGGCCGGCGGCGCGGGAACCAATGGCGCGGCCGGCGGGGCCGGGGCCTCGGAGACCCTGACCAACACGGTGAGCGGTTCGACCGCGAACGGCACGCTGACTCTCAGCCAGACGGCGACCGGCGGCGCGGGCGGGTCGGGGGGAACCGGCGGCGCGGCCGGCGCGGCGACCTCCAAGCTCACGTTCAACGACACCGCCGACGCCACCCTGACCGCCAATCTGCAGGCGACGGGAGGGAACGGCGGCGCCAGCCAGTCCTCGGCTAAGGCTGGGGCGGTCGGGGGAGCGGCAACGGCGACGGCCGTTCTGACCTCACTGCATAGCGTCACCGGCAGCGCCCAAGCGTCCGGCGGATTTGGGGCCGGCGCGGCGCTCAACGCCAACGGCGGTGCGGGCGGCGCCGGAACGGTCACCGCGACGATCACCACGCCCGGCTTCATGTCCTACGCCACCAATGCCTTCGGCGGATCGGGCGGCAGCGCGGCGAACACCGGCAACGGCGGCGCCGGCGGGGCGGCCAGCTGCACGGTGGTTGGAAACGGAGGCTACAACGCGGTTTCAGCCCAGGCGTTCGGGGCCAACGGCGGGGCCGGCAATGGGACCGGCCACACCGGCGGGGCCGGGGGCGCGGCGAGCGCCGCCTCGACGATGATCAGCACCTTGAATTTCGGCAGCTCCTCGATCGCCAACGCCACTGGCGGCAGCGGCGGGTCCGGCCTTGGCGGGGCGAGCGGCGGGGCCGGCGCCTCGGTCACCCAGCTCAACGCCGCCCAGGGCTCGGTGAACGGCGGCTTTCTCGAGCTCAGTCAATCGGCGGCTGCCGGTTGGGGCGGTGCAAGCAACGGCGGGACGGCCGGGGCGGCGGGGGCGGCGTCCAGCACGCTCACCGACGACGACACGACCAACGCCGGTCCCAGCTCCGACTTCCAAGGCGACGTCCAGGCGACTGGCGGCCAAGGCGGCGCCGGCCAGGGAACTTCGGTCGGCGTGATCGGCGGAGCGGCGACCGCGTCGCTCACCATCACCGGACTCACCTTCGTCAACGGTTCCTCGCGAGCGAACGGCGGGGCCGGCGGCTCATCCGCCGCCGGGGCCGGCGCGGCAGGCGGCAAGGGAAGCGCGAACGGGACCATCACCAGCACGAACGGTTTCGCCACCGAGTCGGTCTTCGGCGCGGGCGGTAACGGAGGCGGCTCTTCGTTCAACGGAGCCGGCGGAGCCGGCGGGGCCGGCACGGCCACGGCGAAAGTGAGCGGACCAGGCGGGGCCACGGCCAACGCCACGGGCCAGGGCGGCGCCGGGGGCGCGGCGGAGGGCGCTGGCAGGACCGGTGGGGCTGGCGGGGCGGGCACGGCCACCGCGTCCGGAACCAGCGCCTCCGGCGGCACGGTCAGCGTCCAGGTGATCGACCAAGGCGGCGCGGGCGGATTTGGCGTCGACAGCGCCGCCGGCGGGGCGGGAGCGGCGAGCACAGTCCTCAACGCCGTCACCGGCGTCACCAAGGCCGGGGGTCTCGACCTTTCTCAGCAGGCCATCGGCGGGGCCGGCGGCGGCAGCAACGGCGGGACGACGGCCGTCGGCGCGGCGGGCTCTTCGACGCTCACCTTCAACGACACCACGAGCGTCACGGCGAGCAGCTCATTGGACATCCAGGCGGTCGGCCAAGGCGGCGCGGGCGGGTCCGGGAATTCGGGAAGCAAGGGGGCGGTCGGCGGGGCCGGTACGGCGAGCCTGACCCTGACCGCGGCCGAGGCGGAGTTCGGTCAGGCCCAGGCCGGCGGCGGAGCCGGCGGGGCGGCCAACGCCAACGCATCCGGGGGAGCCGGCGCGGTCGCCACGGCGTCGAGCAAAGTGACCGGCGCGGCGCAGATCAACAGCGTGGCGACGGCCACCGGCGGAGCCGGCGGCGGCGGCTTTCTCAACGGCTCGGGCGGAGCGGGCGGCGCGGCCAGCGCGACCGCTTCGGGGACCGGTTCGGGCGATTTCCTGTCGTTCGAGGATCCGGCCGTGTTCGCCAACGCCCAGGGCGGCGCCGGTGGCGCGGCCGACGGCGTGGGCAAGATCGGCGGCGCCGGTGGGGCCGCGACGGCCACCGCCAGCGGGACCGTCGTGAGCACCGGATCGCTGTCGATCGAGGCGGATCAGATCGGCGGGGCCGGCGGAGCCGGTATCGCCGGCGCGGGCGGCGGCGCGGGTCACGCCAGCGTCCTCAGCAACGCGGTCAAGGCGACATCCAGCGGCGGCGGGGTCACTCTCACCCAACGCGCGACCGGCGGGGCCGGCGGTGCAAGTCAAAGCGGTGTGGCCGGAGCGGCCGGATCCGCTACCGACACCCTGACCTATTCCGACACCACCAGTTCGTCGATCGGCGCGGCCGTCTTCGCGACCGGCGGAGCAGGCGGGGCGGGATCGGGCGGCTCGGCCGGCTCGGCCGGCGCCAGCGGTTCGGCCACCCTCAGCCTGACCTCCGCGACCTCGGGGGCGGGTTCGACCACCGCGGTTGGCGGGGCCGGCGGGAGCGCCGCGACAGACGCCGCCGGCGGGGCCGGGGCCTTGGCCTCGGCGACGACAACCGTGACGAGCACCACGACGGCCCAGAGCGGGGCCACGGCGACCGGCGGGGCGGGCGGCGCGGCCGGCGCCAACGGTTCCGGCGGGGCCGGGGCGACGGCCTCCGCCAAGTCGACGGGCGCGGACGCCAGCACCGGTTCCTCGGCCTCGAGCGCCCATTCCACCGGCGGGGCCGGCGGAGCGGCGAGCGGGGCGGGCCACACCGGCGGGGCCGGCGGCGTCGCCAGCGGCACGGCGGCGGGCACGGACTCGGCGGCCGGAAGCCAGAGTGTGAGCCTCTCGCTCACCGGCGGGGCCGGCGGGGCCGGCGCCTTCGGGGCGACCGGCGGGGCCGGAGCGTCGGAAACGGCGACCAACCTCGCCAGTGGCTCGACCGCCGGCGGCTCGATGAATATCACCCAGTCGGCGACCGGGGGGGCCGGCGGCGTCAGCACCGGCGCCGCGGCGGGCGGAGGCGGGGCGGGGACGTCGAACCTCACCTTCACCGACACCAAGAGCGGCAGTCTTGTCGCCGGCGACTCGGCATTCGGCGGCGCCGGCGGCGGCGGCTTCTCCGGTGGTTCCGGCGGGGCCGGCGGCGCGGCGACGGCCACCTTCACCGTGACCGGAGCCGGCAGCGTCATCGCCAGCGCCGGCGCCACCGGCGGGAGCGGCGGGGCAGCCGATCCCGGCGGAACGGCCGGAGCGGGCGGGGCCGCCACCACCAGCCTGACGGCGACCGGGACCGCCTTTCTCACCGCGACATCGTCGGCGACCGGCGGAACAGGAAACAGCGTCGCGGGCGCCGCCTCGGCGACGACCACCGCCAAGGGGCTCAGCGGGTCGCTCTCGGCCAGCGCGGCCACCTCGTTCAGAGCGGGCCAATTGCTGCAGTCGATCAGCGCCTCGGCCAGCGACAGTGTCGACGGCGCGAGCATCGCCGTCGCCAAGGCCGATCTGGCCGCCGCCGGCTACGCCTTCTCGAGTCTCGACCAGTCCACGGCCCTGGCCACCGGCGCGCCGGCGGCGGCGACGACCTCGACCGTGCTCTCGGGCAACAGCAACATCAAGGCGGCCTTCGGGACCTCGCCGGTGTTCTTCGCCGTCGAGGAGTTGGGAGGACGCTACTCTTCCAGCGGCGGCAAGTCCGCGCAGTCGTCCACGGCCACCGTCACCGAGACGGTGGATCTCACCCAACTGGCCTCACGTAAGGATCTCGTCGTCGGCTTCTACGGAGGTACGAGCATCGGCACGACGGGCGTCACCAGCGTCACCTTCAACCTCTTTGTCGACGGGGTGGACGTCGACAGCCAGACCTTCGCCACGGTGGCGGCGGCCAAGACCTATTTCACCAACAACGCCGTCGATTTGGGATCGCTGGCGAGCGGTTCATCCCTGGTGGGGACCAATAACATCCTCACCGTCGAAGCTCAGCTGACAGTGAACACCAACGCGGCGACCTCCGGCTTCTTCGGCAATGTGATCTTCGGCGATCCGCCGCCGGCCGCCAAGCCGACCTCGCCGCCGGCCCTGGCGGCGGCGATCTCCAGCTTCGCACCCAATGCTGGGGCGACCCCGACGGCGGACCACGCCGCGAGCCACGCATGGCATCCGGTGCTGGCCACGCCGGTCCGGACGGCCGTGGCCTGACGGCGGCAGCCGGCGCCCTCGCGCTCAGGTCGGGGTGAATTCCACCGGCATGGACTTGATGGCGTAGACGAAGTTGTTGGGGGCCACTTCGCTGGGCCCGGCTTGGCGGATGTCCGGGAAGCGGGCCAGCATCTGGCGATAGGCGGCCTCGAGTTGGATCTGGGCGACCCGCTTGCCGATGCAGGTGTGCGGCCCGTAGCCGAAGGCCACGTGCTTGTCGGCGTTGGCCCGAGTCACATCGAGGCGGTCGGGATCGGTGAAGACGGTCGCGTCGCGGTTGGCCGAGCCGTAGTACATGATCACCTTCTCTCCGGCGGCGATGTTCTGGCCGGCGATGTCGACATCCATGGTGGCCGTACGGCGCATGTAGATCACCGGGCTGATTATCCGGATGAACTCGTTGACCGCGCCCACCAGAAGTTCCGGTCGCGCCATCAGCCTGGCTTTCTCATCGGGGAAGTCGGTGAGCAAGCCCATGGTCCCGCTGATCGTGTTGCGGGTGGTGTCATTGCCGGCGAAGACGATCAGCAGCCATGAGCCGTCGAGGTATTCATCGGCGAGGAAGGCGCCGTCCAGCTGGGCCCTGGCGATGGCGCTCATCAGGTCGGGGCGCGGGTCCTCGCGGCGCCGCCTCAGCATGTCGCGGCCATATTCGAACATCTCGTCGATGGCCGCCTTGAAGGCCTCGATGAAGGCCTTGGCCTCGGGCGGCAGCTCGGCCACGGCGCCTTGCATGCCCTCGGCATCGCCGGCCCGCTCGGCGGCGAAGGAATTGGCCAGCTCGAGGAAATGCATCCAGGTCAGGAACTTCGGCCGGTCGGCCTGGGGCACGCCGAGGATTTCGCAGAGGGTGAAGAGCGGCAACTGGGCGCTGAGCATGGGCACCAGATCGCAGCGGCCCATGGGGGCCATGGCGTCCAGCAACCGCGTGGTCTCCGCCTCGATCCGGTCGGTGAGGCCGCGCAAGTAGGACGGCGTGAAGTAGGGCATGTGCTCGCGGCGCAGCTGCAGATGGGCCGGGGCGTCCATGTTGATCATGGCGTCCAGGGAGGCCTTGGCGAGCTGGCTTTCGGGCCGGCCCACATGGGCCATCAGTATGCCGCCCTTCTGGGACGAGAAGGTCGCCGGATCGCCATTGACCCGCATGACATCTTCATAACGGGTGACCGACCAGAAGCCCGGCCGCTCGCCCGGCTCCTCGTTCCAGGCCACCGGGGCGTTCGCCCTCATCCAGGCGAAATCGGCGTGGGGCGGACCGGCGCGGAACAAGTCGGGGTCGTAGAGGGCGATCGGGCTGGCCGGGTAGACGGGGGCGTGGACCGGGCCCTTGGGGGCGTCGACCTCGACGGTGTCGCTGATCAGATCCATGAGCGCCTCCTCACCTCTGGCGAGCCGCCAGCCTGCGCCCTTGACGCCGCGAAAGGCAACCAGGCGCCGCTCAGGCCTGGGCCATCTCCGGAGCGAAGTCGCGGGCCGCCTCGGGCGCCGGCGCGGGCCGCTGCGGTCGGGAGAACTTCATCACCCCGTCCTCGAGGGCGCCGAAGCGGAAGGCCATAAGGTCGAGGGCGTAGTTCTGATGCACCCGCCAGGGGATCTTCTTGCCCTGCTTGGGCAGGCGGTCGACGGCCCGGGCCACGTAGCCGGAGGTGAGCGGCAGCCACGGGTCGCCGTCGAGATCGGGGGCGAGGTTCATCGGCCGGCATTCGCTGTAGCCGTGGCGCAGCATGTGATTGAGCAGGCGACAGAGATATTCGGCGGTGAGGTCGGCCTTGAGGGTCCAGGAGGCGTTGGTGTAGCCGAAGCTGGAGGCGAGGTTGGGCACCCCGCTGTACATCATTCCCTTGTAGCTGAAGGTCTTGGGCAGATCGACCCGCGTCCCGTCGACATTCACCTGCAGGCCGCCCATCAGCTGCATGTCGAGGCCGGTGGCGGTGACGATCACGTCGGCGTCGAGTTCGGCGCCCGATTTGAGCGAGATCCCCGTGGGCGTGAAGCGGACGATCTCGTCGGTGGCCACCGAGGCGGCGCCGCGCTTGATCGCCTCGAAGAGGTCGGCGTCGGGGACCAGGCACAGGCGCTGGTCCCACGGGTTGTACCGCGGGGTGAAATGGGTGGCGACGTCGTAGCCTTCGGGGAGGGCCGCCTTGGCCATGTCGATGATCGCCGCCTTGACCTTGGTCGGCTGCCGGCGGGTCATCCGGTAGAACCACAGCTGCATGAGCACGTTGCGCCAGCGGATGATGGCGTAGGCCAAACGCGCGGGCAATCTTGCGCGCAGTTTGTTGGCGAAGGCGTCCTCGGCCGGACGCGAAACCACATAGGTCGGCGAGCGCTGAAGCATGGTTACGTGGGCGGCGTCCTTGGCCATCTCCGGCACCAGGGTGACGGCGGTGGCCCCCGAGCCGATCACCACCACCTTCTTTCCGGCGTACTCGAGGTCGGCCGGCCAGAACTGCGGGTGGACGATCTTTCCCTCGAAAGCCCCCTCGCCGGCGAAGCGCGGCCGATAGCCCTCGGCATAGTTGTAGTAGCCGGCGCACATGTGCAGGAAGTTGCAGGTGACCTGCTCCGGCGGCGCGTCCGAGCCGCGCTCGAACTCCACGGTCCAGCGCGAGGTCTCCGAGGACCAAGCCGCCGAGGTCACCTTGCGGCCGTAGCGGATATGGCGGTCGATGCCGTGGGCCCGGGCCGTTTCGATCAGGTAGTCGAGGATGGCCGGGCCGTCGGCGATGGCCTTGGCTTGCGTCCACGGGCGGAAGGCGAAGCCCAGGGTGAACATGTCCGAATCAGAGCGTACGCCAGGATAGCGGAAGAGGTCCCAGGTGCCGCCCATGGCGTGGCGCGCTTCGAAGATGGCGAAGGTCCGTCCCGGACAGCGGGTCTTCAGATGGTAGGCCGCCCCCACCCCCGATATCCCGGCTCCGACAATCAGAACGTCGAAATGATCCATGGATTGAACACTCTACTCACCGGAAACAGGCGCAGCGGCCGTTGCCGAAAATACCGGCCATAAGTTAACAGCATTTACTTGGGGCCGCACAAGGCTCGTGGACACCCCTTCTCCGGCAAGAGGAGAAGGAAACCGAGAAATATGGGAATGTCGCGGCATGCCGTCTCAGCGCGACATCGACAATCGCCGCCCGATCACCGCGGCCCTGATGCTGGCGACGCTGATGAACACCCTCGACAGCACCATCGCCAACGTCGCGCTGCCGCACATCCAAGGCAGCGTGTCGGCGGCCCAGGACCAGATCGTCTGGGTGCTGACCTCCTACATCATCGCCGCCGCGATCATGACCCCGCTGAGCGGCTGGCTGGCCCTGAAGATCGGCCGCAAGCGGATGTTCCTGATGTCGATCGCCGGCTTCACCGTGGCCTCGATGTTGTGCGGTATTGCCACAAACCTGCCGGAGATCGTCATCTTCCGCCTGCTCCAGGGGATAGCCGGGGCTTCGATGATGCCGCTCTCCCAGACGGTGATGCTCGACATCTATCCGCCCCGCCAGATCCCGGCGGTGATGGCGGTGTGGAGCTCGGCGGTGATCCTGGGGCCCATCGTGGGCCCGGCGCTGGGCGGCTGGCTGACCGAGAACTATTCCTGGCGCTGGGTTTTCTACATCAACCTGCCGATCGGGATCCTGGCCTTCCTGGGCCTGTGGACCTTCATGGACGATGACCCGGGAGGGCGCGAGCGGCCTTTCGATTTCCTCGGCTGCGGCGGCCTGATCGTCTTCGTCGGCGCCTTCCAATTGATGATCGATCGCGGACCGGGCCAGGACTGGTTCGATTCCAAGGAGATCTGGGTGGAAGCGGCGGCGGCGATGATCGGCCTGTGGATCTTCGTCATCCAGACCTTCATGGCGCGTGAGCCCTTCTTCCACCGCGATCTGGCCAAGGACCGCAACTTCGTCGCCACCACCATCTTCGGCTTTTTCGTCGGAGCCCTGCTGTTTTCGAGCTCGGCCCTCCTGCCGTCCCTGATGCAGAACCTGATGGGCTTCACCGTGCTGCAGAGCGGGCTGGCCAGCATGCCACGCGGCGTCGGATCGCTTATCGCCTTCATCGCCGTGCCCTTCCTGCTGCAGCGTTTCGGGGCCCGGCCGGTGCTCTTCGTCGGCCTGGGGCTCTCGGCGCTCGCCCTGTGGCAGATGAGCCGCTTCGACCTGATGATGACCTCCGAGCCGATCATGGTCAGCGGCTTCATCCAGGGCCTGGGCACCGGCCTGATGTTCGCCCCCCTGACGGCCCTGGCCTACGCCACCCTGGCCCCCGTCCACCGCACCGAGGGGACGATCGTCAGCACCATGGCCCGCAGCCTCGGCTCCAGCGCCGGCATCTCCCTGCTGCAGGCCGGGGTGATCCGCCAGAGCGCCCTGGCCCACCAAGTGCTGGCGACCCACGTCGTACCTTCGGACCCGGTATTCCGCGCCGCCCTGCCGCCGATCCTCGATCCGGGCACCGAGCTCGGCATCCAGGCCTTGAACGGCGAGGTCACCCGCCAGGCGGCGATGATCGGCTACGACGCCATGTTCGCCGTGATGATCGCCATGATCGTCGTCATGGGTCCCCTGCTTCTCCTCCTGCGCCCGCCCAAGGCCATGCCCGCCGAACCCGTCGAGGCCGCGCACTAGAGATTGCGCCGGCTGGATGGATTCGTCTTCACCTTTCCCATCCCCACCGTCATCCCCCCTTTTTCCGTCATCCCCGGGCGTCAGTCCCGGGGACCCATGAACGCAGACGGAGCAAAGGCCGCGCCCGGCGCGGCCACGGCAGGGCCGGCGTGAATGGGTAGCCGGCACTTACGGCCGGCTATGACGGTGGGGGGAAGGGACGGGCAAATTGCGCGGGCGAAGCTGCAGCACCATCCGCCGCACGCAAGGCGATCGCAAGCGCACTGGCCGCACTCTGACGCGGCCACCCCGCAGTCCGCGATCATGGATCCCCGGGACTGACGCCCGGGGATGACGGTGGTTGGGAGGAGGGAGAGCGCGCGTTCCATCCCAACCGCCGAGTGCGCCAGCCATTGCGGCGGGCGAGATTCCTGACACACTCGCCGTTGGGAGGAGCGGGGATGGCGGCTGAGGGGGTGGTCGGGCGTCTGGAGGCGAGGCCGCTGGCGATCGGCGCCGCGGTCGTGCCCCTGTTGGCCCTCGCTGTCTTCATCAACTACGTCGACCGCGGCAACCTCGCCACCGCCACGCCGCTGATGAAGGACCAGCTGAGCCTCAGCGGGGCCCAGGTCGGTTTGCTCGCCTCGGCTTTCTACTGGACCTACACCCCGTGCCAGCCTCTGGCCGGCTGGCTGGCCCACCGCCTCAATCCCTATCGCACCCTGGGCCTGGGCCTCGCCCTGTGGTCCCTGGCCACCGCCGCCACTGGCCTGGTCAGCGGTTTCGCCGCCCTCATCGTCCTGCGCCTGCTGCTCGGGATCGGCGAAAGCGCCGCCTTTCCGTGCAGCTCGAAACTGCTGGCCCAGCACCTGCCGACCGCGCGGCTGGGGGCGGCCAATGGCCTGATCGGCGTCGGCCTGGCGCTCGGGCCGGCGTTCGGCACCTGGGCCGGCGGCAACCTGATGGCCGTCGCGGGATGGCGGCCGGCTTTCGTGATCTTCGGCCTCGTCTCGGCCCTATGGCTCGTTCCGTGGTTGGCCGCCACCCGCCATCTCGACCGCGAGGCGACAGCGACCCCCGCGGCGCCTGCGCCATCCTATGTCCAGATTCTCGCCCGCCGCGACGCCTGGGGCGCGGCGCTCGGCCATTTCTGCTCCAACTACGGCTTCTACTTCGTGGTCTCCTGGCTGCCGCTCTACCTCGTAAAGGCCCATGGCCTGTCCATGGGCGAGATGGCCTCCGTCGGAGGGATGATCTACCTCGTCTACGCCGCCAGCTGCCTGGTTTGCGGCGTCCTCGCCGATCGCTGGATGGCTTCCGGAGCGAGCGCCACGCTCGTGCGCAAGACGACGGTGATCGCCAGCCACGTGATCCCCGGGTTGGCCATGCTCATCGCCGCCGCCGGCGGCCCGACGGTCGCCATCGCCGCCCTCTTCGTCGCCGCGATCGGCTTTGGGATGAACACCTCGGCGATCTTCTCGATCGGCCAGACCCTGGCCGGCCCCCGGGCGGCGGGGAAATGGATGGGCGTGCAGAACGGCATCGGCAATATCGCCGGAATCGTCGGGCCGATCATCACCGGCGTAGTGGTCGACCGGACCGGCAGTTTCACCTGGGCCTTCGTCATCGCGGGGAGCGTCGCCCTGGCGGGCGTGATCGGCTGGGGGCTGATGATCGGCAAGGTCGCCCCGCTGGACTGGGAACATCGCCACGGCCACGCCGTTGACGAAGTGGGCTGAGGAGGCTGGGCCATGCGCTGGTCCGCGATCGCGTTTCTGATCCTGGCGACGGCGGCGGGAGGTTTCGCCGATGCCCGCCCGGCGACCCATCATCGCGCTTCCCGTCACCATCGCCTGGCGCGCGCCAAGCCGCGCCGGCATGTCTTCGAGATGGCCGCCGCCCCGGCCAGGGCGGACCAGCCCTACCGCGCCGCCACGCCGGTCCGGGGCAATGGCCTCGCCACCTCCATGCAGTATCGCCTCGGCGACAGCCGGGCGATCGCGGTGATCGGCTATAACCGCGCCCCGAACCGTTATGAGATCGACCCGCACGAGGTGAACAGCGCCGCCAGCACCCAGCTCGGCCACCCAGACGACACGGTCGGGGCCCGGGTCAGCGTTCCCTTCTAGGAGGAGCGCCCATGGATCGCACCTTCGAGGGCGGCTGCGCCTGCGGCGAGGTCCGCTATCGCCTCGCCTCGCCGCCCATGTTCGTCCACTGCTGCCACTGCTTCGACTGCCAGCGCCAGACGGGAGGGGCCTTCGTCATCAACGCCCTCATCGAGACCGACCGGATCGAGATCCTTCGCGGCGTCCCCCGGGCCGTGGCCGTGCCCACCGACAGCGGCGGCCCGCACGACATCTACCGCTGTCCGACCTGCCAAGTGGCGCTGTGGAGCGACTACGGCCGCCGCCCGGCGGTCCGTTTCGTGCGGGTGGGGACTCTGGACGATCCCGCCGCCCTGCCGCCGGACGTGCACATCTTCACCCGCTCCAAGCAGCCATGGGTCGGCCTGCCGGCGGATACCCCGGCTTTCGAGGTCTATTACAAGACGAGCGAACTCTGGCCCCCCGAGGCCTTGGAGCGACGGCGCGCCGCGCTCGGGGGCTAGTGGTAGAAGACCTGGCCGCCGAGTTGGCGGATGCGGGTCAGGGAGCCGGCCCAGTAGGGCGTCATCCAGGCGGCGTGGTAGTGGGTGGCGGCGGCCATGGGGGCGTAGACGAAGCCGGCCAGGGCCTTGCGGGCGATCTCGCCGGCTCGCGCCCAGGCGTCCGCATCGGTGGGGGCCTTGAGGGAGCCGTCACAGACGAAGGTGAACTGGCAGCCGGTGGTCCGCTCGGCGCCCTGATAGACGACCCCGCAGACGCTGTCCGGATACTGCGGCAGATGGGTGCGGTTCATCACCACCTGGGCCACCGCCTCCTGGCCGGCTTCGCTTTGCGAGCGGGCCTCGAAATAGATCGCCTGGGTGAGGCAGGTGAGGGGATCGCCGGGAGTCACGCCGGCATAGGCGCCTACATCAGGCAGGCGCACGGTCGGCGCCGGCTCGAGGCGCTGGAATCCGGCCGCCCACTCCACGGGATCGAGGGCGCTGGCCGATTCGATGCGCTTGAGCGTTCCCTCGCCGCTGACCACGACGAGGCCGGCGGAAGGATTGTTGGAGTTGTGCGAGATCAGGTGGCGATGGACGGCGGGCTCGGCCGCCGGCGCCGAAGATGCGCCCAGCAGCAACAAGCCCGCCGCCACGCCCCCGAGCGCCCCCGCGCCGGCCCGAAACACGAACTGCATCGCCCCCTCGAGCCGCGACGTGGACGCCAGCATATCCCCGAGCGCGGGAGAGTTTCCAACTGTTTCGGCGCCGATTCGCCCCTTCGGCGACACTTTGCCGCACAATCGCCAACTGAAGCTTCGGCCCACGGGTGTTTTCGTTCTGCGGACCAGCGATAAGGGGTGAGAATTAGCGGTCGCCTCCCCCGCCAAGAACCTAGCCCTCGACGTCCGTGATCGGCCGGTCGTCGCCGCCGGCGATTTCGTCGTGCCAGTGGCCCTCCTTGTCCTCCCAGGAGATGCCGACTTCGCGGCCGGGCACCCTCTGCTCGCGGGCGGCGCGCTCGGCGGCGGCGCGCGCCGCCTCGTGGGTGCGATAGGTTTCGGAGTAGACACCGTCGGCCCGATAGGCCCAGCCGCCGTCGTGCTCGACGATCTGGTAGGTGAGCGTGTTCATGGCGATGCGCCTCGCATTCGCGGAGCCACATCCATATCAAGCCGGACGGTGGGCCAAGGCTCACTTTGCCGTGAGCGGCGCCACCCTTTTCGGTCAGTTCGTTCCCGGTGGCCGGAATGGACGGCAAATTCTCTCTGCGATGGAGCGATAGGCGGTACGATTAGCAATGGCTTTCCGGGCAAAGGGCGTAAACTTGCCTCGATGACCAGCGCCGCCACTCCCCGCTTGCAACCCGCCGCCCGCCGCCCGACGGCGCGGGCCGCCCTGGCCGGGATCACGCCCTATGAGCCGGGGATGACGCCGGAGCTCGCGGCAAGGCGGTTCGGGCCCTCGAGCTACGCCAAGCTCTCGAGCAACGAGAACCCCTTCGGGCCCAGTCCGCTGGCCGTCCAGGCGGCCATCAACGCCCTCGCCCACCCCGAGACCTATCCCGACTCCACCTCGACCGCCTTGCGCCGGGCCCTTGCCGAGCACCTGCAACGGCCGATCGAGCGGGTCGCCGCCGGCCCGGGCTCGGAAGCTCTCATCGATTACTTCTTCCGCGCCTTCCTCGAACCGGGCGATGCCCTCCTGCTCTCGCGGCCGACCTTTCCGAGTTACGAGATCTTCGCCCGGTCGGCCGGGGCGCGTATCCTCGACGTTCCGCGCACCCCAAGCTTCGATCTCGACGTCGGCGCCATCCACGCCGCCCTGGGCGAGCGGCCCAAGGCCCTGGCTCTGTGCACCCCCAACAATCCGACCGGCAACCGCACGCCGCGCGCCGACCTTGCCGCCATCCTCGAAGCGACCTCCCTGGAAACCGTGGTCCTTCTCGACGAGGCCTATTTCGAGTTCCACGACGAGGGCGGGGCCCTCGATCTGCTGGAGGACTGGGGCGGGGTGTTCATGCTCACCCGCACCTTCTCCAAGGCCTATGGCGTGGCGGGCCTGCGGGCCGGCTATGGCGTGGTCTCGGGACCGGAGGTGATCGACGCCTTCGACCGCCTGCGCCCGGCCTTCAACCTGACCGCGGTCTCCCAGGCCGCCGCCA
Source organism: Caulobacteraceae bacterium (assembly GCA_036498165.1). Lineage (GTDB taxonomy): Bacteria > Pseudomonadota > Alphaproteobacteria > Caulobacterales > Caulobacteraceae > Acaudatibacter. Next base: position 23,729 of record DASXIE010000145.1, read on the forward strand.
TCGCCGCCCTGGGCGACCAGGACCACATGCGCCGCGGCGTGGCGGCGATCGTCGCCGAGCGGGCGCGGGTGGAGGCGGCCCTGACGGCGGCGGGCGTCTTCCACACCCCCTCGCAGGGCAACTTCGTCTTCGTGCGCAGCCCCGGACCCATCGGCGAGGCCTTCGATCGGCTGCTGGGCGCCGGCCTCATCGTGCGGCCAATCCCGGTCGGCGAGGGCTATTTCCGCATCACCCTGGGCGAAGCGGCCGACAACGACCGCATGCTGGCCGCCCTGACCGGTGACGCGGCGTGACCGGCGCCCTCGCCAAGGCCCACGCGGCGGATGCGGCGCGGGAGGCGGTCGACTGGCGGCGGGCCGCTCTCCTGGTCCAGGTCTCGCGGGCCCTCGATACCCTGGAAGAGACGGTGCTCGTTCCCGAGAAGAAGATCCTCTACCAGTTCTCGGCCCGCGGCCACGACCTCGCCCAGGTGCTCCTCGGCCTCGCCCTCACCGACCCGAACGACGCGGTGTGCGGCTATTACCGCTCCCGCCCCCTGTTGCTGGCCCTCGGCGTTACGATCGCCGACGCCCTCGGCTCGTCCATGGCCCGGGAGGGCGGCTATTCGGGCGGGCGCGACATCGGGGCGGTGTTCAACTTCCCCAATCCGGCCGGCCCCTCGGCCCTGCCCATGTGCGGTGGGGTGGGGGCTCAGTTCACCCCCACGGCCGGCTGGGCCCAGGCGATCGAGTATCGGCGCAAGGTGCTGGGGGAGCCTGGCTGCGAGGGGGCCATCGCCGTGGCCCTGGGCGGCGACGCCTCGGTGGCCACCAACGGCTTCTGGTCGGCCCTCACGCTGGCCACCACCCAGTCGCTGCCGATGCTCTTCTACATCGAGGACAACGGCTACGGCATCTCGGTGCCGGCGAGCTTCCAGACCCCCGGCGGCGACATCGCCGCCAACCTCGCCGCCTTTTCCGGACTGGAGATCTTCAGCGGCGACGGGACCGATCCGGCGGCGGCGGCGGAGCTGGTCGCGGCGGCGGTGGCCCATGTCCGCGAGGCGCGCGCCCCGGCGCTGCTGCGCCTCACCGTCCCGCGCCTGGAGGGCCACTCCTTCCAGGACACCCAGGCCTACAAGTCGCAAGAGGCGGTGGCCGACGAATGGGCCCGCGATCCCCTGCCTCGCCTGGAAGATCATCTCGTCCCCGGGCGCCTGACCCGCGCCGAGTGGGACGCTATCGCCGATGAGGCCGGCGCCGCCGTCGAGGCGGCCCGCCGCGAGGCCGAGGCCCGCCCCCACCCCGATCCGGCGGGCATCGCCCGCTTCATGTTCTCCGAACCAGACGCGCCCCAGGCGATGGGCGGCCCGCGCGCCGCCGGCGTCTCCCCGCCCCCGTCCGAATCCCGTCCAAGTCCGGGCGGCCCGAGGATCAACATGGCGGCGGCCATCGCCCGCACCCTGGGTCACGAGCTGGCGGTCAATCCCCGTCTGCTGGTCTTCGGCGAGGACGTCGGGCCCAAGGGCGGCGTTCATGGGGTCACCCAGGGCCTGCAGGCGAAGTTCGGAGCCGAGCGGGTGTTCGACACCTCGCTTTCCGAGGAAGGGATTATCGGCCGGGCGGTCGGCATGGCGCTGGCCGGCCTGATGCCGGTCCCGGAGATCCAGTTCCGCAAATACGCCGACCCGGCCGCCGAGCAGATCAACGACTGCGGCACCCTGCGCTGGCGCACGGCCAACCGCTTCGCCGCCCCCATGGTCGTGCGCATGCCGGTGGGATTCTTCAAGTGCGGCGATCCCTGGCACAGCCAAACCAACGAGGTCGCCTTCGTCCACGCCCCTGGCTGGAAGGTCGCGGTCCCGTCGAACGCCGAGGACGCCGCCGGCCTGTTGCGCGCCGCCCTGCGCGGCGACGATCCGGTGATGTTCCTCGAGCACCGGGCCATGCTCGACGCCGCCTGGGCCCGCCGCCCGTGGCCCGGCGACGACTACGCCCTGGAGTTCGGCCGGGCCAACATCACCATGGCGGGTGAGGAGATCAGCGTGATCGCCTGGGGGGCCATGGTCGAGCGCTGCGAGGCCGGCGCGCGGAAGAGCGGCCGCTCGGTCGAGGTGATCGACCTGCGCACCCTCATGCCATGGGACCGCGAGGCGGTGCTCGCCTCGGTGCGTCGCACCCACCGCTGCCTGATCGTTCACGAGGACCTGCGCACGGCCGGCTTCGGGGCCGAGATCGCCGCGGTGGTCGCCGACGAGGCCTTCCTCGACCTCGACGCCCCAGTCGGGCGCCTGACCATGCCCGATCTTCCCAGCCCGCACAGCCCGGTGCTGCTCGACGCGGTCGTCCCCTCGGCCCGGGCCATCGCGGCGAAGATCGTCGAACTGGTCGAATTCTGATGAGCGAGCTCATCGACCTCGTCGCACCCCTCGAGGAGGAAGGCGCCAAGGCGACGGTGCTCACCTGGTTGAAGGCGGTCGGCGACCCGGTGGCCAAGGACGAGCCGGTGGTCGAGCTGGAGACCGACAAGGTCGCCGTCGAGGTGGCGGCGCCCGCCGCCGGGGTGCTGGCCGAGTTGATCCTGCCGGCCGAGGCCGAGGCGACGCGAGGCGATGTGCTCGGGCGCATCCGGACGGGCGAGGCGACGACCGCGGCCGAGGCGACGGCCGCGCCAGCGGCGGCGAAACCCGCGCCGCGCGCCGCCGATGAGCCAGACCTTCGACTTTCGCCGTCGGTGCGGCGGCTGGTCCGCGAAAGCGGTCTCGATCCGGCAAGCGTGGCCGGTACCGGGCGCGGCGGGCGCCTCACCCGCGCCGACATGGCCGGGGCGATCAGCCAGCGCCAACCGGCCCCGGCGGCCGGCCAGACCCGCCGCGTGCCGCATGACCGCATGCGCCGCCAGATCGCCGAGCACATGAGCCGCTCGGTGAGCGTGGCCCCGCACGTCACCGCCGTCTTCGAGGCCGACTTCACCGCCATCCTCGCCCACCGCGAGGCGCACAAGGCCGCCTTCGCCGCCGCCGGCGCTCCGCTCACGCTGACCGCCTACATCGTCGCCGCCGCCGCCAAGGCCATGGAAGCCGTCCCGACGGTCAACAGCCGCTGGCATGACGACGACCTGGAGGTCTTCGCCGACGTGAACATCGGCGTCGGCACGGCGCTGGGTGAAAAGGGCCTGATCGTGCCGGTGATCCGCGCCGCCCAGACTCTCTCGCTGGAAGAGATCGCCGCTCGCCTCGCCGACCTCACCGGGCGGGCGCGGGCCGGCAAGCTGGCCGCCGCCGACGTCCAGGGCGGCACCTTCTCGATCTCCAATCATGGGGTCAGCGGATCGCTGCTGGCCGCCCCGATCATCATCAACCAGCCGCAGTCGGCGATCCTCGGGGTCGGCAAGCTGGAAAAGCGGGTGGTGGTGCGCAAGGCGGCTGGGACCGACGCGATCCAGATCCGCCCCATGGCCTACGTCTCCCTGACCATCGACCACCGCGTCATCGACGCCGCCCAGACCAACGCCTGGCTGGCGAAGTTCGTCGAAGTGCTGGAGACCTGGCCGGCGGGGTAGGGGCCGCGCGTCGTTCCGCCACCAACCCTACCGTCATGACCGGGCGTAAGTCCCGGTCACCCATGAACGCGATACGGCGGGTGGACGCGCGTGAGCGCGTTCAAGGCGCCGCGGCCGCACCTCGAACAGGACGAGGCGCCGGCGCATGGCCGCGCAGGCGCGGCCCATGACATTCGGCGTTCATGGGTCGGCGGGACTGACGCCCGCCGACGACGGTTGAGAATGTGCGTGGACTCCATGCCATCTGCCCTGCCCCGGTGAGGGGAGAGAAAACGGTGGGCGGAAAAAATTTCACCGTATTTAACGGTCGCCGACCGTATTTGCGGCGGACCCGGAGCAAAGCAGAACGGCCTCGAGTTCGGCCAGGGCCGCGCGCCGATCGCCGGCGCCGTCGAGCAGGACCCGCGCGCCGGTGAAGATGGCGGCGACTTCAGCATCGGTTCTCGCCGGGGTTTCGAAGTCCTCGACCTCAAGATCGCGCGGGAGCAGTCGCGAGATCAGACGGATGTATAATCCCCGCTGATCGGGGCGGGCGAGCAGATCGTCCAGGAGGCGATCCCGGTTGGCCTCGAAGTGATCGAGAATGGCTTTCGCCGCCGCCCGGCTGGGCATGCGGTTACGGGAGCCGGGCGGGCGGCCGGGGTTGCCCGGGCCGAAGCGACCGCTGGCATGGCGGGCGGGCGGGGCGGTGGTTTCGTCGGTCATGGGGTTTCCTCGATGGGGGATGGAGAGATTGTGGGGGGCTGGCGCGTTCGCGATCCGGCTAGTCGTCGTCGTCGCGGAACTGGTACCAGGGGTCGTCCTCGGGCCGCTCGAATTCCGGTAGCTCCTGCTGGAGCGAGGCGGCCTGGGCGACGATGCGGGAAGCGGTTTCGTATTTGCCGTCCGTCATGGCGCCGTCGTAGGCCCGCTCCAGGGCCCTCAGCAGGACCCGCACATTGCGCTTGGCTTCCCACCTCGGATTCTCGGCGGGCTCGGCCGGCGCCTCGGCGATTTCGTTTATGTCGCTCACCTCGACCTCCGGAATTTCATTACGCAACATTATGCGCCCGAAATCCCCGAATGTCAATGCAATTTGTAATACAACGCGACGAGAAGCGCGCGATACCTCTCCCATGGGAGGTTTCGGAGTTGTCAGCCCCGGTGGTCGAAGACCCGGCGGGCCTTGCCCTCGGAGCGGGGGAGGGCGCCCGGCTCGACGATCTCGACCGTGGCGGTGAGGCCGAGGCGGTCCTTGATGCGGCGGGCGAGGGTCGGACCGGCGGCTTGGGAGGCGCACTCGATGGTGACCAGGAGCGCGTCCATCGCCCCTTCGCGGTGAAGATCGATGCGGTAGTGGGCGGCGCCGCATTCCACGGCCAGCTCCTCGATCTGGCGGGGGAAGAGATTGACCCCGCGGACGATCAGCATGTCGTCGCAGCGGCCGAGCACCCGCTCCATGCGCCGGAAGGGAAAGGGATCCGCCGGCGGGTGCAGGCGGGTTAGATCGCCGGTGCGATAGCGGAGCACCGGCGTCGCCTGCTTGGTGAGCGAGGTGAGGACCAGTTCGCCGATCTCGCCCTCGGCGGCCGGCGCGCTGGTGGCCGGATCGACCACCTCGGCGAGGAAATGGTCCTCCCAGATCGTCAGGGGACCACGGGCGTCGGCCCGCTCCTGGGCGACGCCGGGGCCCATCACCTCGGAAAGGCCGTAGAGGTCGAGGGCCGCTATGCCCCAGCGCCGCTCGATCTCGCCGCGCATGGCCTCGCTCCACGGCTCGGCGCCGTGGATGCCGATCTCGAGCGAGGTGTCGCGCGGATCGACGCCGGCCCGCTCCACCGCCTCGGCCAGGGCCAGCATGTAGGAGGGCGTGCAGCAGATGATCCGGGGCCTGAGGTCGAGGATGAGCTGGACCTGGCGCTCGGTCTGGCCGCCGGAGACCGGCAAGACGGCGAGGCCCAAGCGCTGGGCGCCGTCGTGGACTCCGAGGCCGCCGGTGAAGAGGCCGTAGCCGAAGGCGTTGTGGAGGATGTCGCCGCGTTTCGCGCCGGCGGCGGCGAGGCTGCGGGCCATGAGCTCGGCCCAGGTGTCGAGGTCGCCCTGGGTGTAGCCGACGATGGTCGGCTTGCCGCTGGTGCCCGAGGAGGCGTGCAGGCGGACGATCTCTTCGCGCGGGACGGCGAACATGCCGAATGGATAGTGGTCGCGAAAGTCGGTCTTGAGGGTGAAAGGCAGGCGATGGAGGTCGTCGGGGCCCGTGATGCTTTGAGGCGTGACGCCGGCCGCCTCGCAGCGGGCCCGGTACCACGGCAGGGAGCAGGCCAGCGCCAGGGAGGCGCGCAGGCGCTCGCCCTGCAGGACGCGGAGTTCCGGGGCCGTCACCTCACACCGCGTTCATGGTCAGGAGGTCGTAGGTGGCGGTCACCTCGCCGGCCTGGTTGGTGACCACCACGCCCCAGCGGACCTCGCCCATCTGCGGGCTGCGCTGGGCCTTGGACTTAACGGTGAGGGCCACGGCCATGGCGTCGCCGGGCTTCATCGGCTTCACGAAGCGCAGGTTCTCGAGCCCATAGTTGGCGAGCACCGGGCCGGGGGCGGGATCGACGAACAGGCCGGCGGCGAAAGAGAGGATCAGGTAGCCGTGGGCGACCCGGCCGCCGAAGATCGGGCTGGCCTTG
>DASXIE010000146.1:0-7084 GCA_036498165.1 Caulobacteraceae bacterium
GCCGCGACGCCGAACGGCGGGCCGACGCCACGCCAGGCGAGATCGCCGACGTGGCCCGGTCCGGCAAGATCGTCGCGGTGATCGGCCCCGATCTCGTCCTCGATGGCGTCGCCGTCGAGCGCCTCCTCGCGGCCCCGGAGGCGCGGTGAGCTTGCTCACCCCCGAGGAGACCGGGGCGGTCCTGCTCTCCCTGAAGGTGGCCGCCGCGGCGACGGTGGTCAGCCTGCCGGCGGCGCTGGCCATGGCCTGGCTGCTGGCCCGCCGGCGCTTTCCCGGCCGGGCCCTCGTCGACGCCCTCATCCACCTGCCGCTGGTCCTGCCGCCGGTGGCGACCGGCTATATTCTGCTCGTCCTCTTCGGCCACCAGGGATCGATCGGCCGGGTCCTGGACGCGGTGGGCCTCTCCGTCGCCTTCCGGTGGACCGGCGCGGCCCTGGCGGCCGGCGTCATGGCCTTTCCCCTGATGGTGCGGCCGATCCGCCTTTCCATCGAGGCCATCGATCCGGAGGTCGACGACGCCGCCCGCAGCCTGGGGGCGGGTCCCTTGGCGCGCCTGTGGCGAGTGACGCTGCCTCTGGCCGGTCCCGGCCTCATCGCCGGGGCGGTGCTGGGCTTCGCTCGGGCGCTGGGGGAATTCGGGGCGACGATCACCTTCGTGGCCGCCATTCCCGGCGAGACCCTGACCCTGCCCACCGCCATCTATCAGGCGACTCAGAGCCCCGAGGGCGAGGGCCGGGCCGTGGTCCTCTGCGCCATCTCGGCGGTGATCGCGGTGAGCGCCGTCCTCGTCGGCGAGACCCTCAGCGCCCGCGCCGCCGAGCGAAGGAAACGCTAGGCGGAGATGCTCCGCCCGCGGGTCTCGGGGACGAGGAACGGCAGGGTGATGACACTGATGGCCGTGAACACCGCCGGGTACCACAGGCCGGCGTAGATGTTTCCCGTCGCGGTGACGATGGCGAAGGCGCTCACCGGCACGAAGCCGCCGACCCAACCGGTGCCGACATGGTAGGGCAGCGACATGGCCGTGTAGCGGATGCGGGCCGGGAACAACTCGACGAGGGCGGCGGCGATCGGCCCGTAGAGGGCCGTGCAGGCGATCACAAAGACCATCAGCACCCCGAACAGGCCCCAGAAATTGACCCGTGACGGATCGGCCTTGGCCGGATAGCCGGCCTTGGTCAGCGCCGCGGCGAGGCGGGTCCTGACGTCGTCGGCGGCGGCCTTGAGGGCCGGGGCGGAAAGTCCGGCTCCATTGCGCGAGGCCACGATCGTCTGGCCGATCCGCACCGTGGCCACGGCCCCGGGTGGGGCGGCCTCGTTGGCGTAGGAGACCCCGGCGTTGGAAAGGGCGCTCTTGGCGAGGTCGCAGGCGGTGACGAACTTGGCCTTGCCGATGATGTCGAACTGCACCGAGCAGCTGGCCGGGTCGGCGATCACCACCACCGGCGTGGCGCGCTGGGCCGCCGCCAGGGCCGGGTTGGCGAAGTGAGCGGCCAGCAGGAAGGCCGGGTAGTAGGCCACGAGGGCCAGGACCATGCCGCCCCACATCACCCACTTGCGGCCGACCTTGTCGCTGAGCCAGCCGAAGAAGACGTAGAGCGGGGCGCTGACTACCGTCATCAGGATGAGCAGCTGCTCGCCGGTGGCCGGGGCGAGCTTCATGAATCGCTCGAGGAAGACCTGCTCGATGTAGAAGAAGGCCAGGTACCAGGACGCGCCCTGGGCGCTCATGATGGCCACGAAAGCGATGAGCACCAGTTTCAGGTTCGCCCAGCGGCCGAAGGCTTCCGACCACGGGGCGGCGGCGCGCGTCCCCTCGGCTTTGAGGGCGGCGAACACCGGGCTCTCAGAGAGCTTGAGGCGCATCCAGATGGAGATCGCCAGCAGGCCGGCCGACAAAAGGAAAGGAATCCGCCAGCCGCCCAGCCAGCCCGGATCGTTGAACCGCGCTTCGCCGAGGCCGGTGCGCGAGAAGTAGATCGCCGCCAGGGCGCCCACCAGGCCGAAGGCGGCTGAGGACTGCACCGCGCTCGTGGCCGTCGCCCGACGACTCTCCCCGGCGTGCTCGGCGACATAGATCACCGCCCCACCGTATTCACCCCCCAGCGCCGTCCCCTGGATGATCCGCATGAGGACGAGGAGGATCGGGGCGATCGGGCCAGCCTGGAGATAGGTGGGCAGCAGGCCGATGGCGAAAGTCGCCGCGCCCATCATGATCACGGTGATGAGGAACGCGCCCTTGCGCCCGGCCCGGTCGCCGATCCGGCCGAAGATCAGGGCCCCGATCGGCCGAAAGAAGAAGCCGGCCCCGAAGAGGGCGAGCGCCGCCAGCAGGCCAGCGGTCGAACCGAGGCCGGAGAAAAAGTTCTTGGCGATGACGGGCGCCAGGGCCCCGAAGACGAAGAAGTCGTACCACTCGAACGCCGTCCCCGCCGCCGAGGCGGCGACGACGAGCCCCATGGAGACAGGTCGGGCGGGAGCGGTCATCACACCTCTCCCGTGGGGAGAGGTCGAGCGCGTCGCAAGGCGCGTCCGGGTGAGGGCGTACGGCGCCGTAACCCCTCACCCTCCCATGGCTCCGCCATGGGCCCCTCCCTCTCCCTTCGGGAGAGGCGTGTCAAAACGCGCTCTCGCCGGTGATGGCGCGGCCGAGGATGAGGGCGTGGACGTCGTGGGCGCCCTCGTAGGTGTTGACCGTCTCCAGGTTCGCGGCGTGGCGCATGACATGGTACTCGCCGCTGATCCCGTTGCCGCCGTGGATGTCGCGGGCGGCCCTGGCGATCTCCAGCGCCTTGCCGCAGTTGTTGCGCTTCATCAGGCTGATGGCCTCCGGAACGAAGGCCCCCTCGTCGATGAGCCGGCCAAGCGCCAGGGCCCCCTCAAAGCCGAGCGCGATCTCGGTCTGCATGTCGGCGAGCTTTTTCTGGATGAGTTGGCGGGCGGCGAGCGGGCGGCCGAACACGCTGCGGCTGGCCACGTATTCACGGCTGGCGTGGAGGCAGAACTCGGCCGCTCCCATGGACCCCCAGGCGATGCCGTAGCGGGCCTTGTTGAGGCAGGAGAAGGGGCCACGCAGGCCCTCGACGCCGGGGAGGATGGCGTCTTCGCCGACCTCGACGCCGCTCAAGGAAATCTCGCCGGTCACCGAGGCGCGCAGGGAGAGCTTGTTCTTGATCGTCGGGGTCTCGAAGCCCGCCGCGCCGCGCTCGACGAGGAAGCCGCGGATGACCCCGTCGAGCTTGGCCCAGACCAGGGCGACATCGCAGATCGGGGCGTTGGTGATCCACATCTTGGCCCCGTCGAGGATGAAACCGGTCCCCGAGCGCTTCGCCACGGTGCGCATGGCTCCTGGATCGGAGCCGCCGTCGGCCTCTGTGAGGCCGAAGCAGCCGATCGCCTCGCCGCGGGCCATGGCTGGCAGCCAGCGCCGCCGCTGTTCTTCGGAGCCGAAGGCATGGATGGGATACATGACCAGGGACGACTGCACGCTCATCGCCGAGCGGTAGCCGGAATCGATGGCCTCGATCTCGCGGGCGATGAGGCCGTAGGCGACGTGGCTGACGCCGGCGCAGCCGTATTCTTCCGGCAGGGTGGGGCCGAGAAAGCCCAGGGCCCCCATCTCGGTCATGATCTCGCGGTCGAAGCGCTCCTCGGCGAAGGCGGAGACGACGCGCGGCAGGAGCTTGCCGCGAGCGTAGTCGCGCGCCGTCTCGGCGACCATCCGCTCGTCCTCCGTGAGGCGCGAGGCGAGATCGAGCGGGTCGTCCCAGCGAAAGGTCTTGCCGCCGGCGTCGCGGGCCATGGTCGGGGTCTCCTTGTGCGGCTCCTTATGACGGGTCCGAGTGGCTCGCGCAAAGCGGCCGGACTTCAAGAATCCGCAGATAAACCTTCTCTCCGTTGATCGACCCAAGCTGGCAAGCGTAAGGACAGCGGACACGCAAAGGATCAGCGGATGGAAGTCAACGGGATCGCCCATGTCTTCATCACGTCGGGGGATTTTCCCCGCGCCCGCGAGTTTTACGCCCGCCTCCTGCCGTTCCTGGGCCTCCAGCCGGTCATGGACGCCGCCGAGACCTACTATTGCGTCGGGGGGCGGACCGGCTTTGGGGTGCGCAAGGCGACGGCCGCCCACGCTGGCAAGCGTTTCGAGCAGGGGACGGTGGGCCTGCACCACATCTGCTTCCGCGTCCGCGAGCGCGAGGAGGTCGACGAGGCCCACAAGTTCCTTGGCGAGATAGGGGCCGCCATCGTCCACCCGCCGCAGGACGACGAATGGGCCCCCGGCTACTATTCGGTGCTTTTCGAGGATCCCGACGGCGTGCGCCTGGAGATAAACTACGTGCCCGGCAAGGGCCTGCTGGCGGCCGGCGGCTCCGGCCACCTCGGCGGCCAGTGGGCCTGACGGCGATGGTGCAGAACTGGCGCGAAGTCGGCCCCCATCGCTACCGCGAGACGTTCGGGCGCTATTTCGAGGACTTCGCGGTCGGCGACACCTACGAGCATCGCCCCGGCAAGACGGTGCTGGAGAGCGACAACCACCTCTTCACTTTGCTGACCTTGAACACCCATCCCCTGCATTTCGACGCCGAATACGGGGCCGGCAGCGAGTTCGGCCGCAACCTGGTGGTCAGCACCTACACCCTGGCCCTCCTGATCGGGATGAGCGTCACCGACTGCTCGCAGAAGGCGATCGCCAACCTCGGCATGGACGAAGTCCGGTTCACCAAGCCGGTGTTCGCTGGAGACACACTCTATGGCGAGAGCGAAGTGCTGGCCAAACGGGAGTCCAAGAGCCGGCCGGGCCAGGGCGTCGTGACCATCCGCACCCTGGGCAAGAACCAGCGCGGCGAGACGGTGTGCTCTTTCCGGCGCGACATGCTGATCCCGGCGCGTGGGCAGTCGGTGGAAGATCGGCTGGGGACGTACTGATGAGCTCGCGCCAGCTAAGAAACCTCCCTCCCCTCATGGGGAGGGTGGACCGCGAAGCGGGACGGGTGGGGGACGCCGCCCCACCCCATCCGGCGCTTCGCGCCACCTTCCCCATCAAGGGGAAGGAGGAATTGCCCTCATGACCACCCAGATCTCCGAGGCCGACGAGCGGGCGCTGCTGGATTCCATCGACCGCTGGCTGGTGAAGAAGGTCGCCCCGGTGGCCGATCGCTACGAGCAGGCCGACGAATATCCCCACGAGTTGGTGACCGACATGTGCGAGATGGGCCTCTACGGGGCCTTGATCGATCCCGAATGGGGCGGCCTTGGCCTCTCGGCCACGACCTACGCCCGGATCGTCGCCCGGATCAGCGAAGAGTGGATGAGCCTCACCGGCTTCTTCAACTCCCACCTGATGATGGCGATCATCGTCCAGAAATACGGGACGCAGAAGCAAAAGGCGCACTGGCTGCCGAGGTTCGCCACCGGCGAACTGCGCGGGGGCCTGGGCCTCACCGAGCCGGACGCCGGCACCGACCTGCAGGGCATTCGCACGCTCGCCCGGCGCGAGGGTGATGACTACGTCGTCAACGGCTCCAAGCTGTGGATCACCAATGTCATCGAGGGCGATGTCCTGGCGCTCCTGGTCAAGACCGATCCGGCCGCCCAGCCGCGCCATCGCGGCATGACCATGCTGATCACTCCGACCCGCGATCCGGAAACCAAGGCCGACCTCCCGGGCGTCCAGCGCGGCCGCAAGCTCCCCAAGATGGGCTACCGCGGGATCGACACCGGCGAGATCGGCTTCGCCGACTACCGCTGCGAGGCCGAGCTTTGCCTCATCGGCGGCGAGGAGGGCCAGGGCTTCGTGATGGCCACCGGCGGGTTGGAAATCGGCCGGGTCAACGTCGCCGCCCGCGGCGTCGGCATCGCCCGCCGGGCCCTCAAGGAATCGGTGGCCTACGCCCAGCAGCGCAAAACCATGGGCAAGCCGATCGCCGAGCACCAGGCCATCCAGCTCAAGCTCGGCGAAATGGCCTCCAAGACGCGGGCCGCCGAGTTGCTCGTCGAGGACGCCGCCCGGGCCTATGACGGCGGCGGTCGCATCGACCTGGAAGCCGGCATGGCCAAGTGGTTCGCCACCGAGACAGCCGCCGAAGTGGCCGGCGAGGCCATGCGCATCTTCGGGGCCAACGGCTATTCCAAGGAATATCCCATCGAGCGCCTCTACCGGGACGCCCCCCTCCTCATCATCGGCGAAGGCACCAACGAAATGCAGCGCATCATCATCGCACGGCGGCTGATCGCGCGGAATCCGGTGTAACAACGAAACGAACATGATCACCGTTTTCGGCGAAGGCAGGGGGTTCCGGGTCGTCTGGCTGCTGGAGGAAATGGGACTCGCCTACCGGCTGCGGCCGGTGGACCTGTTCGCCGGCGTCGAGAACGACGCGGAGTTCCTGGCCGTCAACCCTGCTGGGTTCATTCCGGCGATCGTGGACGGCGACGTCACCATGGTCGAGTCGATCGCGATCATGGAGTACCTGATGGCCCGATATGGGCCAACCTCGCTGGCGCCGAACCCGCGCGATCCCGCCTTCCCCGCTTACCAGCAGTTCCTTCACCTCGGCGAAGCCGGCCTCGCGGCCTCCATTTTCTTCGTCGTCGGAGCCCGCAATTTCGCGCCGGAGTCCGCGCGCGACAATTGGAGCGCGGGCCAGGCGCTGGACGTGTTCACCAGCCGGCTGACGCTGGTGACGCGGCAGCTCGAGCGCTCGCCCTATCTTACCGGCGACAGGTTCACCGCCGCCGACATCTCGGTGGTCTTCGCCCTCGAACTGGCGCGGAAATTTGGCGGCGTCACCCTCGGCGCGCTTGAGCGGGCCTATCTGGCCCGCGTCAGCGAACGCGAAGCCTACAGGCGGGCCCTGGACACCTGTCAGGCCATGCGGAAGGCTTGGGCCGAGGCGCCCGGCCAATGACAGCTTCGAATTAGGCGGCGATCAGCCGCCCGCCGCTGCACGCCGGCGCACGAGGCGCTCGATGAGGTCGTAGGGGATGGGCGCATCCAGCGGGAAGCGCAGGTTGCCCTTGGGGCCCCGGTAGGGAGCGAGGGCGGCGGCGAGGTCGGCATCGGCCTCAATGGGCGGGAACA
>DASXIE010000147.1:0-10122 GCA_036498165.1 Caulobacteraceae bacterium
GCCCGTCCGGACGTCGGCGAATACGCCCCCAAGATCGAGACCATCAACATCCCGGTGGACAAGATCCGCGAAGTGATCGGCACCGGCGGCAAGGTGATCCGCGAGATCGTCGCCACCACCGGGGCCAAGGTCGACGTCAACGACGACGGCGTGGTCAAGGTCGCGGCCAGCGACGGGGCCAAGATCAAGGCGGCGGTGGACTGGATCCGCTCGATCACCTCCGAGCCGGAAGTCGGCCAGATCTACGACGGCAAGGTCGTCAAGATCGTCGACTTCGGGGCCTTCGTGAACTTCTTCGGGGCCAAGGACGGCCTGGTCCACGTCAGCCAGATCGCCAACGAGCGGGTGAACAAGGTCTCCGACGTGCTCACCGAGGGCCAGGCGGTGAAGGTCAAGCTCGTCGGCTTCGACGATCGCGGCAAGACCCGCCTCTCGATGAAAGTCGTCGACCAAACCACCGGCGAAGACCTCACCAAGAAGGAACCCGCCGAAGCCGAAGCGTAGATCTCTCCCCCCTCCGGGGGGAGTACGCCCGAAGGGCGGGAGGGGGGCGTTCGTGCCTGGCGCAGACGCCCCCTCCACCGCTTCGCGGCCCCCCTCCCCCAGAGGGGGAGGAGAGTTCTTACCCCCGCCGCCAGAACACCCCCGACCGGGCCACGTGCCGGGCGGGGAGGTCTTTGCGGCCGGCTTCGACGTAGCCCAGCGCGCCCATCAGCTCAGCGGTCAGGGCCTCGGCGGTGGGGACGGCGGCGGGATTGAGCCGATAGGCCTCGCCCAGGGCCTCGTGCATCAGGGTGTCGATCCCGGCCATGGCCGGCAGGCCGTCCAGGGTCGCCTCGATGGCCGCCGAGCGGGCCTCGGGCGAGGCGGCGATCTCACGCATGCGCACCGCCAGTTCGTCGTCGCTGGCCAGCGGTTCGGGCTCGGCGTAGGGCAGGCCCAGCCGCTCGATGGCCCGGGCCAGGTGATTGCCCTCGGCCGAATGCAGGGCGCGGGCCCGCTTCCACACCGCATAGCGCTCGGACTGGCTGCGCTGTCGCAGCCTGGTTCGGGTCCAGCCGCCGATGAACACCTCTTCCTTCATGGCGGACCTGATTAAGGCGCCCGCGCCGCTTTGCTCAAGGGGCGGCGGGCGGCTACCCTCCCATCATGGCCCAGTTCCATTCCGGCGGTCTGACGCTCGCCTATGACGACATCGCGCCGGCCGGAGAGGTCGCCGGCACGGTGGTGCTCGTCCATGGCTTCGCCACCAACCGCGCGGAGAACTGGCGCCGCCTGGGCTGGCTTGGGGCCTTCGAGCGCAAGGGGTGGCGGACCGTGGCGCTGGACCTTCGCGGGCACGGCGAGAGCGACAAGCCGCACGATCCGGAGGCCTACGGGCGCGCCGCCATGGCCGGCGACATCCTCGCCCTGATGGATCACCTCGGCCTCTCCCGCGCCGATCTGATGGGCTACTCCATGGGCGCGCATCTGGCGCTGGGCCTTAGCCTTAGCGACCCGGACCGGATCGGCCATCTGATCCTGGGAGGGGTCGGCCGCAGGGTCCTCGACGGCGGCGGTCCGATCGCCGAGGCCAGGATGACCATGGCCCAGGCCCTGCGCGCGCCGGACATCGCCGCCATCGACGATCCGACCCTGAAAGGCTTTCGCCAGTTCGCCGTCAACCAGGGCGAGGATCTCGAGGCGCTCGCCGCGTGCAGCGAGGGCGCCGGCCGAGCGGTCACCGCTGATGACCTGGCCCGTATCACCGCCCCCACGGTTGTGATTGCCGGTTCGGCCGACACGCTGGCCGGCGACCCACAGCCCCTCGCCGACGCCATCCCCGGCGCCAAATGCGTCAGCCTAGCGGCCTGCGACCATTTCACCGCCATCCCCCACGCCCTCTTCAAGGCGGCGGTGTTCGACTTCCTGGAAGGCTGGCTGGACGAGATGTGAGCGACTTGCCCATCCGCACCAGCGGGACCTCGACGCCGTCCACCGGCGCGGCGGCGGTGCGCTCGATCTGGCGATAGCCGCAGGCCAGATAAAGCGGCTCGCCGGAGAGCGTGGCCATCAGTTCTACTCGGGAAAAGCCCTCGGCCGCCGCCGCCCCTTCGCAAAGCTCGAGGATGAGCCGCCCGACCCCGCGGCGGGCGAAGGCCGGGTCCGTGTACATCGCCCGCACCCTCGCCGCGTCCTTGGCCGGATCGAGCGGCGCGGGCTCGCGCAGGGCCGTGCTGTGGTCGCCGCCATAGAGCGTGGCGCGCCGGCTCCAGCCACCGCAGCCGGCCAGACGCCCGTCCGCCTCGACGATGAAATACGTCCGGTCGGCGACCAACTGGGTGTCGAGGCCCATCACCGCGTGGCTGGCGGCGATCTGCCGCTCGTCGAGGAAGCCCTTCTGCAGCTCGCCGATCGCCCGCTCCATCAGCGCGTGCAACGCGTTGAGGTCGGCCTCGCTCGCCAGGCGGTGGCTGAGCATTCTCAGGCGAGGTTGTACGGGCCGCCCTTCTCGATCGCCTTTTTGAAGGCCGGCCGTTCGTGCAGCCGCTCGACCCAGGCGGCGAGGTTCGGCTTGTCGGCCAGCCGTCCGAAGGCCCGGCCCACTTCGCCGACGAAGCTCATCTGGACATCGGCCCCTCCGAACGCCTCGCCGAGCAGGTAGGGCCGCCCGGCCAGGGACGCGTCGACGTAGCCCAGGTGGTTGTCGATCTCGCTGTCGATGCGGTCCTTCAGGGGCGCGCCGGCGTCGCCCAGGCGCATGGTGTAGAGATTGAGCATCAGGGGCAGCATGGCCGAGCCCTCGGCATAGTGCAGCCATTCCAGATATTTTTCGTGGTCCGCCGTCCCCGGCGTGGGCGCCAGGTGGCCGTGGCCGGCCGTACGGATGATGTAGTCCACCGCCGCCCCGGACTCGGCGATGGTCGTCTCGCCGTCGGTGATTACGGGCGACTTGCCGAGCGGATGGACCGCCTTCAGCTCCGGCGGGGCGAGGTTGGTGGTGGCGTCGCGCTGGTAGAACTTGATCTCGTAGGGAACGCCCAGCTCCTCGAGCAGCCACAGGATGCGCTGCGAGCGCGAATTGTTGAGGTGATGAACGACGATCATGCGCGCGTCTCCGGCCGGGCCAGCGCCACAGTGAACCTTGATCCGTCTCCGATGCAATGGCGGGAAGGCCGCGAACCGGCTAGGGTCGGTCCATGAACGGCGTCTTCGCCTACCTCATTCCCATCGCCCTGGCCCTGGTCAGCATCACCCTGGCTCTCGGCATCTACAGCCTCTTCCGCGGCGGCGACTTCGCCCGCTCGTGGTCCAACAAGCTGATGCGCCTGCGCGTGCTCCTGCAGTTCTGCGCCATCCTCGTCCTGGTGGCGGCGATGCTGTGGGGCCGGGCCCACCACTAGGAGCGCGTCGGCCTTGGTGCTCCTCAACCGCATCTACACCCGCGCAGGCGACAAGGGCGCCACGCGACTCGCTTCCGGCGAGAAGGTCAGCAAGGCGAGCGGGCGGGTTGCCGCCTACGGCGAAGTCGACGAACTCAACGCGGCGATCGGCATGGCCCGCCTGGAGACCGCCGGCGATACCGTCCTGGATCCCATGCTGGCGCGGATCCAGAATGACCTCTTCGATCTCGGGGCCGATCTGGCGACGCCGGTTGGCAAGCCCGGCGGCCCCGAAGCCCTGCGCATCGTCGCCGCCCAGGTCGAGCGCCTGGAACGCGAGATCGACGCCCTCAATGAGACCCTCGGGCCCCTGACATCCTTCATCCTCCCCGCCGGCTCGCGCCCCTCCGCCGCCCTGCATCTGGCGCGCACCGTCTGCCGCCGCGCCGAGCGTGCCGCCGTGGCCTTCGCCGGCGATGACGGCACGGCCGCCCACGCCGAGGCCCTCCGCTACCTCAACCGCCTCTCCGACCTCCTCTTCGTCGCCGCGAGATTCGCCAACGCCCGCGGTGAGGGCGACGTGCTGTGGGTTCCGGCGGGGAATCGTTAGCCGCGGCCGCAAGGTCGGTCAGGAAGCATAGCCCTCCGATACGCAATCGCCCTGCCAGGCCTGGGCGAAGCCTTGGCCTTCGAGGGGATGCTTGCCGATGTTCTCTTCGACGAAGGGGCCGGCGGTCTGATCGATATAGACGATGAAGCGCTCGACCTTGCCCGAGCCGCCCGAACCGGCGCCTATCGAGACATAGCCGCAGGTCTGGCCGGTCTTGTCGTCGCCGGTGACCTGGACACGTGAGAACTGGGCGGCCGGGTCGTCCACCTCCGCCTTGATCTGGGATTCGGCGGCGGTGATCGTGTCGGCTCGCCAATCGCCCGCCTGCGGCCTGGCGCACGAGGCCAATCCCACGGCCGCGCCGATCAGCAGCCACGTCGCGCCGCGGCGGAGGGCGATCATTGTCCGGCCGGCGGAGGAGCCGCCCCGTCCGACCCCGGCAGCTTGAACCCGGCCATGGCCCGGCGGGTGAAGCGTTCGATGGGGATGGGCGTCAGGCACACCCTATCGCGCGGGTCCCACCAGTTTCCGTGGTCCTCGCAGCGCTGGATCGGCCACACATAGATCGCCTCATAGGCGACCGCCCCGGCGCTCATGACCAGGAATAGGGCGAGAGCGGTGAGCTTGGCGGAGGTGATCCAGCGTTCCATCGCGGCGGTTCCATAAGCCAGGCGCGCGCGCCGGGCCAGGGGCGCCCGGCTTGCAAACACGGCCCAAGGCGTTATTGCCCTGCCGCTAAACCAACGGCGTCGCGGTGCGGAGAGATCGATGAAGGTGCTCGTCCCGGTCAAGCGGGTGATCGACTACAACGTCAAGGCGCGGGTGAAGTCCGACCAGTCCGGCGTCGACCTCGCCAACGTCAAGATGTCGATGAATCCGTTCTGCGAGATCGCCGTCGAGGAGGCCGTGCGCCTGGTCGAGAAGGGCGCGGCCAGCGAGGTCGTGGTCGTCTCCATCGGCCCGATCCAGGCCCAGGAGACAATCCGCACGGCTCTGGCCATGGGCGCCGAGCGCGGCATCCTCATCCAGACCGACGCCGATCCCGAGCCCCTGGAGGTCGCCAAGCTTCTCTCCGCCGTCGCCAAGGCCGAGGAACCGGGCCTGATCCTGATGGGCAAGCAGGCCATCGACGGCGACAACAATGCGGTGGGCCAGATGCTTTCGGCCTTGCTGGACTGGCCGCAGGCCACCTTCGCCTCCAAGGTCGAGCTCAGCGAAAAGACCGTGCGCGTCACCCGCGAAGTCGACGGCGGC
The DNA here is from genome assembly GCA_036498165.1 of Caulobacteraceae bacterium. GTDB lineage: Bacteria > Pseudomonadota > Alphaproteobacteria > Caulobacterales > Caulobacteraceae > Acaudatibacter. The sequence continues at coordinate 5,227 of DASXIE010000147.1, forward strand.
CTGCAGACCCTCGAACTGGACCTGCCCGCCGTGGTCACCGCCGATCTGCGCCTCAACGAGCCGCGCTACGCCTCGCTGCCCAACATCATGAAGGCCAAGCGCAAGACCATCGACATCAAGACCCCCGACGACTTCGGCGGCCTCGCCGCCGGCCATCTGAAGGTCGTCAAGGTCACCGAGCCGGCCAAGCGGGTGGCCGGGGTCAAGGTGGAGAACGCCGCCGAACTGGTGACCAAGCTGAAGACCGAAGCAGGAGTGATCTGATCATGGCCGTCCTCGTCGTCGCCGACCACGACAACACCCACCTGCGCGACAACACCCACAAGACCGTCACCGCCGCCCTGGCCCTCTCCCCCGACGTCGACGTGCTCGTCACCGGCCAGGGCGTGGCCGGCGTCGCCGCCGAGGCGGCCAGGATCTCCGGCGTCCGCAAGGTCCTCACCGCCGAGAGCGAGGCGCTGGGCAAGCACATCGCCGAGGCGGTGTCGGGCGCCGTCGCGCCCCTGATGGCCAACTACGACGCGGTCCTCGCCCCGGCCACCTCCGACGGCAAGAACTTCGCCCCGCGGGTGGCGGCCATGCTCGACGTCGCCCCGATCTCCGAGATTCTCGAGGTCGTCGACGCCAACACCTTCGTGCGCCCGATCTATGCCGGCAACGCCCTGGAAACCGTCCAGTCCTCCGACGCCAAGAAGGTGATCACGGTGCGCGCCACCGCCTTCAAGGCCGCCGAGGAGGGGGGCTCGGCGCCCATCGAGGCGGTCGATGCCGGTCCGGGCGCGCCCAAGACGCGCTTCGTCTCCGACGAGATCGTCAAGTCCGACCGCCCCGAGCTGGCCGCCGCCAAGATCGTCGTCTCCGGCGGCCGGGCCATGGGTTCGGCCGAGGAATTCCACAAGGTGATCGAGCCCCTGGCCGACAAGCTCGGGGCCGCGGTGGGCGCCTCGCGCGCCGCGGTGGACGCCGGCTACGCCCCCAACGATTACCAGGTCGGCCAGACGGGCAAGGTCGTCGCCCCCCAGCTCTACATCGCCATCGGCATATCGGGGGCCATCCAGCACCTGGCCGGGATGAAGGATTCCAAGGTCATCGTGGCGATCAATAAGGACGCCGACGCCCCGATCTTCCAGGTCGCCGACTATGGCCTCGTCGCCGACTACAAGACCGCGGTCCCTGAGCTCATGACCGCCCTTGCCGCGGCCGGGAAGTAACGAGCCCAAGGGGGATCAAGGCTCCGGCGGCGCCTTGAGGCCAAGGGCGCGGTCGAGCGCTGGGTCGTCCTTCTCGCCCGCCAGATCCCTGGCGCTTTCGCCTGCCCGGTTGCGGCGATCGAGGCTGGCGCCGGCCCGGCGCAGAGCGCGGGCGGCGGCGGGCCGGTCGGAGCGGACGGCCTTGATGAGCGCCGTGTCGCCGGACTCGTCGGCGGCGTCGACCGCAACACCGCGATTAAGCAGGGTCTCGACATCGGACGCGCGTCCGGCGGCGGCGGCACCCCGCAGCGCCTCGCCGCGCTCAGAGGACGTCGCTTCCGCCTCCCGCCTGACCGGGGGCGGAGGTGGCGGCGGGGGCGGCGGCGGCGCGGGGGCGGCGAGCGCCGCCGGCGCCGAGGCGCTGGGCTTGAGCGCCTCCAGCGTCCCGGTCATCGGCGGAGGCGCGTTATCCCGAGCCTCCTCGGAGGACGAACGCTGGCCGGAGACGACCGGGGCCGGCGCGGCGGGGGCGGGCACTGGCGGGATCGCGGGCGCGACCGGCTCGGCCTTGGCGGCCGGCGCGGCGGTCGGCGAGCGAGGCGTGGCGGGCTCCGGCGCGGTCACGGCGGGCGCCCTCGCGATGCGTGGCTCGGCCGGCGCCGGCGGCGGCGCGGCCTGGCGAGTGGCAGCCTCCGGCGCGATCGGCGTCCGCACGATGGGCCGCCAGATCTGCGAAACCGTGAACACGGTCAGGCCGACCACCCCGGCCGCCGCCAGCCAGCCGGCCCAACGCGGGTCGGCGCGGCGCCGTGGCGCCGGCGCAGGAGTCGAGGCGACGGGGGCCGACGCCACGGCCGCCAGCACCCGCTCCCGCCGCGCCGCGCGCGCCGCTTCGTCGTCCAGCAGCGCCTCGGCCTCCACATAGGCCTGGTCCAGGGGATCGTGCGGCTCAGACATGGCTCGACCATTCGTCGGCGAGGGTCACGCGCAGCCGGCCCCGGGCGTAGCGCAGCCGGCTCCTGGCGGTTTCCAGACCCACGCCGGTGACCTCGGCGACTTCCTCCAGGGAGAGGCCGCCGCCGGCGACCAGGATGAAGGCGCCGCGCTGCTCCGCGGACAGCGCCTCGACGGCCGCCACCAGCCGTTGCGCCAGTTCACGCGAGACCACCTGCTGCAACGGCGTCGGGCCGGGATCCTGCACGCTCATCACCGCGTCTTCGTCGGCACGGCCGAGCGGGACCACCCGCTGGCGGCGGAAATGATCGAGCACCTTGCGCCGCGCGATCGTGTAGAGCCAGGTCGCGAAGCTGGCCTTGGCCGGATCGAAGGCGGCGGCCTCCTTCGACACCGCCAGCCAAGTGTCCTGATGCAGGTCCTCGGCGGCCTCGGAGGCGCCGGCGCCGAGCATGCGGCGGATGAACTGGAAACATCGGCGATCATGGCGATCATAAAGGCGCCCGAAAGCACGCCTGTCGCCGGCCTCGTGGGCGCGCAACAACTCGGCGTCATCGGCGAGGTCCATCAGGCCCCGACTTGTCTGCCGCGCGTCGAAAAGCGCAAGCCCTCAGGGCTCGTCCGGCGGGTCGGGAACGAAGCCGCGTTCGCCCTCTTCGAGCGGGAACGGCTGGGGATGGCGGCGCGCCTCGAGCGCGGGATGGATCACGCCGCTGGCGACGAGATGGGCGTAGGTGTCGTATTCGATCTGCCGGGTATATTGCGGCCAGCGGCTGGCCCGCTCGAAGGTCGCGCGGCGGGCGAACGACCATTCGCGCTCGCCATGGCCGGTCCCCAGCCTCTCCTCGTCTCGGTCAAGGCCGCCGTAGGCCGAGCCGGATTTGGCTTCGGCCGACTGCGCCGACTCTCGCCGGGCCCCGGTGATCATCGGCGGCGGCGGCGGCGGGGGCGGGGGGGCGGGGGCCGCCAGGCTCCGCGACGGCGAATTGGCCGCTTCACCCGGCTTCCACTCCAGCACCGGCGGCGGCGCTTGGCGCTTTTCCTCGAAGACGGCGATGCCGATCACCCCCACATCGGTCGGGCGGCCGGTGCGCGCGGCGTACGACTGCGATAGCGGTGAAAAGGTGAAGGCAGCGACCTCGGTGGTGGATTTACGCCACCCGTTCAGGTCAATGGTCTGGCCCGGGCTGAGCACATACCCTCCCTGGCCCCAGCTGGCCGTCTGGCCGGTGACGATGTTCACCCCGTCGACCGACAACACCGCCAGGACACGGCCGGCGGTATGGTTGGCCACCCGCAGGCCGTAGCGGTCGCCCGGCTGGCCGGCGACGAACAGGCGCCCGTTGTGTCGCCAGAGGGGCAGCACCTGGCCGGTGTCGCGATCCACGACCCTCAGATCCACCGGCGCCTGCGCCCACGCCGCGCCGGCGATGGCCATCGCCGCCGCCGCCACCAATCCCCAACTCCGTGCGCCCATGATCCAAGCCTCCTTGCTGAAAGCTGATACGCAGGTTCGCGGCAATCGGGGTTAAACGATGCCTTCGCTGCAATGCAGCAAAAACTTGGCGCCGGGCCCCGGCTTTGTGTTAAACAACCGTTACAAACCTCGGATCAAACGGTTGCGGGGCGCTTCCGCGGGCGCCCAAGGCGGATAGATGAGCGAAATCAGGACGGTCGGCATCATCGGCGCGGGCCAGATGGGCGGCGGCATCGCCCACGTCTGCGCCCTCGCCGGCTACGAGGTGCTGCTCAACGACGTCACGGCCGAGAAGATCAGCGAATGCCTCGCGCTCATCGACCACAACCTCGCCCGCCAGGTCGGCCGCGGCCTCATCGAGACCGCCGAGGCCGAGGCGGCGCTGAAGCGCATCAAGCCGGCCCCCGGCCTGGAAGTGATCGGCGGCGCCGATCTGGCCATCGAGGCGGCCACCGAGGACGAGGAGATCAAGAAGCAGATCTTCGCCGCCCTCGCCCCCCATCTTTCGCCCACCACCCTTCTGGCCTCCAACACCTCATCGATCTCGATCACCCGCCTGGCCTCGGCCACCGACCGCCCCGAGCGTTTCATCGGTCTTCATTTCATGAACCCCGTGCCGCTGATGAAGCTGGTGGAGATCATCCGCGGCATCGCCACCGACGCCGGCACCTACGAGGTCGCCGTGGCCTTCGCCAAGTCGCTCGGCAAGACCACCGCCAACGCCGAGGACTTCCCAGCCTTCATCGTCAACCGGGTGCTGGTGCCGATGATCAACGAGGCCATCTACACCCTCTACGAGGGGGTCGGCACGGTGGACGCCATCGACACCGCCATGAAGCTGGGGGCCAACCACCCCATGGGGCCCCTGGAGCTGGGCGATTTCATCGGCCTCGACACGGTCCTGGCGATCATGAACGTGCTCTACGACGGCCTGGCCGATTCCAAGTACCGGCCCTGCCCCCTGCTTGTGAAATACGTCGAAGCCGGCTGGCTCGGCCGCAAGACCTCGCGCGGCTTCTACGACTACCGCGGCGAACACCCCCAGCCGACGCGGTAGGTCAGGGTCGGGGCCGCTTGGCGGCTACGGGCGGACGTTGCTGCCGTTGAGTTCCTTTCCGGCCTGCACGGATTGAACATTTCCGGCCAATGCTTCCCGTTCCGACACGAGCTGACCGCCCGCGTCACGGAACCGGACTTTCCCTGGCCATTGCCGGTTGAGCGCCAATACCAAGCTTCGACCGATCGGGCGCCAATCAGCGCCGCCGTTCAGGTTGT
>DASXIE010000148.1:0-2095 GCA_036498165.1 Caulobacteraceae bacterium
GCGATGGAGGGGACGATGATCAGACGATGGTCCCGGCACAGGGAAACCCATTTCGTGGACCGCGTCGGCTGGCTGCGCGCCGCCGTGCTCGGGGCCAACGACGGCGTCGTCTCGGTGGCCAGCATCGTCGTCGGCGTGGCCTCGGCGAGCGGGGCGGCCCATCAGGTGCTGATCGCCGGGGCGGCCGGGTGGGTGGCCGGGGCGATGTCGATGGCGGCCGGGGAATATGTCTCGGTGGGCTCGCAGGCCGACACCGAAAAGGCCGACCTCGACCGCGAACGGCGCGAGCTGGCGGAGAGCCCTGGCGCCGAACTCGCCGAGCTGGCCGGCATCTACCGCCGCCGCGGCCTGTCGCCGGACCTGGCCCGGCAGGTGGCCGCCGAGCTCAGCGCCAAGGACGCGCTGGGCAGTCACGCCCGCGAGGAGCTGGGCATCTCCGAGGCCACCCAGGCTCGCCCGGTCCAGGCGGCCCTGGCTTCGGCGGCGAGCTTCACGGCCGGGGCGGCAGTGCCGCTCGCCATGGCGCTGCTGGCGCCGCAGAGGTTCCTCGCCGCCGCGGTGGTCGCCGCCTCGCTCGTTTTCCTCGCCGTGTTGGGGGCGATCGGGGCGCGGGCCGGCGGGGCCGATATGACGAGGGCGACCATCCGGGTCGCCTTCTGGGGCGCCCTGGCCATGGCCGTCACCGCCGGCATCGGCCGCCTGCTGGGCGTGGCGACCAGCTGAAGGCCGAGGACATTACAAATTGCATTGACATTTGCCGATTTCAGGCGTAGAATACTGCGGAATGAAATATCCGAGGACTTCAACGCAATGACCCCCATCCGGGACGACAATTCCAAGCTTGGAGCAGACGAAGAGCCGGCGGCCACGTTCGGCGACCATTAATTACGGTAAAATATTTATCCTCTCTCCCCCCTGCGGGGGGAGTACGTCCGAAGGGCGGGAGGGGTCTCGGGGCAGCGCGCCGGCGCCCTTGCACCCGCACCCCCTCGACCCCTTCGGGGTCCCCCTTCCCCCGGTGGGGGAAGAGAAGATGGCTCACATTCTCGTGGCGGAGACTGTCGTGAAAAACCTGCTATAGGCGCCGTCGGGGAACGACGGGAGAAAGTAAGCGCAGCGCCATGCCGACGCCCGGCCTCGCCATACGCGGTCCGCGCAGCCTGCTTCGCCAGATCCGCGAAGCCATGGCCGGCGGCGGTCCGGCCCAGGTCAAGCTGGGCGTGGTGGTGCGCACCATCGCCAGCTCCATGGTCGCCGAGGTGTGCTCGATCTACCTGCGGCGGGCCTCGGGCGAGCTGGAGCTGTTCGCCACCGAGGGCCTCGATCCGGGAGCCGTCCACCTCACCCAGCTCAAGCCCGGCGAGGGCCTGGTGGGCGAGATCATGCGCTCGGGCCGGCCGCTCAACCTCTCCGACGCCCCGCGCCATCCGGCCTTCTCCTACCGCCCCGAGACCGGGGAGGATCCCTTCCACGCCTTCCTGGGCGTCCCCCTGCTGCGCGGCGGGCGGGCGATCGGGGTGCTGGTGGTCCAGAACCGGACCAGCCGGACCTATGCCGAGGAGGACGTCGAGGACCTGCAGATCATCGCCATGGTCCTGGCCGAGACGGTGGCCGGCGGCGGTCTGCTCTCCCGCGACGAGCTCAAGGACGTCGAGATCGCCCCGCGCCGGCCCGAGCGGCTCAAGGGGGCGCGACTGGCCGACGGCTTGGCTTTCGGGGTGGCGGTCCTGCACGAGGCGCCGGTGGCCCCCGGCGGCCTGCTCTCCGATGACACGCCCCGGGAGGAGGCCCGCCTGGCCGGGGCCATCGCCAGCCTTCAGGCCCAGATCGACGCCATGCTCGAGGGCCACGAGGGGATCCTGGGGGCTTCCTACGACGTCCTTGAGACCTACCGGATGCTGGCCCACAGCCGCAGCTGGAACCACTCCCTGCAGGACGCCGTCCACTCGGGCCTCACCGCCGAGGCGGCCGTCGAGCGGGTCCGCTCGGAGCATCGCGCCGGCCTCGGATCGGCCCGCGATCCCTACCTGCGCGAGCGGGTGCACGACCTCGAGGACCTCAACGACCGCCTGCTGCGCCACCTGGCCGGCGACGG
>DASXIE010000149.1:0-7078 GCA_036498165.1 Caulobacteraceae bacterium
CGTTTCGTTCAAGGCCTACATGGTGTTCCTGACCCTGTGGCTGGTCTTCGTCTACTTCCCGTTCGCCCACATGCTGTGGGGCGGCGGCATATTGCAGCGCTGGGGCGTGCTGGATTTCGCCGGCGGCATCGTGGTGCACAACACCGCCGGGATGGCGGCGCTGGCCTCGGTCTTGTACGTCGGCCGCCGGCGGGTGGCCGACAGCGGGGCCCACAGCGTGCCGCTGGTGGCGCTGGGCACCGGCCTGCTGTGGTTCGGCTGGTACGGCTTCAACGCCGGCAGCGAGTTCAAGGTCGACGCGGTGACCGCGGTCGCCTTCCTCAACACCGACGTGGCGGCCTCGTTCGCCGCCATCGCCTGGATGGCGCTCGACTGGTGGATGCACAAGCGGCCGACCTTCGTGGGATTGCTCACCGGCGCGGTCGCCGGCCTGGCGACGATCACCCCGGCGGCGGGCTATGTATCGCCCCTGGCGGCCATCGTCATCGGCATCGCGGCGGGGGTGGTCTGCTACTGGGCGGTGGCGCTGAAGAACCGGCTGAAGTGGGACGACGCGCTCGACGTGTGGGGCGTGCACGGGGTGGGCGGGGCACTGGGGATCGTGCTGCTGGGCGTCTTCGCGACGACCGCGTTCAACCCCAACGGGGCCGACGGGCTGATCGGCGGCAACGCCTCGTTCTTCGGCAAGCAGCTGGCGGCGATCGCCCTGTCGTCGGTCTGGGCCTTCGGATTCACGTACGGGATGCTGTGGCTGATCGATCGGGTGACCCCGGTGAAGGTCGGCGAGACCGACGAAGAACGCGGCCTCGACGAAGCCCTCCACGGCGAGACGGCGTACCTGGTGTGAGCCGGCGCTCTCTGCCCCCCTCGGGGGGAGTACGCCCGAAGGGCGGGAGGGGGGTCGCGGTGAAGCGCGTCGGCGCTCTTGCACGAACGCCCCCTCCACCGCTTCGCGGTCCCCCTCCCCCAGAGGGGGAGGAGAACGCTGCCCCGCAACCGAAACAAGCTTTGCAGCGTTAGATCGGCGAGCACCGCCGCTGGAGCACGCTTGCCATGAACATCACCCGTCGATCCCTCGCCGCCCTCGCCCTGGCGGGCGCGCTGACGCCCCTCGCCGTCCCGGCGGCGCACGCCGCTTCGCGCGGCGAGCTGGTCGCCAACGGCGTCGCGGCCCTGCAACGGCTGGAGGCGACCGATCCCAGGGCGAACTACTTCGCCCGCCGCGCGCGGGCCGTGCTGGTCTTCCCCTCGGTGCTGAAGGCCGGCTTCATCGTCGGCGGCGAGGGCGGCGACGGCGTGCTGCTGGTGGGTGGCCGGCCGCAAGGCTTCTACAATCTCTCCGGCGGTTCGTGGGGCCTGCAGATCGGCGGCCAGAACTTCAGCTACGCCCTCTTCTTCATGACCGCTTCGTCCCTCAACTATCTGGAGGAAAGCGGCGGCTTCTCGGCCGGCACCGGGCCCAGCATCGTGGTCATCAACCAGGGGGCGGGGGCCGCGGCCGACACCACCACCCTCACCCACGACGTCTACGCCTTCCCCTTCAACCAGAAGGGCCTGATGGCCGACCTGACCCTGCAGGGCACCAAGATCAGCCGCATCCACTGAGCCGGCGCCGCAACCGCCGCTCATCGTGGCGAAAGCCAGGACCCAGGCTTTTTTCGTGCTTGCCTGAGCGCGCCAATCCCATCGGAAGAGCGCCGAGCTGGACACCACTGGGTCCTGGCTTTCGCCAGGATGAGCGGGGTAAGGGGGGCGCATGGGCGCCAAGGTGCTGGTCTTCTATGGGTCGTACCGGGCCGATCGGCGGGGCATCCGGCTGGCCGACTACATTGTGCGCGGGCTCGTCGCGCGGGGCGAGGCGGCGGAGCTGATCGACGCCCGGGCGGTCGGCCTCCCCATGCTCGACCGGATGTACAAAGAGTATCCGCCCGGCGCGGCGCCGAGCGCCATGGCCGCCCTGGCCGGCAAGATCGTCGCCGCCGACGCCTTCGTGTTCGTGACCGGCGAATACAACTGGGGCGTGCAGCCGGGCCTGAAGAACCTGACCGACCACTTCCTTGAGGAATGGTTCTGGCGCCCGGCGGCGATCGCCAGCTATTCGCGGGGACGGATCTCGGGCGCGCGCTCAAATTTCGCCTGGCACGGGACGCTGAGCGAAATGGGCATGCTGGTGGTCTCCAGCACCCTCACCGTCGGCCCGATCGAGGAGGCGCTCAGCCCCGAGGGCGAGCCGATCGGCGAGGCGGGGGCGGCGCTCGGCCGCGCCTTCGCCCGCTTCGCCGACGATCTCGCCTGGTGGACGCAGGCCGCCGCCGCCCAGCGCGCGCTGCGGCCGCCCCCGTATTAACGAGGATCCCTTCTCTTTCCCCTTCACAAGGGGGAAGTCCCCGCGAAGCGGGGGATGGGGGATCGGAAGCGCAGGCCGGCGCGTCCGTCCCCCCATCCCGGCCTTCGGCCGTACTTCCCCCCGATGCGGGGGGAAGAGAAGGGGCCGCTCAGCTTGCGCCGAAGCGCCCCAACCCTTAAGTCACGCGCCCAGGGCCATCCGTCGACCGCAGGGATGCGGCGGCGGATTTTTCGTTTGTCCGCGGAGGGGCGATGTCGCTCGATCTCGAGATGAGGACGAAGGCCGCGCCCGCCCTGCTCACCCACCTGCAGCGCCTCGAGGCCGAGAGCATCCAGATCCTGCGCGAGGTGGCCGCCGAGTGCGAGCGCCCGGTGATGCTCTATTCGGTGGGCAAGGATTCGGCCGTCATGCTGCGCCTGGCGCTCAAGGCCTTCTTCCCCTCGCGCCCGCCCTTCCCGCTCCTGCACGTCGACACCACCTGGAAATTCAAGGCGATGTATGCGCTGCGCGAGCAGACGGCGGCGCAGACCGGCATGGAGCTCATCGTCTACCAGAACCCCGACGCCAAGGCCCGGGGGATCAATCCGTTCGACCACGGCTCCCTGCACACCGACCTGTGGAAGACCGAGGGGCTCAAGCAGGCGCTGGACAAATACGGCTTCGACGCCGCCTTCGGCGGGGCCCGCCGCGACGAGGAGAAGAGCCGGGCCAAGGAGCGGGTGGTGTCGATCCGCTCGGCCCAGCACGGCTGGGACCCGAAGAACCAGCGCCCCGAGTTGTGGAAGCTCTACAACACCCGCCGGGCCAAGGGGGAGAGCCTGCGCGTCTTTCCCCTCTCCAACTGGACCGAGCTGGACATCTGGCAATACATCCACCTGGAAGACATCCCCATCGTCCCCCTCTATTTCGCCGCCGAGCGGCCGGTGGTCGAGCGCGACGGGGCGCTGATCATGGTCGATGACGAGCGCATGCGCCTGCGCGAGGGCGAGACGCCGATGATGAAGAAGGTCCGCTTCCGCACCCTGGGCTGCTATCCCCTCACCGGGGCGGTGGAGAGCGAGGCCGACACCCTGCCGGCGATCATCCGCGAGATGCTTCTGACCACCACCTCCGAGCGCCAGGGCCGGGCCATCGACCACGACCAGTCCGCCTCCATGGAGAAGAAGAAGCGCGAGGGGTATTTCTGATGGCCCTCGTTGAAGATCTGCCGCTCGCCGACGTCGAGGCCTATCTGCAGACCCACCGCCGCAAGTCGCTGCTGCGGTTCATCACCTGCGGCAGCGTCGACGACGGCAAGTCGACCCTGATCGGGCGGCTGCTCTACGACTCCAAGATGATCTTCGAGGATCAGCTGGCGACGCTGGAGGCCGATTCCAAGCGGGTCGGCACCCAGGGCGGCGACATCGATTTCGCCCTCCTGGTCGACGGCCTCGCCGCCGAGCGCGAGCAGGGCATCACCATCGACGTCGCCTACCGCTTCTTTTCCACCGACCGGCGCAAGTTCATCGTCGCCGACACCCCGGGCCATGAGCAGTACACCCGCAACATGGTCACCGGGGCCTCGACGGCCGACCTGGCGGTCATCCTCATCGACGCCCGCAAGGGGGTGCTGACCCAGACCCGCCGGCACAGCTTCCTCGTCCGCCTGATCGGCATCCGCCAGGTGGTGCTGGCGGTGAACAAGATGGACCTGATGGGCTACGGCCAGTCGGTTTTCGACGCCATCGTGGCCGATTACCGCGCTTTCGCGGCCCAGATCGGCCTCACGGATGTCACCGCGATCCCGATAAGCGCCTTAAGGGGCGACAATGTCGCCTCTCCGGGCGACCGCATGGGCTGGTACGTCGGCCCGACCCTGATGGAGCAGCTGGAAATCGCCCCCATCGACGCCGACCGGCTGGCCAGAGGCCCGTTGCGCCTCCCCGTCCAGTGGGTGAACCGTCCGAGCCTCGACTTCCGCGGCTTCGCCGGCCAGATCGCCTCGGGGACGGCGAGGCCCGGCGATCCGGTGCGCATCCTCCCCTCCGGGCGCCAGACGTCCATCGCCCGCATCGTCACCAAGGACGGCGACCTCGACGAGGCCGTCGCCGGCCAGTCGGTCACCCTCACCCTGACCGAAGAGGTCGACTGCTCGCGCGGCGATGTGATCGCCGCCGCCGCCGATCCGCCCGAGGTCGCCGACCAGTTCGAGACCACCGTGGTGTGGATGGCGGCCGAGCCGATGCTGCCGGGCCGCGCCTACTTCATGAAGATCGGAACCTCGATGGTCGCCGCCACGGTGGCGGAGCCGAAGTACAAGATCAACGTCAACACCCTCGAGCATCTGGCCGCCCGCCAACTCGAGCTGAACGAGATCGGGGTGTGCAACCTAAGCCTCGACCGCCCGATCGCCTTCGATCCCTACGAGGCCAATCCGGATCTCGGCGGCTTTATCCTCATCGACCGGATCACCAACGCCACGGTGGGGGCAGGGACGATCCACTTCGCCCTGCGCCGCTCGCACAACATCCACTGGCAGGCGGTGGACGTGAACAAGGCCAGCCGCGCCAAGGCCAAGGGGCAGAAACCCTCGGTGTTGTGGTTCACCGGCCTTTCGGGGGCCGGCAAGTCGACCATCGCCAACCTGGTGGAGAAGAAGCTGCTGGCCAGGGGCCGCCACACCTACCTCCTGGACGGCGACAATGTCCGCCATGGCTTGAACCGCGACCTGGGCTTCACCGACGCCGAGCGGGTGGAGAACATCCGCCGGGTCGCCGAGGTCGCCAGGCTGATGGTCGACGCCGGGCTGATCGTGCTCGTTTCCTTCATCAGCCCGTTCCGCTCGGAGCGCAGGATGGCCCGCGAGCTGATGGGCGAGGGCGAGTTCTTCGAGGTCTATGTCGATACGCCGCTGGAGATCGCCGAGCAGCGCGACGTGAAAGGGCTCTACGCCAAGGCCCGCCGCGGCGAGCTGAAGAACTTCACCGGCATCGACAGCCCCTACGAGCCGCCCGAACTGGCCGAAATCACCGTCGACACCGCCCTCCTCACCGCCGAACAAGCCGCCGACCGCATCATCGCCGCGTTGGATTAGGAGCTAGGGGAGACCGGAAGCGGAACGGGTTCCTCCCCCGCGTAGCGGGGGAGGGGGACCGCGAAGCGGTGGAGGGGGCCGGTCGTGACGGGACGATCAGTGATTAGCGGCCGTTTCGATCTCCTGAAGCACGCTTGACAAGGTGTCGTCGCCTAGGATCCCGGAGGCCGCCAGCCGCATAACTCGGATGCCGCGATCAGCCAGCCACTGGTCTCGACGCCGGTCGTGGCGCGCCTGGTCCGGATGTCCATGCCCAGCGCCATCGATCTCGACCGCCAGATGCGCCCTGGCGCAGTAGAAATCGAGCACGTAGGGTCCAATCGGGTGCTGTCGGCGAAAGCGAAGCGCCTCCAGGCGTCCCTTCCGCAGGCAATCCCAAAGGATGATCTCCGGCAGGGTCAACTCCCGTCGGAGCCGGCGCGCGCGCTCGAATGTCAACGGTTTCGCCCGCATCGCCCCCTCCACGGTTTCGGGGATACTAACTCCGATCTCCCCCCGCGCAGCGGGGGGGAGGGTCCTCATTCTGATCTCCCCCTGCGCAGCGGGGGGAGGGGACCGCGAAGCGGTGAGGGGGGCGGGGGCCGTGCGCCGGCGCTTCCGGCCGGCCCCCTCCACCACTTCGTGGTCCCCCTCCCCCGTAAACGGGGGAGGATCAGAACGTCAGGACGATTTTGCCGAAGTGGTGGCCGCCGCGCATGAGCTCGAAGGCGGCGACGACCTCGGTGAAGGGGAGGACCTTGTCGACCACCGGGGTGATCTGGTGGGCGCCGATGGCGGCGCACATGGCCTCGAACATGGCCCGCGAGCCGACCATCACCCCCTGCAGCCGCGCTCCCGTACCGATCATGGAGCCGATCTGAAGGGGTTCGGAGGCCCCGCCCAGCACCCCGATGATGGCGATGTGGCCGCCAAGGGCGATGGCCGCCAGGCTCTCGGCGAGGGTCCCAGCCCCGCCCACCTCCATGACGAAGGCGACGCCGGCCCCGCCGGTGATCTCGCGCGCCGCCCTGCCCCAGCCCTGGGTGGCCTTGTAGTTGATCGTCTGGTCGGCCCCGAGCGCGCGGGCCCGCTCGAGCTTTTCGTCCGACGAGGAGGTGATGATGGTGCGGTAGCCCGCCGCCCTGGCGAACTGCAGGCCGAAGATCGAGACCCCGCCGGTCCCCTGCAGCAGGACCCAGTCGCCGGGTTGCAGGCGGGCGTCCTCGAAAAGGGCCCGCCAGGCGGTGAGCGCCGCGCACGGCAGGGTGGCGACCTCGTTGTCGGAGAGGAAATCAGGAACCTTCGACACCCCATCCTCATGGAACGCAGCCAGCTCCCGCCCGGCGCCGGGGATGGGAGCGCCGAGCGCCGAGGCGAGGCCGGCCGGGGTCGGCCTGCCGGCCAGCCACTTCTGGAAGAAGAGGGTGGCGACGCGGTCGCCGACCTTGACCCGGCTCACCCCCTCGCCGACCGCCTCGACCACCCCGCAGCCGTCGGAGAAAGGGGTCATGGGGTCGGGCGTGGCGCGGCCGTAGACGCCGCCGACCATCAGGAGGTCGCGGTAGTTGAGCGACACGGCCCGCATGCGGACAAGGACCTCGAAGGGCCCGGGCTTCGGATCGGGGGCCTCGACGATCTTCAGGTGCTCCAGGCCCGTCCCGCCGCTCAGTTGGATCGCG
>DASXIE010000150.1:0-8858 GCA_036498165.1 Caulobacteraceae bacterium
CGGCATCGAGACGCCCGAGCCCGAGGCGCTGAAGGCGATGCACAAGGCCCACAACCTGATGACCCCGATCCTCGAGGGGGTGGCGACGCTCAACAGCTACGGCATGGAGGTTGTTTCGGGGATCATCATGGGCCTGGACACCGACGCCCCGGACACGGCCCGCCACATCCTGGAGTTCGTCGAGGCCAGCCAGATTCCGCTCCTGACCATAAACCTCCTGCAGGCCCTGCCGCGCACCAAGCTGCATGACCGCCTGGCCGCCGAGGGCCGTCTCACCGACGACGAGAGCCTGGAATCCAATGTCGTCTTCGCCCGCCCCTATGGCGAGGTGGTGGGGGGGTGGCGCGAGTGCATCGCCGCGGCCTATGAGCCGGCCGTCCTCTTCGCCCGCTTCGAGCATCAGATCGGGGCCACCTACGCCCATCGCCTCGTCCCGCCGCGCCAAGTGAGGCTGGCCGACATCTCCCGCGGCCTGGCCATATTGAGCCGGGTTCTGTGGACCTGCGGCGTGACCTCGAGCTACCGGCGCGCGTTCTGGGGCTTCGCCTGGCCGCGCCTGAAGAGAGGCGACATCGAGCGGGTGATCGCGGTGGGCACTGTTGCCCATCACCTGATCAGCTTCGCCCGCGAAGCCTCGCAGGGGCGCCAGAACGCTTCGTTCTACTCAGGCAAGCTCGCTCGCCCCGTCGCGACCGCGAAACCGGCGCTCGCCGACGCGGCCTGAGCCTCGCCTATTTGCCGACCACCGGACGCCAGCCCTCGCGACCCGAACGCCAGAATGCGAAGGCGATCCAGTCGGCGGTGAGCAGGTCGGTCTGGGTACGCGTCGAGCCGATGCCGTGGCCGGCCTTCTCGTCGATGCGCAGCAGCACCGGGTTGGGCGTTCCCGAGGCCAGCAGGGCGGCGTCGAACTCGGCCGGGATCCATGGGGCCACGCGCGGGTCGTTGAGGCCGGTGGAGATCAGGATCGCCGGATAGGTCACCCCCGGCTTGATGTGCCGGATCGAGTCCATGTCGTAGAGGTTCTTGAAGCCTTGCTCGGTCTTGATGGTCCCGAATTCGGGGATGTTGTCCGGTCCGTTCGGAGTGAATTCCGAGCGCAGGGTGTTGGCGGCCGGCACGATGTCGATCACCCCGGCGAAGAGGTCCGGTCGCTCGGTCATCGCCCGGCCCATGGTGATCCCGCCGGCCGAGCCGCCGAGGATGAACAGATGGCCCTTGTCGGTGACGCCGCGGGCGATCAGGTCCTCGCCGCAGGAAATGAGGTCCTGCCAGGTGTTGTGCTTGTTGGCGTCCTTGCCGCCCAGCCGCCAGGCTTCGCCCAGCTCGCCGCCGCCGCGCACAGAGCAGACCACATAGTTGATCCCCTCGCGCATCATCGCCGCGCGCCGGGTGCTGAAATCGGCGAGGTTGGAGATGCCGTACGAACCGTAGGCCTCGACCACCGTCACGCCGGGGCCGTGGGCGCCGGCCGGCTGGATGAGGGCGTAGGGCACCATCACCCCGTCATGGCCGCGGGCGGCCAGGTCGGCGACCTTGAAGGCGGCCGGATCGATGTCGCCGCGCACGCCAAGATGCAGGTCGGCGAACCGGCCGCTGGCCGGATCGAAGTGGAGAACGGTCGGCGGAATGACCCAGCTCTCGAGGGCGAAGGTGACTCCTGGAACGCGCGGGTCGGTGAAGACGTCGGAGATGTGGCCCTTGGCGGGCAGCGCCACCTCCTCGACCCGGTCGGTCCCGGCCGGGACGCGCAGGAGCAGCGAATAGTTGCCTTGGCGGGCGGCCACATAGAGGGCGTCGGCGGCGGCGTGAACGCCCTCAATCACCCGGCCGGGCTGCGCCGCGATGAGGGTGACGGCCGAGCTCAGCGGCGCTCCGGCCTTGAGCTGGAGCACCTTGAAGGTCGGGGCGTCTTTGTGGGAGAGCAGGAAGATGTTGTCGCCGCGCACGTCGATGCCCGTCACCCCGTCGTCGCGGTCCAGGAGGGGCGTCCAGTGCGCGTCGGGGCTGGCCGCCTCGCCGGCCGGGGCGGTCCACAGCTTGATCTCGTTCTGCACCCCGTTCTGGGAGAGAAACACGGCCTCCGGCGCGCCGGGCGCAAGGGTGACGGCCGGGGTCTCGTCGGGGCCGATCTTGGGGCCGTGGCCGGTCGTCGAGCCGAAGAGGGGCACAGGCGGGCCGCTCAGGTTCCAGAATTCCAGGGTCGGATCGCGATATTTCTCCGTGCCCGGATCATTGGGCCCGAGCTTCTTCAGCCGAATGAAGAACAGACTCTTGGAATCAAGGCTCCACGAGGTGGGGCCGAAGTCGGCGCGATCGATCGGGCCGGCGATGCGCGCCCCGCTGGCGACGTCGTAGACCCACAGATTCGCCGCTTCCGAACCTCCCGAGGAAATGCCCACCGCCACCTTCGAGCCGTCGAAGGAAGGAAGCACATAGTTGATCGCCATCGGCGCCCCGCCGTTGGCCGCCCTCAGCGCCGCCATGTCGACGAGCTTGCGTGATCCGGACGCGTCGGAGACCACCAGGTCGAAGGTGTCGGCGCCGGGACGGCGCTCCTCGTAGAAGCTGCGGCCGCCCTCGTAGGCGTAGCTCTGGATGAAGCCGAAGCTGCCGGTGAAGGCGCTCACCCGCGCCCGCACGGCGGGCAGGGGCTTGATGGCGTCGAGGACGGAGCGGGTATAAGCCCCCTCGCTCTTCATCCAGGCGATCGTCGCCGGATCGAGGGCCTCCATGTAGCGATAGTCGTCGGTGACCTTGGTTCCCCACAGGACCTCGGTGACCGGCTTTGCCGGCGGCGGTCCGGGCTGCGGCCCGACCCCGATGGGGGCCAGGGGGTCGGCGGCATGGGCGGCGGCGGCGATGGCGAGCGCGGCGGCGGCGCCCATCAGGACGGAACGTTTCATGAAGCCCTCCAGAATGCTGGCCGACGCTTTAGCGCGCGCCTGACCGCCCGGTCTATGAATTCGGCGTCATGAATCGAGGCGGTTGGCGGCGAGGAAATGGAGGATCGCGGCGTTGAAGGCCTCCGCCTGGTCGATGTTGACCGCGTGGCCGGCGTTTTCGATCACCACCTTCTTCGCTCCGGGGATCTTGCCGGCCATGTAGTCGCTGGCGGCGAGGAAGGGCTTGTCGTCGGCCCCGACCACCACCAGGGCGGGGACCTTGATGTCGGGCAGGGAGGAGATCACCCGGGCGTCCCTCTGGGTCAGCATGCCGCGCGCCGCCATGGCGAGGCCGGTGGCGTCGCGGTGCTGGCTCGTCCGCATCTCCGGGCTGCCGGCGGCCAGGCGCGCCAGGCCCTCGCTCTCGTAGCGCTCGGCGGTGCGATGGGCGTTGGCGTTCCACCGGGCCCGCGCCTCGTCGTTTTTGTAGCCGGGCCCGGTGTCGATGATCAGGAGGGCCCGCGTCCGCTCCGGATGGGCGAGGTGAAAGGCGAGGCTCATGTAGCCGCCGAGCGAGAGGCCGCCGATGATCGCGCTCCTGGCCCCGACGGCGTCGAGCAGGGCGGCCATGTCGGCCACCGTCGCCGCCTCGCTGTAGGCGGCCGGATCGGCCGGATAGTCCGAGCGGCCATGGCCGCGCATGTCCCAGGTGATCAATTGGTGATGCTTGGAGAAGGCCTCCACCTGCCCGCGCCACATCTCCCCGGTCGCCGAATAGCCGTGGCTGAGCAGCAGGGCCGGCCCCTCGCCGACGACCTCGTAGTGGATGGCGATCCCGTCGCGGTCTAGCTTTAGCACGGCGAGTCAGCTCCCCACGAAGACGCCGGGGCGCCGTTCGTTGACCGAGCGGACGCCTTCGGCGAAGTCGGCGGTGGCGCGCAGGCGGCTCTGCTCGGCCAGTTCGTGGTCGGTGGCGGCCTTGACGGCGGCGGCGAGGTCGGCGCGCAGGGTGGCGCGGGTGGAGTCCATGGCCAGGGGGGCGTTGGCGGCCAACTCGGCGGCCAGGGCCATGGCGGCGGGACGCAGGCTCTCGAGCGGGACCATCTCGTCGGCGAGCCCCCAGGCCAGGGCCTCCTCGCCCTTGATCCGCCGGCCGGTCAAACACATCAGGGCCGCCCTCTGCTCGCCGACGACCCGGGGCAGGGTGTGGGTGATGCCGAAGCCCGGATGGAAGCCGAGCTTGACGAAGTTGGCGGCGAACCGCGCCTCGGGGGCCACCACCCGGAAATCCGCCACCAGGGCGAGCCCGAGGCCGGCCCCCACCGCCGCCCCCTGCACCGCCGCCACGATCGGCTTGCGGGTCGAAAAGAGGCGCACCGCCTCGTGGTAGAGCGGCGAGACCCCGCTCATCCCCGCCCCGCCGACCCCCGCTGGCGAGGCCAGGTCCGCCCCGGCGCAGAAGGCCTTTCCGGCCGAAGCTAGGACCGTCGCCCTCAGGTTCCTGTCGGCGTCGACGTCGTCCAGGGCGTCGGCCAGGTCGCGCATCATCTCGACGCTGACGAAATTGTTCGGTGGACGCTCGAAGACCAGCAGGGCCACATGACCCTCGATGCTGGCGGTGACGGTCTGGCCGTAGGTGTCTTTCATCGTTTCGATCCCAGGAAATTGCGGGCCACCACCCATTTGTGGACCTCGGTGGGCCCGTCGTAGATGCGCATTGTGCGCAGTTTCGAGGCCATGAGCTGCAGGGGCAGCTCCTTGGTCATGCCCATGGCCCCGAAGGTCTGCATGGCGCGGTCGACGACCTCCCAGGCCATTTCGGTGGCGAAGGCCTTGATCATCGAGATCTCGACCCGCGTGTCGCGGCCCTCGTCGAGCTTCCAGGCGCAGTCGTAGGTCATCAGGCGGGCGGCGTGGATGCGGGTGGCGGCGTCGGCCACCCACCACTGGATCGCCTGGCGTTGGGAGAGCGGCTGGCCGAAGGTCACCCTCTGGGGGGCGAATTCGCAGATCATGTCCAGCGCCCGCTGGGCCATGCCGATCGACCACGCGGCCATCTCCAGGCGCCGGGTGCCCAGCCGCAGCTGCATGGGCGCGAAGCCCTGCCCCTCGGTCCCCAGCAGTTTCCAGCCCTCGACCCGGCAGTCCTCCAGGGCCACCTCGTAGGTCGCCGCCCCGCCGACCATGGGAATGCGCCGCAGGACGTTGAAGCCGGGCGTGCCCTTGTCGACGAGGAAGGCGGAGATGCCGCCGCGCGCCCCCTTCTCCTTGTCGGTCACCGCCATCAGGATAGTGAAGTCGGCGTCGGCGGCGCGGCTGATCCAGATCTTGCGGCCGTTGATCACCCAGTCCTCGCCGTCGCGCACGGCGCGGGTGGTCATGCCGGCCGGATCGGCCCCGGCCCCGGGCTCGGAGATGCCGATCGCCGACACAGTCTCTCCGCGCACATAGGGGGCGAGATAGGCCTCGCGCTGGCGCTCGGTCACCGTCGCCTGGAGCATCCGAAGGTTCGGCGAGTCCGGCGGCAGGGTGTAGGGGGTGACGGTCCGCCCCAGTTCCTCGTTCACGCCGATCATCGCCACATTGGGCAGGTCGACGCCGCCGACGTCTTCCGGCGCGTCCAGGCCCCACAGCCCCAGAGAGCGGGAGACCTCGTCGAGGCGGGCGTGCTCGTCCTTGCCCAGCCCCAGGCCCTTGCCCTCGGCCTCGCGGGCGAGGACGGCCGGTTCGAGCGGCGTCAGCTCGTCGCGGACGAACCGGGCCACCAGGTCCTTGAGCATCCTGTGGTCTTCAGCCAGCTCGAAGTTCATTCCGCGCGCCCTGACCTGGCGACACCGTTTCGTCTCGCCACCCAAGCACATTAGGGTCTCAAATCCCGCCCGTCATCGGTGACGGCGGGGAAAGGGGACGTGACGCCTTGATCAGGGACAAGGAACTGGCGGCGGAGGCGACCGGGCCGCTCAAAGGCGTGCGGGTGCTGGACATGACCAGCGTGGTGTTCGGGGCCTACGCCACCCAGATGCTCGCCGACCTGGGAGCCGAGGTGATCAAGATCGAGTTCCCCGGCGGCCGGCGCGGCGGCGGCGGCGACATCATGCGCTGGGCCGGCCACGGCCAGCCCGGCGGTCCCGAGGACCTCGGGCCGATCTACCTCACCATCAACCGCAACAAGCGCTCCCTGCTTCTCGACCTGCGCGAGGAGCCGGCGGCCCGGACCCTGAAGCGCCTGATCGAGCGCTGCGACGTCTTCGCCGCCACGGTGCGCTACGAGGGGCTGAGGCGCCTGGGCCTCGACTACGCGGGGGTGAAAGCGGCGCGGCCGGACGTGATCTACGCCCACGGCTGCGGCTACGGCTCGGAAGGGCCCTACGCCGGCGAGCCGGCCTACGACGACCTCATCCAGTCGGCCAGCGGCCTCGCCGACCTCCTGCCCAGGGTCGACGGCGACGCGACGCCGCGGCTCCTGCCCACCCTTGTCGCCGACAAGGTCAGCGGCCTTTTCATGAGCCAGGCGATCTGCGCCGCGCTCTTCCATCGCCAGAAGACCGGCGAGGGGCAGTTCATCGAAGTTCCCATGCTCGAATGCGTCACCAGCTTCACCCTCGCCGAGCATCTCTATGGCCACGTCTACGATCCGCCGACCGGGCCGTGGGCCTACACCCGGGTGGCCAATCCCGAGCGCAAGCCTTTCGCCACCGCCGACGGTTACATCGGCCTGCTGCCCTACACCGACAAACAGTGGGACCAGTTCTTCGCCGCCGCCGGCTTGGCCGAGAGCTTCGGCAAGGATCCGCGCTTTTCCGACTACAGGGAAAGGGCCCGCCACGTGCGCGAACTCTATGGCCTGGTGGAGGACGTGACCCGCACCAAGACGACCGCCGAATGGCTGGCCATCTTGAAGCCGCTGGAGATTCCGGTGGTGCGGATGAACCGTCTGGACGACCTGCCGCACGACGCGCACCTTGACGCGGTGGGGCTTTTCGAACGCTATCGCCACCCTGAGGCCGGCGCCTACGTCAGTCTGCGTCCGCCGGTGAAGTTCTCGAGTACGCCAGCGAACATCCGCCGGCACGCGCCTCGCCTCGGCGAGCACACCGACGAGATCCTGGCCGAGTGCGAAGACGGGACGTGACCCGGGCGCCGTTCGACGGAGACGTTGGGCGTGACTGAAGCGGAATTCGAAGGCCTGCTCGACCTGATCTACGAGGCCGCCCTCGAGCCGGCTTCGTGGACCAAGGTTATGGAGCGGCTGGCCGACGCCCTGGGCGGATCGAGCGCCTGGCTCTCGCGGCTCAGCATGGCGGACAATACCGGCGACGGCCCGATCACCCGCATCGACCCGCGCATGCCCGCGATCTATCGGGCCCATTTCTACGATCGCAACCCGCTCTCGAATGTCGCCGATCCCAAGTCCTATGTCCGCGGCTGGACGCCGAAGATCATCACTGACGAGGAATGGATGCCGCGCGAGGAGTTGGTCGCGACGGAGTTTTTCAACGATTTCCTCGCCCCGCAGGATATCCACACGACGATGATGATCCGCCTGGCGCTCAACGGCTACGAGCTGTCGGTGCTGAACATCAACCACTCTCCTCGCCAAGGGCGGTTCGAGGTGGCGCAGCGTGAATTGGCGGCCCGCCTTCACCCGCACCTCATCCGCGCCTACCTCCTGAGCGAGAAGGCGGCCGGCCTGCGTCTCATCAGCACCGGCGCGGCGGAGTATCTCGACCGCTCACCGCACGCGGTGTTCCTTATCGCCAAGAACGGGGCCGTGCGGCGGGTCAACACCGCGGCGGAAAAGCTCGTGGAACGCGGTGACGCCCAGATCGTCGCTGGCCGCCTGCGTCTCAATGGCCAGTCGCGACGGCTGGATGGCCTGTTGGCGGCCGCCCTCGACTCCGACCCGGCGCGGCGCGCCGCCGGATCGATGGCCATCGAGCGGGCCCGCGGCCTGCCGCTGTCGCTGAACGTGGCGCCGGTGCGCGCCGATCTGTTGTGCGAGCTGCTCAATGGCCCGTCGGCGCTGGTCTGCATCACCGATCTCGAGGCGGGGATGGACCTGCCCGAGCGCCGGCTGCGTGACCTGTTTGGTCTGACCCGCGCCGAAACGGCGGTGGCCAAGGCCCTGTTCGACGGCCTGTCGACTCGCGAGGCAGCCGACAGCCTAGGGGTCAGCTTCTTCACCGTGCGCGCCCATCTCGCCCGCATCTGCGAGAAGACCCAGACCCGTGGCCAGGTCGAACTCGCCCGCCTGCTCATGCGCGTTGGCGGCCTGGGCGAGACCGCCGCCGCGGCGACACATTAGCGGTGCGACTCCGACGGAGATACCAGGCCGGCGAGCGGACCTTCCGAACTTCGGGGTAGGGTGGATCTCGGAACCTGGGTCTCGCGCGCCCCGGTTGGAGCGGCGTTCCGCGTCAGGTGACGACGACATATTCCGCGGCGGACACGGACTGGATCTCTGAAGGTGACAGAGATCGTTCATCGGCGAGGCCTTTGATGGTGACCTCTACAAAACCACCCACGGAAAGGGTGTAGCATTCAAGGCCTTTATCGGCCGGACATGGACTGACGTGCGTGATCTGGTCGATGCGGCCCCTGTCGAGCACCATCTGTTCGCAGGTCATTTTCCATCGTGCGAAGTCTGCGCAATCGGTCGTTCTCACTCTTCCCGACTTGAGCGCACTCGTGGCGGCGAACAGCAAATTGACCGCCCTGGCCGCGTCCTCGGCGCTCGGCGCGCGAAACCAGAAGGCGGATGGGGTCGTCGAAAGCTTGTCGCAGTCGTCGTCCCAGACCGCCGCAGCCGCCTTGGGCGGGGCCAGTTCAGCAATGGGGGCTCGGATGGCGTGGAACCAAGCCTCAGCCTCAACGCCGTAGGGTCGGACAGGCTGTTCGGCTCCTCGCGGCGCACTCGCCGTTGGGGCGTATTTCAGAATGAGGTCGTCATAACGGCAAAGGCCGCTCAGAGGC